>JALSSO010000129.1 GCA_026984215.1 Gammaproteobacteria bacterium | reverse complement strand
GCTGCGATCGGACCACGCGCGACCGCCTGATCCGCGAACTGGCCCGCCGCACCGGCGCCGTGCCGGTCCAGCGGGTGGGTTTCGTGCTCACCCTCTATCGCCGTCATCCCAAAGAACCACGCGTATCACTGTCCTGATGCATCGCACGGGCAAGGACCCGACACCCAGCGCTCAGACCGCTCAGACGAGGAAAACGCACAGAGCCGCCGGGCGCGCCGCGCTCAAGGCCCCACCCAGCCGGTTCCGCATCCGCCCATCGCGCACGCCGTGGGCCTGCGTGGCATTGCGAACCCCCACCCTCACTCGTAGCGCACCTCGACGATCTCGAAGGCCCGATCGCCTGCGGGGGCCCGGACGACGACCTCGTCGCCTTCCTCCTTGCCGATCAGGGCCCGGGCGATGGGCGAACTCACCGAGATCAGGCCCTGCTGGATGTCGGCCTCGTCGTCACCCACGATCTGATAGGTGATCTCCTCGTCGGTCTCCAGGTCCAGGAGCACCACCGTGGCGCCGAACACCACCTTGCCGTTGGCATGGATCTGGGTCACATCGATGATCTGGGCGTGGGAGAGCTTGGATTCCAGGTCTCGGATGCGTGCCTCGACCAGGGCCTGCTGTTCGCGCGCGGCGTGGTATTCGGCGTTCTCCTTGAGGTCTCCGTGGGCGCGCGCCTCGGCGATGGCCTGGGTGATGCGCGGACGCTCCACGGTCTTGAGCCGTTGCAGCTCCTCGCGGAGCTTCTCGGCCCCCCGGACGGTCAACGGCACCTTACTGCTCATGATGCGACTTCCTCGTGTAGATCCTGCAAACGGTAGATCGCCTCGAAAGGCTGGCGGGCGATGGCCAGCACCAGGGCCTTGCCGCCCGCGATGGTGGTGGTGTAGCACACCTTGCGATTGAGCGCCTCGCGGCGGATGGTGTAGGAATCGGCGATGGCCTGCTTGCCCTGCGTGGTGTTGACGATCAATTGAATCTGCCCGTTCTTGATCATGTCCACCACGTGCGGGCGGCCCTCCAAAACCTTGTTCACCCCCTGCACGTCGATCCCTGCGGCGCGCAGGGCGGCGGCGGTCCCGTGGGTGGCCACCACACGGAAGCCCAGGGCAACCAGCTCGCGGGCGATTTCCACGGCCTGGGCCTTGTCCTGGTCACGCACGCTGATCAGGGCGGTCCCTCCCTTCGGAAGGCGCTGCCCGGAGGCGATCTGACTCTTGCCGTAGGCCTCGCTGAAATCGCGGCCCACGCCCATCACCTCCCCCGTGGATTTCATCTCCGGCCCAAGAATGGGGTCCACCCCCGGAAACTTGCTGAAGGGAAAGACCGCTTCCTTGACCGAGATGTACCCCGGGATGCGCTCGGCGTCCAGGCCCTGCTCGGCCAACGTACGCCCCACCATGACCCGGGCCGCCACCTTGGCCAGCGGCACACCGATGGCCTTGGAGACGAATGGGACCGTACGCGAGGCTCGGGGATTGACCTCGATGACGTAGACGGTGTCGTCCTGGACGGCGAACTGGGTGTTCATCAGCCCCTTGACCCCGAGCGCCAGGGCCATCTCGCGCACCTGACGGCGCATACGGTCCTGGACCGCGGGCGGCAACGAATAGGGCGGCAGGCTGCAGGCCGAGTCGCCCGAGTGCACCCCCGCCTGCTCGATGTGCTGCATGATGCCGCCGATGAGTACCCGCTCGCCGTCACAGACGGCATCCACGTCCACCTCCACGGCATTGTCCAGGAAGCGGTCCAACAGGACGGGGGCCTCGTTGGACACCCGCACCGCCTCGCGCATGTAACGACGCAGGTCGTCCACATCGTAGACGATCTCCATGGCCCGCCCGCCGAGCACGTAGGATGGGCGCACCACCACGGGAAAGCCGATGTCCTCGGCCAGGCGCACGGCCTCGTCCTCGGTGCGGGCGGTGGCGTTGGGCGGCTGGCGCAGGCCCAGCTCGTGGAGCATGCGCTGGAAACGTTCCCGGTCCTCGGCCAGATCGATGGAGTCCGGGCTCGTGCCCACGATGGGCGCGCCGGCGGCCTCCAGGTCGCGGGCGAGCTTCAGCGGCGTTTGGCCCCCGTATTGGACGATCAGCCCGTGCGGCCGTTCCACCCGCACGATCTCCAACACGTCTTCCAGGGTCAGTGGCTCGAAATACAACCGGTCGGAGGTGTCGTAGTCGGTGGACACCGTCTCCGGATTGCAGTTGACCATGATGGTCTCGTAGCCGTCCTCGCGCAGGGCCAACGAGGCGTGCACGCAACAGTAGTCGAACTCGATGCCCTGGCCGATGCGGTTGGGCCCTCCGCCCAGCACCATGATCTTGGCCCGCTCGGTGGGGGCGGCCTCGTCCTCCTCCTCGTAGGTGGAATAGAGGTAGGCGGTGGTGGTGGCGAACTCGGCGGCGCAGGTGTCCACCCGCTTGTACACCGGGTGGATCCCCAGCGCGTTGCGCAGCGCCCGCACCGCATGCTCGTCGGTGTCCAGCAATTGCGCCAGCCGCCGGTCGGAAAAACCGGCCCGCTTGAGCGCATGGAGCGTGTCACGGTCCAGCTCGTCCAGGCGGCGGCCGGAGATGGCCCGTTCGTGGCGGATCAGGTCCTCGATCTGGGCCAAGAACCAGGGGTCGATGGCGGTCAGGCGCTGCACCTCGTCCAGCGACAGGCCGTGCCGGAACGCGTCGCCCACGTACCAGATCCGCTGCGGCCCGGCCTCGGCGAGTTCGCGGCGCAGTCGCGCCTCGCTCTGCGCATGCCATTCGGTGATTTGCGGATCCAACCCGTCGGCACCCGTCTCCAGGGAACGCAGGGCCTTCTGCAGAGACTCCTGGAAGGTGCGTCCGATGGCCATGGCCTCGCCCACCGACTTCATCTGGGTGGTCAGGCGTGGGTCGGCCTTGGGAAACTTCTCGAAGGTGAAGCGCGGCACCTTGGTGACCACGTAGTCGATGGCCGGCTCGAAGGAGGCGGGCGTGGCCCCGCCGGTGATCTCGTTGCGCAACTCGTCCAGGGTGTAGCCCACGGCCAGCTTGGCGGCCACCTTGGCGATGGGAAAGCCCGTTGCCTTGGAGGCGAGCGCCGAGGAACGCGACACCCGCGGATTCATCTCGATGACCACCAGCCGCCCGTCGGTGGGATTGACCGCAAACTGCACGTTGGAGCCGCCGGTGTCCACGCCGATCTTGCGCAGCACCGCGATGGAGGCGTCGCGCAGAACCTGGTACTCCTTGTCGGTGAGGGTCTGCGCGGGCGCCACCGTGATGGAATCCCCGGTGTGGATGCCCATGGGGTCCAGGTTCTCGATGGAGCAGACGATGATGCAGTTGTCCTTGCGGTCGCGCACCACCTCCATCTCGAACTCCTTCCAGCCGAGCAGCGACTCTTCAAGGAGCACCTCGGTGGTGGGCGAGGCATCCAGGCCGCGCTTGACCAGCTCCTCGAACTCCTCGCGGTTGTAGGCCACCCCGCCGCCGGTGCCACCCAGGGTGAAGGAGGGCCGGATGATGACCGGATAGCCGATGTAGGCCACCTGCTGCAGGGCCTCCTCGAGGCTGTGGGCGATGGCCGAGCGGGCCGAGGCCAGGCCGATCTCGTCCATGGCCGTGCGGAACCGCTCGCGGTCCTCGGCCATGTCGATGGACTGGCGACTGGCGCCGATCATCTCCACGCCGAAACGCTCCAGCACCCCTTCACGCACCAGATCCAACGCGCAGTTGAGCCCGGTCTGGCCACCCATGGTGGGCAGCAGGGCATCGGGGCGCTCGCGCTCGATGATGCGCGCCACCGTCTCCCAGGTCACCGGTTCGATGTAGGTGGCGTCGGCCATCTCCGGGTCGGTCATGATGGTGGCGGGGTTGGAATTGACCAACACGACCCGATAGCCCTCCTCGCGCAGGGCCTTGCAAGCCTGGGCTCCCGAGTAGTCGAACTCACAGGCCTGGCCAATGACGATCGGGCCGGCGCCGATGATCAGAATGCTGTGGAGGTCTTCGCGTCTCGGCATGGCGCGGCCTCAATCTGCCCGGGCGCGCACGCGCGCCATGTCCTCGATGAACCGCTCGAACAGGGGCCGCACGTCGTGCGGACCAGGGCTGGCCTCGGGGTGTCCCTGGAAGCCGAAGGCCGGCCGTTCCCGGTGACGGATGCCCTGCAACGAGCCGTCGAACAGCGAGCGGTGGGTGGCCTTCAGATGTCCCGGCAGGCTGCCCTCGTCCACGGCGAAGCCGTGATTCTGGCTGGAGATCATCACCCGGCCGGTCTCCAGGTCTTGTACCGGGTGGTTGGCCCCATGGTGCCCGAACTTCATCTTGACCGTGCGGGCCCCGCAGGCGAGCCCCAAGAGCTGATGCCCCAGGCAGATTCCGAACAAAGGCATCCCCGCCTCCAGCAGCTCGCCGATCGCCGCGATGGCGTAGTCACAAGGCTCGGGATCACCCGGGCCGTTGGACAGGAACACGCCGTCCGGGTCCATGGCCAGCACCGCCGATGCCGGCGTCCGGGCCGGCACCACCGTGATGCGGCAGCCCAAATCGTGGAGGATACGCAGGATGTTGCGCTTGACCCCGAAGTCGTAGGCCACCACATGGAACCCGGGCTGGCGGTCGGCTGTCATCGTCTCGCCGGGGCCGCGCCAAGTCCCCTCACCCCACACGTAGGGTTCGACGGTGGTCACCTCCTGCGCCAGGTCCATCCCCGCCAACCCGGGAAAGGCGCGCGCGGCGGCCAACGCTTCGGCCTCGTCAACCCCCGGGCCGGCCATGAGGCAGCCCGCCTGCGCGCCTCGCTCGCGCAGGATCCGCGTCAGCCGCCGGGTGTCGATACCCGCGATGGCCGGAGTGCCGTGGCGTTCGAGGTAGTCCGGTAGGGCTTCGCGCGCCCGCCACGAGCTGACCCGTACCGAAAGGTCGCGGATCACCAACCCGGCCACCTGGACACCACCGGATTCCTCGTCCTCGGGATTCACGCCCGTGTTGCCGATGTGCGGGTAGGTGAGCGTGACGATCTGGCGCCGGTAGGACGGATCGGTCAGGATCTCCTGATAACCCGTCATCGCCGTGTTGAACACCACCTCGCCCACGCTCGTGCCTGCCGCACCGATGGATTCACCGCGGAAGACACTGCCGTCGGCCAGAACCAGAATTGCCGATGCCACCGATCACCCTCACACACAGAAAGCGGGACGGACCCGCCGCTCGGTCCCTCCCGCTCTGAATCAAAGACTGCGGGGATTTTACAGGGAGTGCGTGTCCTGTACAGCCACGCGGGTGCTCCGCATTGCCCGGCCACGGCGTCCAGCCTTCGATCCGGCGCCCCGGTCACTATGGCACCTCTCGGCGCAGACGCCGGGGAGCCGATCCCGAACGAGGCCGGAGATCCCGGGGAAACGGGAACGGGTTCCTTGTATGACGGTCTACTTATTTGTATATTAGTACTTGCTTATATGATTGAGGAGGCAGACCATGAGCATGAAGTGGTTGCAAAGCCTGGTCCTGTCGCTCGTGCTGGCCCTGTTCGGTGCGGCCTCGGCCACGTCTGCGCCCAGCGGAGAGATCTGTTCCGCCTTCCGCGACGGCAAGGTGGACCCGGAGATCATCGCCCAGATGCTCCAGGCCGCGGCCCAAGGCCATCTCTATCGTGTGAAACAGGATGCCTCGCGGGTCGAATTCTGCGTCGACCACGCACTGGCCGGACAGATCCACGGGGAGTTCCGCTCCTTCGAAGGGGGAGTGTCCCTATCACCGGAATCCAGCGAAGGCAACCGGGCACTGCTGCTCGTGCGCGCCGACAGTATCCGCACCGGCAACGCGGCCATCGAGGCCCTGGCCAAGAATGATCTGTTCTTCGATGCCGAACGCTTTCCGGAGATCCTGTTCGTCAGCCGGCGCTTCGAGATCGTGGAGCCGGGAAGGGCCCGGCTGTACGGCGACCTCACCCTGCACGGGGTCACGCGCCCAGTGGCCTTCGACGTCCAGGTGGACGTCGAGGCCCAACGCCGCGAGAGCGCAGCGGGTGACCGGATCGCCCTGGCGGCCCGCACGACGGTGCGCCGCTCGGAGTTCGGCATGACGCACCTGAAGCGCTTGGTGAGCGACGAGGTCACGCTGTGCCTGAAATTCGTGGTCGAACGAATCCATCCACAGCGCGTCGCCAGCGGCTGATCTCCTGCAGGGCGGGGATCCAGCACTTACAATCGAGGGCAGGACCCGCCAGCCCGCATCTCCGTTGACCCGCCTCAGCCTTTCGCTGCCCTCTTTTGCGTATCGTCCATTACCGGGCCTTCGGCGGTTGCTCGGCATCACACTGGCGGGATGCACATGCCTGAGCACCGCCATGGCCGGATTGGCGCCTCCTCGGCTTCGCGATCATCCGTTCGTACCGGTGGTCGCCACCGGACGGGCACTCCCGGCACTACTGGGCAGCCCCATCGACGGGCTGCGCGTGTTCACGATGCACGACGGCACACTCGGACCGATTCCTTTCCAGGTGGATCAGCGTCACCGCGATGGCCGTTGGGTATGGGACACCGTCCCGGCCGGAGCAGACGGCGAGATTCAACCACCGGCGGAGCTCGCGGGCGCCGAGGACGGATGGTGGGAGACCTCCCGGCAGCCGCACGCCGCCGGAGACGACCAGGACCCGCCGGGACACCGATTGTTCGACGCCAACGACGAGCTGGTGTTCATGAGCAGGGATCTCGGCCCGCGTCTGGACCACCCCCCGGAGCGCCTCGGGGATGCGCGCGTGGTGGAACTCCACGTACGCAGCGAGGTCTTCGGTGCCGACGGCTGGGCGTATGTGGCGGCGTTCGATACCGACCCGCCGCCTCGCAGTTCCACCCGCTACATCGAGTACGACGACGACGCCAACCTCGTAAGAACCCCGATCTACGCCTTCCGGTTCTCCGACACGCGGGTAGCGCTGATCCGGGACTTGCGGGTGATCGGACAACCCCTGGTGGATCGCATCAAGATCCGAGGCGAGGTCCTGCTGCATCTTCCCCCGCCCCTGCACCGTATCTCTTTCGACGAGGAGGCCATCATGGGCCGGACCAGGGGCTATATCGCCGGACCCATCCGGGTCATCAAACAAAACCAGGCCCACTTGCAATTGGCCGGGGGGCTGGTCAAAACACCGGGGGTCACCTGCGAGCACGTCTACTATCCGCACTTCGCCCGGGTGCCCATCTGTATGTCGGTCCGCTTCCCGGTACGCAGTGTACGCATGACCGTCACCACCGACTACAGCGATCCCCCCTTTCATCATGTCTACCTGGGCCGCCACCCGGACACCTCGGGCAGTGACTGGATCGCCTTGGACACCGATCGCGTGTCCATCCTCAGCGTGCTGGCGGTGCCCCAGGAGCTGCGCGCCCATGTGGAGACCCGGTCCTGCATCTGCCAGCCACATCACCCCGCAGCAGGAGAGCGGAACGGGGCACACGAGACCATGGGCGCGGGCTTCGCCATCCAGTCCCTGCCCGACTGCCCCAAGGGGGAACACGTCCTCTATGGCGTCTATCTTCTCACACCGCGGCCCTACGAGCCGGGGGACGAACGCCGCGCGCTGGGCCTGCGCGAGCCCGACGTAGACCTGCGCATAGTCCGTGTCTGGGAGGCACGGTGAGGGGAGCCCCATCCACTGCCCGCCGATCCGCCGCCGCGCTGTTGGGGGCGCTGTCCTTCGTTGCGGGGATGTCCGCGTACGGAGGAGAACTGGAGAAACTCTCCGTCACCCGGAAGGGGGATGTGTACGAAGTCCGGGTACGGATGCGGCTCGACGCTCCCGCCAGCGAGGTCTTTCGAGTGCTGACCGATTACGCGCACGTCTACCGGCTCAATCCGAGCATCACCGAAAGCCTGATCCTGCCACCGGCCGAAGACGGAAGCATCCGCGTGCGCACCCACGTCGAGGACTGCATCGCCTTCATCTGCCTGGGATTCACACGCGTGGAACGCCTGCGCGAAACGGGACCGGGAGAACTGCACGCCGAGATCGAGCCCGACTCGAGTGACTTCCGCTCGGGAGAATCCCACTGGAAAGTCATGGACCGGCACGGATCGGCCCTGGTGACCTACGAAGGCCGGATGACGCCCGGTTTCAGCCTACCGCCGCTGATCGGCCCTGCCGTCATGAAGCGCAAACTGGAAGAACACATCCTGACCACTTTCGCCCGCATGGAGTGCATCGCGCGGCTGCGCAACCGGATCGCCGCGGACAAACCCGTTGCCCGGGGCACGAACGGAGGCTCGGGACGATGCGCAGGCTGATCCTGCGGCCCCGCGCCCTGATCGGATCGACCCCCTTCGCCGTCGCCGCGCTGGTTGCCGCCATGCTGGCCGCTTGCCGCGACGAGCCCGCAGTCAGTTACACCTGGGATGTCTACCCGATCCTGCAACAGCGGTGTCTGCCCTGCCACAGCCCGCCGGACGGGCACGGCTTCCGGATGACTGGACTCGACCTGGAAAGCTATGAAGGGCTCCTGCGGGGTTCCTACTACACACGCACCCTCATCCCCGGCGACAGCCGCCACAGCCTCCTCAACATGGTGGCCGAGGGCCGAGCCTACCCGGGCGCGCGCATGCACACCACGAAAAAGCCCATGCCCCCGGAAGAGGCCGACATCCTGCGCCGCTGGGTCGACCAGGGTGCACACCAGGATTGACGCCGGGTGAGTGCCGCTCAGACCTGGCCCTTCCCACCCGAAGCCTTGCGGACTTTACACGCAGCCCCATTGCGTGCCGGGCCCACCCGCACTCAAGGAGTGTACGCCAACACCGGCGCCAGCCAGCGTTCCACTTCGGCCACGGGCATGTCCTTGCGCCGAGCATAGTCCTCGACCTGGTCCTTGAGGATCTTGCCCACGCCGAAATAACGGGCGCGGGGGTGGGCGAAGTACCAGCCCGAGACCGCCGCGGTGGGGGTCATGGCGTAGTGTTCGGTCAGGGTGAGCCCAATGCGCCGATCCGGCTCCAACAGCCGCCACAGGGTGGCCTTCTCCGTGTGGTCCGGGCAGGCGGGATAGCCAGGGGCCGGACGGATGCCGCGGTAGCGCTCCTTGATGAGCTCCTCGTTGGAAAGGTCTTCGTCCGGGGCGTAACCCCAGAACTCCTTGCGCACCCGCTCGTGCATGCGCTCGGCCAGGGCCTCGGCCAGCCGATCGGCCAGGGCCTTGAGCAGGATGGACCGGTAGTCGTCGTGCTCGGCCTCGAAGCGGGCCAGGTGTGCCTCGATGCCAATGCCGGCGGTGACGGCAAAGGCCCCGATCCAGTCGGCCACCCCCGTCTCGCGCGGAGCCACGTAGTCGGCCAGGCAATAGTTGGGCTGGTCGGTGCGCCGCTCGATCTGTTGACGCAGGTGATGGAGCGTGGCCAGCACCTCACCCCGGTCCTCGCCCGTGTACAGCTCGATGTCGTCGTCGCCCACGGTGTTGGCGGGGAAGAACCCGATCACCGCGCGCGCGGTGAGCCAGCGCTGCTCGATGATCTCGTGCAGCATGCCCTCGGCATCAGAGAACAGCTTGCGCGCCTCGGCGCCCACCACGGCGTCGTCCAGGATCTTCGGATACTTGCCGGCCAGCTCCCAGGCCATGAAGAACGGCGTCCAGTCGATGCGCCCGAGCAGCTCCTCCAGCGGATAGTCGTCGAAGACACGGATCCCCTTGAGCCGCGGCTGCGGTGGGGTGTAGGCGGTCCAGTCCGTGCGCAGTTTGTTGGCCCGCGCCCGCGCCAGAGGGGCATACCGGCGTTTGGCATCGCCCCGTTCCCGCTGCTCGCGCACCCGCGCGTACTCCTCCCGGATCCGGCGCGCGTAGTCCTCGCGTTCCTCGCCCAGCAGCGCCCCCACCACGCCCACGGCCCGGGAGGCGTCGGGCACGTAGACCACGGGATGGGAATAGGCCGGCGCGATCTTGATGGCGGTGTGGGCCTTGGATGTGGTGGCCCCACCGATGAGCAACGGAATGCGGAACCCCAGCCGTTCCATCTCCGAGGCCACGTGCACCATCTCGTCCAGCGACGGTGTGATGAGTCCCGAAAGGCCGATCACGTCCACCCCCTCCTCCCGGGCCCGACTCAGGATGGTGTCCGCCGGGACCATGACTCCCAGATCGGTGACCTCGTAGCCATTACACTGCAGCACCACGCCGACGATGTTCTTGCCGATGTCGTGCACATCGCCCTTGACGGTGGCCATGAGCACCTTTCCGGCGGCCTGTAAGGCCCCGGATTGGCGGTCGGCCAACAAGTGGGGCTCCAGCCAGGCCACCGCGCGCTTCATGACCCGTGCGCTCTTGACCACCTGGGGCAGGAACATCTTGCCTGCGCCGAACAGGTCGCCCACCACGTTCATGCCCTCCATGAGCGGCCCTTCGATGACCGCCAGGGGGGACCCCAGCTTCTCCAACGCCTCGGCCGTGTCCGCCTCGATGAATTCGGTGACACCTTTGACCAGCGCGTGGGCCAGGCGCCGCTCCACCGGCCAGCCACGCCATTCCAGATCCTGCTTGTCCTCCACCGCCGCGCCGTCGCCCTGATACTTGGGGGCGAGCGCCAGCAACCGCTCGGTGGCGTCGGGACGGCGGTCGAGGATCACGTCCTCGACCGCCTCGCGCAGCTCCTTGGGGATCTCCTCGTAGACGGCCAGCTGCCCTGCGTTGACGATGCCCATGTCCATGCCGGCGGCGATGGCGTGGTAGAGGAACACGGCATGAATGGCCTCGCGCACGGGGTTGTTGCCGCGAAAGGCGAAGGAGACGTTGGAGACCCCGCCCGAGACCAGGGCATGGGGAAGGTGTCCCTTGATCCAGCGCGTGGCCTCGATGAAGTCCACCGCGTAGTGGTTGTGCGCCTCGATGCCGGTGGCCACGGCGAAGATGTTGGGGTCGAAGATGATGTCCTCGGCCGGAAAGCCCACCTGTTCGGTGAGGATCCGATAGGCACGTTCGCAAATCTCGATCTTACGCGCGAGACTGTCGGCCTGACCCTGCTCGTCGAAGGCCATGACGATGGCCGCCGCCCCGTAGCGCCGCACCAGGCGCGCCTGTTCGATGAACCGCTCCTCCCCTTCCTTGAGGGAGATGGAGTTGACGATGCCCTTGCCTTGGATGCACCGCAACCCCGCCTCCAGGATCTCCCACTTGGATGAATCGATCATCACCGGCACCCGGGCGATCTCCGGCTCCCCGGCCATGAGGTTGAGGAACCGCGTCATGGCCGCCTTGCCGTCGAGCAGGGCCTCGTCCATGTTCACGTCCACGATCTGCGCGCCGTTGTCCACCTGGCTGCGGCAGATCTCCAGGGCTTCGTCGAACTCGCCGTTGAGAATCAGGCGCTTGAAGCGCGCCGATCCCGTCACGTTGGCCCGCTCGCCCACATTGACGAACAACGAATCCGCGGTGATGTTGAGTGGCTCCAAGCCCGACAGCCGGCAGGCCGGCTCGGGGCGGGGGACCGGCCGTGGTGGGAGGCCGGCGACCGCCTCGGCGACGGCCGCGATGTGCTCGGGCGTGGTGCCGCAGCAGCCGCCCACGATATTGATGAACCCGCTCTGCGCCCACTCCCCGATCTGCCGGGCCATCTCGGCGGCGTCCAGCTCGTATTCACCCATCTCGTTGGGCAGGCCCGCGTTCGGGTGGGCCGAGACGAAGGTCTCGCACACGCGCGCCATCTCGGCCACGTACTGACGCAGCAGGTCTGGACCCAGGGCGCAGTTGAGCCCCATGGACAAAGGCCGGGCATGGCGCAGGGCGTTGTAGAAGGCCTCCACCGTCTGGCCGGAGAGGGTGCGGCCCGAGGCATCGGTGATGGTGCCCGAGATCATCACAGGCCATCGCTGGCCCAGGCGCTCGAACAAGCGCTCGCAGGCGAACACGGCCGCCTTGGCGTTCAAGGTGTCGAAGATGGTCTCGATGAGCAGCAGGTCCACCCCACCCTCGATGAGCGCCGCGGCGGCCTCCTCGTAGGCATCGGCCAGCTCCGCGAAGGTGACGTTGCGCCGCCCCGGATCATTGACGTCGGGCGAGATGCTGGCGGTGCGGTTGGTGGGGCCCAACACGCCGGCCACGAAACGCGGCTTGTGTGGGGTGCGCGCGCTCCATGCGTCGGCCGCTTCCCGCGCCAGGCGGGCCGCAGCGCGATTGATCTCCGGCACCTGGGCCTCCATGGCGTAATCGGCCATGGAGATGCGGTTGGCGTTGAAGGTATTGGTCTCGAGGATGTCCGCCCCGGCCGCGAGGTAGTCATCATGGATGCCGCGGATGACCTGCGGCTGGGTGAGCACCAGCAGGTCGTTGTTGCCCTTGAGGTCCCGCGGCCAATCGGCGAAACGCGTGCCGCGATAGTCCGCCTCCGAGAGGCCATGGCGCTGGATCATGGTACCCATGGCCCCGTCGAGCAACACGATCCGCTCGCGCAACAAGGCGCGCAGGCGCTCACCGGCCGGGTGTTCGTTCATAAAACGGCTCGCGGTCGCTGTGGAAACGAGCGATTATACGGTTTGCCCGAGGGAGGCGGCGGGCCTTGTAACCCTCAACGCATCCTTCGCTCGTGATAGGATTCCGGGGATGGCCACTTCCGCACTCGATCTCTACGACAAGCTACTGAGCGCCACCGACGACAAGGCGCGCGCGCGCATCCTTGCCGAGGCCTTCGAGGCGCTGGAGGAGCGCTTTCCCAATCTCGCCGACACAGCCACCCGGCGCGACCTCTCCGAGACCGAACTCCGCCTGGTCAAGGAGATCGAGCAGGTTCGGGGGGAGATCAAGGAAACCGAACTCAAGCTCGTCAAGGAGATCGAGCAGGTTCGGGGTGAGATCAAAGAAACCGAACTCAAGCTCGTCAGGGAAATCGAGCGGATCCGCGCCGACCTCACCAAGGAAATCGAACAGGTCCGCGCCGAGCTCACCAAGGAAATCGAACAAGTCCGCGCCGAGTTCAAAGTCGAGATCGAGCAAGTGCGATCCGACCTCAAGGTCGACATCGAACGTGTGCGCGTGGACCTGGCCGACCGACACGCAAGCTGGCTACGCTGGAGCTTCCTGTTCTGGGTGAGCCAGTTCGCCGGCATCCTGCTCATCCTCTGGCGGATCTGGCCCAGGTCCTGAAAAGCGCCTCGCCGCCTTGTGGCGCCGCTACAGCGTGATGACCTGGTCGGCCGGGTTCTCGGCGAGCGCCGCGTAGAGGTTGGGGAAACAGCCGATCACCGCCCCGTCCACCAGCTTGTCGTGGATCTCTCGTTCGTAGCAGCACTGATCACAGCCCATCAACAGAATGCCCTGTTCGCGGGCCACGGCGGCCAGACGCTCGCCGATGGGATCGCCCTTGACCAGGACATAGTTGTTGTCCTCGAAGAAGAACATGCCCACCACCTCCACGCCGTGGCTGCCGGCCTCGAGCTGGGGCAGGATCATCTTGCCGAGTTTGTAGGAGACGGTATGTCCCTGGGTGCTGAAAATATAGGCGACTTTCATGAGGGATCCTCCTGAGTTGAGTGGGGGCAATGCGGAATCTCCAGCAGCTCGATGCCGTTACCGTCGGGATCGCGGCAGAACAAGGCGGCGCGCCCGGAACGACTCCGGGTGAAGGCCACACCGGCTTCCCGCAAGGCCGCTTCGGCGGCCTCGATGTCCGCCACCCCCAAGGCGATATGGCGGTCACGGCCGACATGCGGGGGACGGCCCTCGGCCGGATCCGGATTGGGCAGCTCCAGGAGATGGACCTGACGGCCGTCGCCAGCCTTCAGCCACGCGCCCGGATAACCCAGATCGGGCCGCTGTGGATCCACCTCCATCCCCAGCACGCCCCGGTAGAAGGCGAGCGCCCGCCGCGTGTCCGAGACCACGACGCTCACGTGCTGGATGCACAGCACCCGGATGCTCATGAGACCACCTCCCGAGCCTTGCCGACCAGCCCGTTATACTACCGCCCCTGCACGGAACCTGCGCTACGCGATGAATCCCGATCTGCAACGCCTGCACGCCTATCCCTTCGAACGTCTCGCCCGCCTGCGCGAGGGCCTCTCGCCGCCGCCAGGGCTGGAGCCCATCGCCCTGTCCATCGGCGAGCCGCGCGAATCCACGCCGGGGTTCATCGGGGAGGCGCTGCTGGAACATCTGCACACGCTGTCGAGCTATCCGCTCACCCGCGGCGGGGGACCGCTGCGCGAAGCCATCGCCGCCTGGCTGTCCCGGCGGTTCGGGATTCCCGCCGGGGCGCTGGACCCGACCCGCCACGTGCTCCCGGTCAACGGCACCCGCGAGGCCCTGTTCGCCATCGCCCAAACGGTGATCGACCGCGGGGCACGCCCGGTGGTACTCCTGCCCAACCCCTTCTATCAGATCTACGAGGGAGCGGCGCTGTTGGCCGGAGCCGAGCCCTGGTACATCCCCTGTGACGACAACACCGGCAAGCCCCGCTTCGAGACCGTGCCGGAGGCGGTCTGGGCGCGCTGCCAGCTCCTGTACCTGTGCACACCCCACAATCCCACCGGCGCGGTGCTCGGCGAAGACGAACTCCAGGACCTGCTCGAGCGGGCCGAGCGCCACGACTTCGTCATCGCCTCGGACGAGTGCTACAGCGAGATCTACCCCGACGAGGCCCATCCCCCGCCGGGCATCCTCGGCGTGGCCTGGCGGGCTGGAAACACGGATTTTTCCCGGGCGCTGGCGTTCCACAGCCTCTCCAAGCGCTCCAACGCCCCGGGGCTGCGCTCGGGCTTCGTGGCCGGTGACGCCCGGGTGCTGGCGGCCTTTCTGCGCTACCGCACCTACCACGGCTGCGCCATGCCGCCGCCGGCCCAGGCGGCCAGCCGCGCGGCCTGGATGGACGAGGCCCACGTGACGGCCAGCCGCGCCCGTTACCGGGACAAGTTCCGCGCGGTGCGCCAAATCCTGGCGCCCGTGCTGGAGCTCAACGATCCGGCCGGGGGATTCTACCTGTGGCCGCGCACGCCGGTGGACGACGAGACCTTCACCCGCCGGCTGCTGGCCGAGGCCAACGTCGCCGTGCTGCCGGGTCGCTACCTATCGCGCACGATTCATGGCCACAATCCGGGCGAGCGCCATGTGCGCATCGCCCTGGTGGCCCCGTTGGAAGACTGCGTGGAGGCCGCCGAGCGCATCCGCGCGGTGGTGGAGCGATGGTGATCTTTCCCCACGGCGCATGGGAGACCCGGAGCATGGAGAGAAAGACGGATCGCCAACGCAGGGCGCGCGAGACGGTCTCCACCGAGCGGGGGCCATCCTGCTCCGACGCCGCGTGGTGAACGAACCCCAACTCAAAGGAGTCATGACCGATGGACGATCTGCGTGAAGTGATCGAGGCCGCCTTCGAGCGCCGCGCCGAGATCACACCCCAGAATGCCGATGCGACCACCCGCGAGGCCGTGCATGCGGCCATCGAGCTGCTGGACTCCGGGCGGGCCCGGGTGGCCGAGCCCGGCGAGTCGGGCTGGCGGGTCAATGAATGGCTGAAGAAGGCGGTGTTGCTCTACTTCCGCATCGAAGACAACGTCTACCTGCAAGGCGGGCATACCAGTTACTTCGACAAGGTGCCGGGCAAGTTCGCCGAGCGCGGCGCCGCCGAGCTGCGAGAAGGCGGCGTGCGCATCGTGCCTCCGGCCATGGTGCGCAAGGGCGCCTACGTGGCCCCCGGGGCGGTGCTCATGCCCTCCTACGTCAATATCGGCGCCTACGTGGACTCAGGCACCATGGTGGACACCTGGGCCACGGTGGGCTCCTGCGCCCAGATCGGCAAGAACGTGCACCTGTCGGGTGGCGTGGGGATCGGCGGCGTGCTGGAGCCGCTACAGGCCGCGCCCACCATCATCGAGGACGACTGCTTCATCGGCGCGCGCTCTGAGGTGGTCGAGGGCGTCATCGTGGAACGCGGCTCGGTCATCTCCATGGGCGTCTACATCGGCAAGAGCACCCGGATCTACGATCGCCAGACCGGAGAGATCAGCTACGGGCGTATCCCGGCCGGCTCGGTCGTGGTCTCCGGCAATCTGCCGTCCAAGGACGGCAAATACAGCCTCTATTGCGCGGTGATCGTCAAACGCGTGGACGAGCGCACCCGATCCAAGGTGGGGATCAACGAACTGCTGCGGGACATCTGATGGCTCCCCCGCGTGCCGGCTCGCCGCACCGCCTCTCGCCTCCCTCGCCATGAACGTCCTCGACTATGCACGCGCCCTGATCGCCCGACCCTCGGTGACTCCCGAGGACGCCGGTTGCCAGCGGCTGATCGCCGAGTGGCTCGCCCCGGCCGGCTTCAAACCGGAGTGGATGCACTTCGGCGAGGTGGAAAACCTCTGGCTGCGCCGGGGGGACGGAGGGCCGCTGTTCGTCTTCGCCGGGCACACGGACGTGGTTCCGCCGGGGCCGGAATCGGCATGGACCACACCACCTTTCGAGCCGGTGATCCGGGACGGGCGGCTCTACGGACGCGGCGCCGCCGACATGAAGGGCAGCCTCGCGGCCATGGTGGCGGCCTGTCGGTGCTTCGTGGAACGCCATCCGGACCACCGGGGCTCCATCGCCCTGCTCCTCACCTCCGACGAGGAAGGCCCTGCGCTCAACGGCACGGTGAAAGTGGTCGAGCGCCTGCAGGGGCGCGGCGAGCGGATCGACTGGTGTCTGGTGGGCGAACCCTCCTGCGCCGAGCGCCTCGGCGATACCATCAAGAATGGCCGGCGCGGTTCCCTCACCGGACACCTGCGGGTGTTCGGCAAGCAGGGACACGTGGCCTATCCCCAACTGGCCGACAACCCCGTACACCGCTTCGCTCCGGCCCTGGCCGAGCTCGTGGAGCTGGAATGGGACCAAGGCAACGACTTCTTCCCGCCCACCAGCTTCCAGATCGCCAATCTGCACGCCGGCACGGGCGCTTCCAACGTCGTCCCCGGCGAGCTCGAGGCGCAGTTCAACCTGCGCTTCTCCACCGAACTCACGCCACGGGCCATCCGCGAAAGGGTCCACGCCTTGCTCGACCGCCACGGCCTGCGCTACCGACTGGACTGGACCCTCTCCGGCGAGCCCTTCCTCACTGCGGCGGGCCGCCTGGTGGAGGCCACGACCGCGGCGGTCGAGGCGGTCACCGGCATCCGCCCGGCCCTTTCCACGGCGGGTGGAACCTCCGACGGCCGGTTCATCGCCCCCACCGGTGCGGAAGTGGTGGAGTTCGGGCCCGTCAACGCCACCATCCACCAAGTGGATGAATGCGTGGGCGTCCACGAGCTGGACCGCTTGGTGCAGGTCTACCTGGGACTCTTGCAGCGACTATTGAGCGGTTGAGAGCGGCCCGGATTGCAAGGCTCTCCCGGCAACCCTGCGGGCCGGCTCAACCCGGCGGCGGCAGGGCCAAATCCGGCCGCAGGACGGCGATCTGACGATGGCCCTCGGCGTCGATCACTTCCAGGCTGTGTAACCCGTCCACCGAGGTCTCCACATAGATCTCGCGCGGACTGCGGATCATGTGATCGAGCCGGTCGGTGATGATGGTCAGCACATCGTCCTTGGGGTCGTAGGTGATTCCCGTGAGCGGCACCCACTCGGCCTCGACCTCGTCGCCGAGGTCCAATCCAGCCACCTCGATCTCCACCTGCCTGGCGCCGAGTCCCTTGGAGACCCGGTCGAAAAAGGTCTGCCACTGCGTGTTCTCGAGCTTCTCGGCCATGACGCACTGCCTCCGATGTTTTGAAACCCCGTGCATACACTATGGAGGCGGTCGGCGCCGATTCCAATGCGCGGCCCGTGGAAAGGATTCAGGCACGATATGGATTCTCCGCCTGCAACAGCTCGTCGATGCGGTCCCGCAGGCGCTGCAGGGCTGCCTCGATCTCGCCCTCCCCGCCGCCCGCTTCGGCGACGTACTCGAGGCGCTGCGCGGCCCGCTGGACGCGCACGGCCGCGCAATAGCGGGCCCCCCCCTGGATGCGGTGGGCCAGACCGCGCAGGCGTTCCCGGTCCTCGTCGTTACGGAACACGAGTTGTTCCCGCTTGGCCCGCAGGTCGGCCAGCAGCATGCCGAAGAGCTCCTCGGCCAGCTCGCGCTTCCCCCCGGTCAGGCGCACGGCCTTGTCGACGTCCACCACGGGAGCCGAGTCGCCGCCGCGCGCGGGTTCGCCGGAGCCCGGTGGGCACAGCGCTGCCACGGTGTCCAGGAGCCGCCGCTCGGTCACGGGCTTGATCAATACGGCATCGAACCCCTGCTCGCGCAACCCGGCCAGACGCTCGGCGCGCGTCTCGGCGGTCACCGCCACCAGCCGCATTTCGGGGAATCGTCGACGCAACTCCCCGGCGGCCTCACTGCCCGACAACCGCGGCATGTCGAGATCCAGCAAGGCCAAGTCGGGGCGGTGGGCATCGGCTTGGTCGAGCGCCGCAAGGCCGTCGGGAGCGAACAGCGCCTCGCCGTCGTTGCGCGAGACATAGACCCCCAGCAGGTGCCGGTTGATCTCGTTGTCATCGGCGATCAGCACACGCAGGCCGTTCAGGCCCGTGACGGCGCGCTCTGCCGCCCCAGTGGCGGGACTTCCCTCTCCCTGAGGCGGGCGGCGCGCCTCGCCCAGCAGGCGGTGAAGGCGGCGCGGGGAGATCAGGGCGCTCAGGTGATGGAAACCGCTGCGGGCCTCGATGGCTCCATGGTGCTCGGCGGCATGGAAGAAGTACTTGGGCACCGCCGCGCGGGAGAGGTCTCCGATGGACACCTGCAGATCGGTGTCCACGTCGCTGCGGTTCAGGAAATACAAAATGGCATCGTATTCACCCTGCAGGTAGCGCGAACGGAACGCTTCGAGCCCCGCGGCGTGGTCCACACCCAGACCCCACCCCTCCAGGAGTGCACGAGTGTAAGCCGCCCGGGTGGGATTGCGGTCGAACACCAGGAACCGCCGAGCGGTGAGCGGCTCACGTCGGTGATACGGTTGGGCTCCCTCATCCAGGGACACCGGAACCCGAATCCAGAACGTGCTGCCTTCGCCCGGCTGGCCTGCGCAGCCGATCTCGCCTCCGAGCCGCTCGACGAAAACCTTGGTGATGGACAATCCGAGCCCGGTACCCGCAGCCTGGGCATGCAGCCCCCCCACACCTTGGGCGAAAGGCTGGAACAGGCGTTCGGCCGCCTCGGGTTCGATGCCCACCCCGGTATCGATCACACGAAACTCCAGCACCGGCCTGGGATCTTCCTCCATGCGCACCTCAAGGGCCACGTACCCGTTTTCGGTGAACTTGACGGCATTGCTCAGCAGATTGATCACCGCCTGCCGGATCCGCTGCGGATCGCTCACCACGCGGTCCGGGATTCGGGGGTCCAGAAAGGTGAGGAAGTCCAACCCGCGGGCGTGCGCGAGCCGGCCCATCAGGGTCACCACCCCCTCCATTTCCTCGTAAAAGTCGAAAGGACGTCGCTGGACCTCCACCTCCCCGGCCTCGATCTTGGCGTAGTCCAGGATCTCGCCGATCATCAGGAGCAGTTCCGAGGCCGCGCGACGGATGTTTTCCACGTAGCTGCGATGGGCCGCGTCCACGTCGTAGCCGGCCAGCAGATCCGAAAAACCAGAGATGGCGTTCAGCGGAGTGCGCAACTCGTGGCTCATGTCCGCCAGCCAGCGCGATCGAGCGAGCCCGGCCGCCTCCAGCCGACTGCGCTGGAGCTCCAGCGACTGGTCCCTGCGATCCACTTCCTCCAAGCGCTGGCGCAATCGCTCGGAGGCGGTGCGTTCGGCGCGCTCGGCACGCTCCAACTGGGCTCGGATCCGCCGAGCCGCGTGCCGGAAACGCCGCTGAAGCTCACCCAGCTCGCCCCCGACCTCCGTGCGCAGATCGGTTGTACGCTCCCCGGCTTCCCAGGTGGAGAACGCATCGGCCAGTTCCCGCAAGGGGGTACGGATTCCTCCCGCCGTCCACAATCCGAGCCCAAGCCCCAATGCCACCGCCGACAGTGTGGCTACCACCACGGCCAAGGCGGACATCGCACCGTTGGCGTACAACACCAACAAAACGCCCCCGAGCAACCCGACCGGCAGGGTGCCGACGGCGATCAGGCGCAAGGAGAGAGGCCAGTCCTGCATGGACGTCGATGTTGTCACGCGCGGCTCACCGGGACAACGCGTCGGCCGGACGGAACGGGCCATCCACGGGATACCCGGCAACCCGCCGGATCGAGCGCTGCTCCGCATCTGGAACCGGGCTACAATGCGCAACCCCGGGTCGCGATCACCGACTTTTAGGCATGAATGTCCACCCCATCGAGGAACTCGTCGGCAACACCCCTTTGGTGCCGTTGCGCCGTCTGGCCCCGCAGCCGAGGGTCACGCTCCTGGCCAAGCTGGAGGGGCAGAACCCCGCCGGATCGGTGAAGGACAGGCCCGCCCTGTACATGATCCGCGGCGCCGAGCAACGGGGCGAGATCCGGCCCGGCGACACGCTCATCGAGGCCACCTCGGGCAACACCGGCATCGCCCTGGCCATGGCCGCCGCCATCGCCGGCTACCGCATGGTGCTCGTCATGCCCGAGACCATGAGCGCCGAGCGCCGCGCCACCATGCGAGCCTACGGCGCGCAGATCGTGCTGGTCTCGGGGCAGGAGGGCATGGAAGGCGCGCGCGATCTGGCGCTGCGCATGCAGGCCGAGGGCAGGGGACGGGTTCTCGATCAGTTCTCCAACCCCGACAACCCCCGCGCGCACTATGAAACCACGGGACCCGAGATCTGGCGGGACACCCAAGGGCGGATCACGCATTTCGTCTCCAGCATGGGAACCACGGGAACCATCATGGGCACGTCCCGCTATCTCAAGGAGCGCAACCCACGGGTGCGGATCGTGGGGGTCCACCCGGCCGAGGGCGCGAAAATCCCGGGAATCCGGCGCTGGCCGCCGCAGTATCTGCCGAAGATCTATGAACCCGAGCGGGTGGACGAGGTGTTGGAAGTAGACCAGAACGCTGCGGAGGAGACCATGCGTCGCCTGGCCCGGGAGGAAGGGATCTTCTGCGGCGTCTCGGCCGGCGGCGCCGTGGCCGCCGCCCTGCGCCTGGCCGAAGGGCTGACCGAGGGTGTGGTCGTGGTGATCATTCCGGACCGGGGCGACCGCTACATCTCCACGGGGGTGTTCCCGGCGTGAACGTCCTGGTCTTCGACATCGAGACCATCCCCGACCTGGAGGCCGGCCGGCGCCTCTATGGGCTCGAGGGACTGGCGGACAGGGACGTGGGACGGGCCATGGCCCACCTGCGCCAGCAGAAGACGGGCAGCGAGTTCATGCCCCATCATCTGCACCGTATCGTGGCCATCTCGGTGGTGCTCGCGACCCGCCATGAATTGAAGGTGCTCTCGATGGGCGCACCGGACTCGACCGAGGCGGAACTCCTGCGACAATTCTTCAGAGGCGTCGAGCACTATCAGCCGGTGCTGGTCTCCTGGAACGGGGGCGGTTTCGACCTGCCCGTGCTTCATTACCGTTCGCTGCTTCACGGGATCGAGGCAGGCCGCTACTGGGAGATCGGGGAGGAGGACCAGAGCTTTCGCTTCAACAACTACCTGTCGCGTTATCACTGGCGCCACATCGACTTGATGGACGTGCTGGCGGGTTTCCAGCCCCGCGCCGGCGCCCCCCTGGACGAGGTGGCCAGCCTGTGCGGCTTTCCCGGCAAGCAGGGCATGTCCGGCGATCAGGTCTGGGACGCCTGGCTCGAGGGTCGCATCGGGGACATCCGAGATTACTGCGAGACCGATGTGCTGAATACCTACCTCGTCTATCTGCGTTTCGAACGGATGCGCGGCCGTCTGGACGGGGCGGCCTACCAGGAAGAATGCGAGCGGCTCCGGTCGACCCTGGCCGCCTCCGGCAGGCCCCACCTCCAGCGTTTTCTCGAAGCCTGGAACGCTGCGCCCCCGGACGCCTGAACGCTCGTGAGCGGCACCGGAGCACTGGGCATTCCGGAGCCGGACCTGTGGGCCGCCGCGGCCGTCCTGGCCTTCGCCGGCACGGTGCATGGGACGCTGGGGCTGGGCTTTCCCATGACCGCTACCCCGCTGCTGGCCCTGTTCCTCGACTTGCGCACCGCGATCCTCCTCACCCTGCTGCCCACGGTGGCCGTCAACATCGCGAGCATCCTGCGCGGAGGCCGATGGCGGCGCAGCCTGGGGCGGTACTGGCCCCTGGCGGCGTATACCGGCGCGGGCAGCGTGCTGGGTACCTCGCTGCTGGTATACACCGATCCGGAGCCCTATCGACTGTGGCTGGCGGCGATCATCCTCCTGTATCTCAATCTGGACCGGCTTCGCGGTCACGCCCCGCGGTGGGTACGTCGACGACGGCGACTCGCGCTGGCCGGTTTCGGCCTGGCCGCCGGCCTCAGCGTGGGCACGGTCAACGTGATGGTCCCCCTGCTGATCATTCTCTTCCTGGAACTCGACGAACCCCCGCGGGTGATGGTTCAGGTGTTCAACCTGTGTTTTCTGGCGGGGAAGCTGGCCCAGATCGGGACATTCATGGGGGCGGACGTGTTCGGCGCCGCGGCCGCACGCGTGTCCCTTCCGCTGGTGGTGGCCGGCCTGACGGGCCTGGCGTTGGGAATGGCGCTGCACGACCGCATCCCGACACAGACCTACCGCCGCCTGTTGCGAGGTGTCTTGTGGCTCGTCGCCGGAATCCTGCTGGTGCAGTTCCTGGCGTGGGTTCGGACATGAACCCGCGCAATGGACTCGCGTCACCGGCGGATGTGCGAAACGCCGAGTCCGCGACGAACGACCGCCTTGGCGCCGAATCCGAGGTCTGTGCGATGGCGGCGTGCGCTTCCCCAGGTCCTGAGGCAAAACAAAAGGCCATACGACGATGGCCTTTCAGAGAGGGCCGCCACGGCCCGCCCGGTACCGGGCGGCGGGCGGCTGGTTGTTATTCGGAACGACGGGCGCCGCGCTGCCCCGTTCAGAACAGGACCGAGAGTTGCAGGTCGGCCGAGACCTGATACATCTCGATCTTGCCCGGCACGCCGAACGCCGTCTGGTTCGTCTTCACCGAGCCCGTGGGCGCGTACATCAGCGCCAGTGAGAGCTCGGCAAAGTCCCGCGGTTTCCAGGTCGCGCCAGCCGTGATGTGCCACTGCACCGTGGCCGGTGCCAAGACGTTGAACAGGACCTGATCCTTGGGGATGGGCTGATCGTTGTAAGCCACCCCGAAACGGGCCGTCCATTGCGGATTGATCTCATAGGCCACACCCAGGCGGAAGACATTGATGTCCTCCCAGCCGAAACCCAGTCCGTCCTTCTGGCCCAGCGCGGTGCTCGGAGGCAGGGTGCTGAAATCGGTTCCGGGCGGGAAGGTGGGGGCGGGGTTGGTCATGCTGTTGTTGAACACCGGCCCCGGGTTGGATATCGACTTGACGCCGCTGTAGAAGATCCGCTGCCAGTCGAAGGCCACCGTGAGCCCGTTTCCGGAATTCCACGAGATCCCGGCGCTGAGGGTGGCGGGGATGTCGAAGTCGCCGTCCTCGGCGAACAGGTCCGAGTATTTCTCGAACTTGCCCATGTAAATGGGGCTGGAACCGGCGATGCCCAGGGAGAAGTTGTCGGTGATCTGGCCGACATAGCCGCCACGGACGCCGACGCCCCACACGATCTCATCCCCGTTCCCCGTGAGCGTGCTCGATGGGGTGGTGGGCGCGCCCGTGGTCATACAGGAGCCGGCGCTGGCCGGATTGCCCAGCGCGGTGGAGGTGAAGCACTGGAAGTTTTCCAGGCCCTCGGCCTTGAACTTCTGCATGGCGATGAGTGGCGCGATGCCGATGGCGTGCCGGTCCGCGAACTTGAAACTCACACTGGGGGCGAAGATGAGCTGCGAGAGATCCACACTGAGGGGACGCGACGCCCCGCCGACTCCGCCGGGATCGAACAAGTTGTTCTTGTACGTGCTGTTCATGCCGCCGTTGCCGTAGAAGGCGAAGCCCACCGCCCAGCTGTCATTGACCTGATAGCTGAAGCCGCCCGCCGGCACCGGGAAGATCCGGTTGGAGCTGCTGTCGCTCTGTTTTCCGGGGCCGAAAGGCGGATCCGGGAACTCCAGGGTCGCCTTGCGGATGGGGATGAACCCCCGCACGTCCATGTCCGCGCGCGTGCCCACGAAACTCGTCGCCGCCGGATTGACCGCCGCGGTGAGCGCGTCCTGTGGCGCGGAGACCACAGCTCCGGCCATACCCATGGCCTTGGCACCCCAGGCGAGGGAGAAATAGCCGGTCGTCGCATTGGAGACCGACGGCATCGCGCAGGCCAGAGCCACTGCGGCACCGAGCGCGGATCCACGGGAAAATATACGCATCCTCACTGCCCTCCCATTGTGGAATTGTCAAAAACGCAACGCGGGGGGAATATTTCACAAAACGTATCGGAAACGCAACGATCTTTAGATCGTGGTTTTGTTCTAATGTGTAAATATTATGATATTTGCTGGATCCATTACGCGTTGGAGATCTCGAGCGTTTCTGTTTCGCGTCACGCGGACTGAACCGGTACGACAACGCCTCCGGCCTCGCCCCCTTACCGGCACGAATGCTACCCTAGGGCGTCGGATCCCTATCGCCCAGGCCGGTGCCCCCGGCCCGTGCAGAGCATGAAGACGCCCTTGATCACCTGCCACGATTGCGATCTGCTGCAGCGGCGCATCTCCGTGCCTCCGGGAAGCGCGGCCCGTTGCGCGCGCTGCGGGGCCGTCTTGTACCGCCACGTTCCCAACGCCGTGGAGCGTACCGCGGCGCTGGCCCTGGCCGGACTGGTCCTGTTCTTCATCGCCAACGCCTTTCCGTTGCTCTCCATCCGGGTCGGTCCGGAGGTGGTCTCGGCGGCCCTGCCGGGCGCCGTGCTGACCCTTTGGGCCGAAGGCGAGCATGCCCTTTCGGCCCTCGTGGCGTTGACCTGCATCGTGGCCCCGGCCCTGGTGCTCCTGTTCCTGCTGCGGGTGTTCCTGCCCCTGCGTCGGGGACGCGTGGCCCGGGGAACCGTGCCCATGCTTCGCGCGCTGGAGGCGGTCCAGCAGTGGAACATGATGGAGGTGTTCCTGCTGGGCATTCTGGTGACCGTGGTGAAACTGGTGAAGATGGCCACGGTGATCCCCGGACCCGGGGTGTGGGCGTTCTTCGTGCTGATCTTTCTCTTGGCGGCGGCCACTTGGGCCATGGACACCGAGGTGGTGTGGGATCGTCTGGAGGATGGGGCGTGATCCGGGGCAGCGCCCTGGAACGGGGACTTGCGGGGTGTTCGGTGTGTGAGCGGATCTTGCGCATCCCGCCAGGCGCGGGGCACGCCAAGCTGCGCTGCCCGCGCTGTGGGGCGGCGGTTCACGTGCGCAAGCCGGACAGTCTGCGCCGCACTTGGGCCTTGCTGATCGCGGCCTACGTCTTCTACGTGCCCGCCATGGTGCTGCCGATCACGCGCATCACCACCCTTGGCCAGGTCCAGGAAGACACCATCATGAGCGGAGTGGTGTATTTCGTTCAGAACGGAGAATGGCCCATCGGGGTGGTCATCTTCGTGGCCAGCATCTTCGTGCCGGTGATGAAACTGGTCATCCTGACCCTGCTGGCGATCTCGGTGCACCGCCGCTCGCAATGGCGGCCCCAGGACCGCACGCGCCTGTACAGGATCACGGAGATGGTCGGACGCTGGTCCATGGTGGACATCTACGTGGTCACCCTGCTGGTGGCCCTGGTGCGCGTGGGCGAGCTGGCCAACATCGACCCGGGCCCAGCGGCCTTCTATTTCGCCAGCGTAGTGGTGCTGACCATCTTCGCCGCCAATTCCTTCGATCCCCGCCTGATCTGGGATCGCATGGAGACGCCTCGTGACTGAACCGAGCACGGAATCGGATCCGGTCGAGGCATTGCCGGCGGCGGCCGTCGAGGAAAAGTCCGGGTGGTCGGTCGTCTGGCTGATTCCGTTGGTGGCCGTGGTCATCGGTGGCTGGCTCGCCTACAAGGCGCTCACCGAGAAAGGTCCGGAAATCACCATCGTCTTCAGCTCGGCCCAAGGTCTCGAGGCCGGTAAAACCAAAGTCAAGTACAAGGATGTCGAGGTCGGCAAGGTCACCTCCGTGGCCTTCAACGAGGACCTCTCCAAGGTGGTGGTCACCGCCGAGCTGCATCCGACCATGCGGGACCACCTGCGGGAAGGGACGCGCTTCTGGGTGGTCACGGCCCGGCTGGCGGCCGGCGAGGTCTCCGGCCTCGGGACCCTGCTCTCCGGGGCCTACATCGCCATGGACCCCGCACGCTCGGGCAAGCCGCGCCGGCACTTCCAGGGGCTCGACAAGGCGCCGGTGATCACCGGCGACGTACCCGGGACCCGCTTCGAGCTCGAGGCCGAGAGCCTCGGCTCGGTGGAGGTGGGCTCTCCCGTTTACTACCGCAAGATCCGCGTGGGCCAAGTGGAGGAATATGAGCTGGAGAAAGACGGCTCCGGCATCCTGTTCAAGATCTTCATCAAATCCCCCTACGACCAGCTGGTGCGCGAGAACACCCGCTTCTGGAACGCCAGCGGGATCGACGTGCGCATGGACGCCGAGGGTTTCCGCCTCCGGACCGAATCGCTGGTCTCGGTGCTGATCGGCGGCATCGCCTTCGACACCCCGCACAATCTGGAACGCAGCGGGCGGGCACGCCCCGGGACCCGCTTCCGCCTGTATGCCTCGCGCGAGGACACCCTGCAGGCCGAGTACCATCGCAAGGAATATTATCTGATCTATTTCGACGGTTCGGTGCGTGGGCTCAAGGTCGGCGCCCCGGTGCTGATCCGCGGCATCGAGGTGGGCAAGGTGATCGACGTGAAGTTCGAGTTCGATGTGGATACGCTTCAGTTCCGCATCCCCGTGCTCATCGAGATCGAACCGGAGCGGATCCACCTCGTGGGTGAGGGCGCCAAGGATGGGAAGCGGTCCTACGACGAGGAACTGGTGGCCAGCGGCCTGCGCGCTCAGCTCCAGACCGGCAATCTGCTCACCGGTCAGCTGCTGGTCTCCCTGGACATGCACCCCGATGCGCCGCCCGCGCAAATCCAAATCGTGAATGGGTACAAGGTGATCCCCAGTGTGCCCGGGGCCATCGACCAACTCAAGCGAAGCCTGTTGGGGATGCTGCAGCGCATCCAGAGGCTTCCGCTGGAGGAAATCACCGCCAATCTGAACGCCACCCTGGAAGGCACGAGCCGGATCGCCAACTCCCGGGAACTCATGGATTCACTGCGCCACCTCAACGCCACGCTGGCCGAAGTGGAAAGAATCGGTCACCGGCTCAACGAAAGCGCCCTGCCCGAGCTGGACGACATGCTCGCTGAAGCACGGGCCACGCTGGACAACGTCCGCGGCCTGGTGCGCCCCGGCGCTCCGATCTACGAGGAGCTGATGGTCATGATGAAGGAACTGGCGGCCGCGGCACGGTCTCTGCGGACGATGACGGACTACCTGGAACAACACCCCGAAGCCCTGCTCAAAGGCAAACGACCTTAGGAGGCGAACCGTGCGCACACCGCATTCGAAACACGCCGGTCTGTACGACAGGTGTCGCGTCCTACTGGCGGGCATCGCGGGGATCGCGGTGGCCGGCTGCAGCACCTCCCCTCCCACCCATTTCTATGCGCTCGCGCCGACAGCGTCGCCCACCACCAGCGGCGCCTTCGAAAAAGAACGTCCCGTGATCGTGGCCATCGGACCGGTCGAGGTGTCCGCCTACCTGGACCGCTCGCAGATCGTGCTGCGCGAAGGGCAGACCCGCTTGAAACTTGCCGACTTCGACCAGTGGGGCGAACCGCTGGGTCGCAATATCGCCCGAGTCATCGCCGAGAACCTGTACGGGCTCAATCCACGGGTCCATCCCATCGTACAGCCCTGGAGCGACCTGCCCAGCGAGTACAAAGTGGCCGTGAAGATTCTGCACTTCGACAGCGACCCCCAGGGGCGGGTCCGGTTGCGCGCCAGCTGGGCGGTCATCGACGGCGGGAGTCACCGCTATCTCACGATCCGCGATTCCGACATTTCGGTAACGGCGCACGGCACCGACTTCGCCGACATCGCGCTCGCGATGAGCGAGGCGCTAGGTCACCTCAGCGAGGAAATCTCGCAGGCGCTTGCCCAGTCATCGAAATAACGGATGGGCGTCACGGCCGCCGTCCGACCAGCCGTCTATCCTTAGAAAAAAATCGGGTGCGGATGCGCCTGCATCGCCGTACCGCAGGGAGCGCCTCGTGCCATGCACTGGTTCTCACGAAAGCGGCGCCGAGAGCAACCCGTCGTCGGGCTGGTGCTGCCCGGGGGCGGCGCCCGCAATGCCTATCAGGCCGGCGTGTTGCGGGCAGTGGCCGAGATCGCACCGCCCGAGCGCGGGAACCCTTTTCCGGTCGTCACCGGCACGTCGTCCGGCGCCATCAATGCGGCCCTCCTCGCCTGCAGCGCGCTCCAGTTCCGCGAGGGCGTGCAACACATCTGCGGCACCTGGGAGCATTTCCGCATCGAGAAGGTATTCCGTGCCGACACGGCCACGGCCCTGCGCAACACCTGGCGCTGGCTGAGCGCGATGCTGAGCGGACGCATGGGACGGAGCGGGCCGCTCTCCATCCTGGACAACACGCCCCTGCGCCGGATGATGGAAAGTCATCTGCGCTTTGCACGCATCCAGCAATGCCTCGACGCCGGCTGCCTGCGCGCCCTGGCGGTGACCGCCTCCGGCTATACCAGCGGGTGTTCGGTGACGTTCTACCAGGGCGTTCCCGGGCTGGTGCCCTGGCGCCGGGCGAGGCGCTGCGGCGTATCCGCGGAGATCGGGATCGACCACCTCATGGCCTCCTCGGCGATCCCCATGGTCTTTCCTGCCGTGCGCGTGGGCGGGGAATACTTCGGAGACGGCGCCATGCGCGAGACGGCTCCCCTCAGCCCCGCCCTGCACCTGGGGGCCAACCGCCTGCTGATCGTCGGGGTACGCACGCACCAAGAGGCCCGCGACTGCCAGCCCAGCGAGCCCCCCCTCTATCCCACGCCGGGGCAGATCGCGGGATACGTGTTCGATACCCTGTTCCTGGACAGCCTCGATGCCGATCTGGAGCGGCTCAACCGGATCAACCACACCCTCAGTGAGACCGGCGAATCGAGGGTGGAATACCGCGACACCGCACTGCGTCCCATCGAGTTCCTCATGCTGTCACCGAGCCGGGACGTGCTGGAGTTCGTGCCCCGGCACCTGCAGCGCATTCCGCGCCCCTTGCGGGCGCTGCTGCGAGCGATCGGGGCCCTGACCCGCGGTTCACTACCACTGCTCAGCTATCTGCTGTTCGAAGGGCCGTACTGCCGGGAACTGCTGGAACTGGGCTATGCCGACGCCATGGCCCGGCGAGACGAAATCGAACGCCTGCTGTTCGCGCCTTGAGGTCCGGACGCCGGGCACTGCGGGCCCGCGGCTGTGGCATACTTGGCCCTCGTCTTGGCGCCCTTGGCTGTCTCAGGAGCTTTCCCGACCCATGCTCATCGGCTTCGTTCTCATCTGTGCGGGAATTCTGATCGCCCTCTATCCCCCGCTGCTGTCCATCGTCGTGGCGGGCCTGCTCATCTTCCTGGGAACCGTGGTTCTCGTGACCGCCCATGCCGGGCGACGCGCCCGTGGACAACGCACCCCGCGAGTGCTCGACCTGTTCCTGCGGTACTGATCGGTCATGGCCTTCGAGGAGGTGGCCCGGCTGGCGGACGTGCCCCCGGGCAAGACGCTACGGGTGATGGTCGGCGGGCGAGCCATCTTGCTCGCCAACGTGGAAGGCACGGTGTACGCCGTGGACGACCTGTGCACGCACGAGGACTCGTCGCTGTCGCTCGGCTGCCTCAAGGGAGAATTCGTGAGCTGCACGCTGCACGGCAGCCGCTTCAGCGTGCGGACCGGAGAACCCCAGGACCCCCCCGCCACCGAGCCCTTGCGCACCTACCCCGTGCGCGTGCGGGGCGAGATCGTGGAGATCGACCTCCCTCGATGAAGCTGCCCGCCTCCGAGGAGATCGCCCCCCTGGTCCGGGACGTCGCCCGCCGCATCCTACTGCCCAGCTTCGGCCGCTGCGCCCACAAGCGCAAGGCGGACGGCAGTCTGGTGACCAGTGCCGATCTGTCCATGGAGCGCACGATCGGAGAAGCACTCAACGCCGAATGGCCCGACATCGCCTTCGTCTCCGAGGAAATGGACGAGGAGCCCCGCGCGGCCGCGCTGTGCGAGACGGGTACGCCGTACTGGTGCCTCGACCCCTTGGACGGGACCACCAACTACGTCTCCGGCTTTCCCCTGTTCGCCGTGTCGCTCGCGCTGGTCCTGGAATGCCGCGTACAGGTGGGGATCGTCTATGACCCAGTGCGGGACGAGCTGTTCCGGGCGGACCGGGGACGGGGTGCCTGGGTGAACCGGCGACGGATGGCCGCGCCTGGAGACCGCAGCGACGCGCGGACCACCCGCATCGCCATCGTGGACTTGAAACGCCTGCCGCTCCCGCTGCGCCGCCGGCTGGTCGAGGAAGCGCCCTTCGCCTCGCAGCGCAACCTGGGGGTGTGCGCGCTGGAGTGGGCCTGGATCGCGGCCGACCGGGCCGATGTTTACCTCCACGGCGCCCAGAAGATCTGGGATCACGCCGCGGGCACGTTGCTGCTCGAGGAGGCCGGGGGATCGGCCGCCACCCTGGACGGGGAACCCGTATTCGACGGCAGCGGGGCGCCCCGCTCGGTCTGCGCCGCTCTGCGCGCCGGGATCTTCGAAGCCTGGCAGGCCTGGCTGCACCAGGACCGCGAGATCGGATATCCCTAAAGTGGTATTTTCTAAGTTTAATATCTACTAATATACTATATGCACATTCTCGTCGCGGGAATGGTGAGACAAACACGGTTGAACAACTTTTCACCTCTGGAGACTGAAAACATGAAGACGATCAAGGTTGCTGCTATCGCTGGCCTGCTGGGTCTGGCCGCCGCGGGTTCCGCTTCCGCTTGGTGGGGCGACGGTCCCGGTTGGAGCCGTGGTTGGGGCGACGGCTTCGGTGACTTCGACTTCTCGATGCGCGGTCGCGCTTCGGGCTGGGGCGACTACTACGACTACTACGGTCCGTGGTGGGCATATCCCTACTACGCTCCTTACGGTGCTCCCTATGCTCCGTACGGTGCTCCCTATGCTCCTTACGCTCCGGTGGCCCCGCAGGCTCCGGCTGCTCCGCAGGCGCAGACCAAGTAAGTCTCACTCGAGACCGAACGGCGCAAAAGGCGGTCCCTTCGGGGGCCGCCTTTTTTTGCACATGTGCAGAGAAAAACAAAGCCCGGCTCACGCCGGGCTGATCGCATGGCCACTGCTTTTATGGTGGGCCGTGTAGGACTCGAACCTACAACCAATGGATTAAGAGTCCACTGCTCTACCAATTGAGCTAACGGCCCTCAGTGAACGACCTGGGGTGAGCGATGGGATTCGAACCCACGACCACCGGAGCCACAATCCGGGGCTCTACCAGCTGAGCTACGCCCACCATCGCACGAGCCGTCCTACGCTGCGGGGGGAGCTGGCACGCCCGGCAGGATTCGAACCTGCTACCCTCGGCTTAGAAGGCCGATGCTCTATCCAGATGAGCTACGGGCGCAGAAATCGAACCGCATTTGTACGCTTGCCCTGCCCGACTCGTCGCAAGGGTTGGTCGGGGTAGAGGGATTCGAACCCCCGACTCCCTGCTCCCAAAGCAGGTGCGCTACCAGACTGCGCCATACCCCGATTCGGGATCCTGCCACACCACCGCGCGCCGCGACGGATGGCGAAGTGTACGCGTTGAGCGCCGGCTCCGTCAATGGGCGCGCCCGCAAGTCGGCTCGTGAGGCGCACGGTGGTTTTTCCCGCTTCCGATCAGTATGCTGGGCGCCCCATGCAGGACTGCGAGGGAGAACGAGACGCATGCGATCCTGGTCTATACGAATCCTGACCGCCGCGGCGATTTTCATGTTCCTCGGCGCCAACCATGCCGCCGAGAAAGGGTGTGATGCCATGACCGACAACGCCAATCCCATCGTCGAACTCAACACCGGCAAGGGCACCATCGTCCTCCAACTGGACCGGGCCAAGGCCCCGAAGACCGTGGAAAACTTCCTCCGATATGTGAAGGAGGGCCACTACGATGGCACGATCTTCCATCGCGTGATCCCCGGCTTCATGATCCAGGGTGGCGGCCTGACCGCCGAGCTGCGCGAAAAGCCCACCCACGCCCCCATCCGCAACGAGGCGGACAACGGCCTGAAGAATCTGCGGGGCACCATCGCGATGGCCCGCACCAGCGATCCCCATTCGGCCACCGCTCAGTTCTTCATCAACCTGAAGGACAATGCCTTTCTGGATCACACCGCGCCCACTACCCAGGGCTGGGGTTATGCGGTCTTCGGCAAGGTGATCGAAGGAATGGATGTGGTCGACGCCATCGCCCGGGTGCCCACCGGAACCCAGGGTTTCCATCAGGACGTGCCCAAGGAAACGATCACCATCGAGAAGGCGACCGTGCGCTGCGAGTGAGTGCGGCTCACCCGCGCTCCCCTTCCGAGGCATGCGGGGGCCACCTTGAGCCGGACGCGCTTCGTCTCCGATCTGCACCTGGATGCCGCGCGCCCGGAGGTGTTGGCGCAGTTCCGTGGCTTTCTCGAACGCACGCCATGCGAGGCGGACGCCCTCTACATCCTGGGCGATCTGTTCGAGCACTGGATGGGCGACGACGCGGCGTCACCCGCGCTGGAGCCGGTATTGGACGGGTTGCGCGCGCTGTCGAGCCGCATACCCGTCCACGTGCAGCGGGGCAACCGCGACTTCCTGCTCGGCGCGGGATTCGAGGCACGCACCGGCTGTCGCCTGCTGCCTGACGCGGTGGTGGTTCCCCTGTATGGGACGCCCACGCTGCTCATGCATGGCGACACGTTGTGTACCGACGATGTCCGCTACCAGCGGTACCGGCGCGTGGTGCGCCACCCCTGGGTCCTGCAAGGGTTGCGCAAGCTGCCGCTCGGCGTGCGTCTCGGGCTGGCGCGCGCCATGCGTCGGGCCAGCGCGCGGGAGGTGGCCCGCAAGCCGCCCGCGATCATGGATGTCAACCCCAGGGCCGTGGCCCAAGCCATGCGCCGATACGGCGTCCGGCGGCTCATCCATGGACATACCCATCGGCCGGGCGTTCACCGGTTGGAGCTCGACGGACGCCCCGCCGAACGCATCGTGCTGGGAGACTGGTACACCCAGGGCAGTATGCTTGAGTGCGGCCCCCAGGGTTGCGTCCTGGTTCAATTGGACGCCTCGGGAGCACCCATCGGTTCCGTGCCGAACGACCGGGCTCGGATATCCTCGATACGGTAGTGGCGATAGTCCTCGGGTAGCCGGAACAGGGTCGGATCCACCGTCACGCCGACTTGGTAGTCGCGCAGGGCACGTACGTAACCTCGATAGTCCCACTCCTGCACCGGAAAGCCATAGGCCAGATGGCGGGCCGGATAGAACACCACATTGGCCAGCATGCAGGGCGTTTGCATCTCCGGCGGCGTCCAGTCCAGGGTCTGCGCCTGTTCGCCGGCGAGACTGCGGTGGTACTGGCGCAGGGCGGCCACGGCGTCCTCCAGGAGCCCGGGTACCGCGATCACCTCGTAACACGTCTTGCCGTTGACCTTGAAGACCAGGTGCTCGGGCGTACGGCCGTCGATCTTGGGGGCCTCTGCCTGGGGCTCTCGAGACTCGGTGAGCCGCAGTTCGTAGGGTGGCTCCCGCCGGACTTCGCGGGCCGGCACGTCCAATACCGTACGGTCCTCGTGACTCACGCTGTGGATGGCCCCCGTACGCCGGTCGAAGAGCACGAAATCGTCGCCCGCGGCCCCGTCGTCCATGCGCACGTAATCGCGCGCCACGATCATGCGGGTGCGGTATGGGTTCACACCGGGCTCACGCTCGTCGAACCACAGGATGGTCGCCGGCCCCGGATCGGCCGCTACGGCTTGCGTGCCTGCGGCACGCCCGGCCCAGCCCGGCCCGGCCGCAAGCGCCAGGCAGAGGATGCCGAGCCACAGAGCGCCGTTCACTGAATAGTGCATGCGCTGCGCCTCCTCTATCACACGCCCGCCAAGGCCTGTTCCAGGTCCTCGACGAGGTCCAGCGGATCCTCCAGCCCCACGGCGATGCGCACCAGGCCGTCGCCGATCCCTGCCTGGGCCCGCTGTTCCGGGCTGAGTCGGCCATGGGTGGTCGTGGCCGGATGGGTGATCGTGGACTTGGCATCGCCCAGGTTGGCCGTGATGGAAAAGATCCGTACCGCGTCGATCAGCCGCCAGGCGGCCGGACGGCCGCCCTTGAGCTCGAAGGCCACGATCCCGCCGAAATCCGTCTGCTGCCGGGCGGCCAGTTCGTGCTGTGGATGCGACGGCAGTCCCGGGTAGTGAACCCGCGCCACCTTCGCCTGCGTCTCCAACCAGCGGGCGATCTGCAAGGCATTGCGGCTGTGGGCCGCCATGCGCAGCGAGAGGGTCTCCAGCCCCTTGGTGAACACCCAGGCATTGAACGGACTCATGCTCGGCCCTGCGGTGCGCAACACGCCGAAGACGTCCTTGCCCACCCGCTCGGCGTCTCCCACCACGGCGCCACCGATGCAACGCCCCTGCCCGTCGATGTACTTGGTGGCCGAATGGACCACGATGTCGGCACCCAGCATCAGGGGCCGTTGCAGGGCGGGCGTGCAAAAACAGTTGTCCACCACCAGCAAGGCGCCGGCCGCATGGCACAGATCGGCGATGGCGTGGATGTCGTAGACCTGGGTCAGGGGGTTCGAGGGGGTCTCCAGAAACACCAGCCGCGGTCGGACCTGCTCGATCACTGCCGCCCAGTCCTCCGTGCGCGGGCCGTCCACGTAATGCACATCGACGCCGAACTTGGCGATGTAGTTGTCGAACAACATCACGGTGGAGCCGAACACCGCCTTGGAGGAGACCAAGGCGTCGCCCTGTTGCAGCAGACCCAGGCAGGTGGCGAGGATCGCCGACATACCCGAGGCGGTGGCCACACAGGACTCGCCTCCTTCCAGGGCCGCCAGCCGTTCCTGAAAGACCCGGACCGTCGGGTTGGTGAAACGCGAGTAGATGTTGCCGGGAGCCTCACCCGAGAAGCGGGCCGCCGCCTGGGCCGCGCTCTCGAAGACGTAACTGGAGGTCGGGAAGATCGGCTCGGATTGCTCGCCCTCCGGGGTGCGATGGTGCCCGACACGAACGGCCAGGGTGTCGAAACGGCGGTTTTTCAACGAATCGGTCATGCGCATCCCCAGGTCGCAGGCAGTGGAAAGACATCCGGTTCTTGGGCGATGACCACCGGGGTGCCCTCGGCCACCCGATCGAACAGGTCGATCACGTCCGCGTTGCGCATCCGGATGCAGCCGATGGAGGCCGGTGTCCCAATCAGCCCCTCCTCGGGGGTCCCGTGAATGTAGACATAGCGCTCGCGCGTGTCGATCCCGGCCCCCCGGTTGCGTCCGGGATCCAGGCCGTCCAGCCGCAGGATCCGGGTGGTCACCGCATCGCGCTCGGCCGGGACCGGTTCGGTGAGGATCGGTGCGGTCTCCCCCGTGGCCCGACGCCCGCGGAAGATCGAGCCGGGGAGCGCCCCCGCGCCGATCCGCTCGCTCACCCGGTGAAGTCCCGTGGGGGTGCGGAAACTGCCCTCCCGGCTCCCGACCCCGGCGCGGGCCGTGGACACGGGATAACTGCGCCAGGCGGTCTCGGAGGCCATCCAGTACAGGCGTTGCTCGGCCACGTCCACCACCACGCAATCGACCTGGTCGCGGCCCAGGCGCAGGCAGGCCCATCGGGCCAGCCGGCGCACCCCACGCGGGAGTTCAGTGGTGACGTTCACGGGTCGTTGTGAATGGCCAGCTCGGCATTCTCGCGGTCACGCCGGGCCTTGGCCTCGTCGCTACGCTCGTGTTCGAGCACGCGCAGATACTCAGGACTGACCCCGGTCACATACTCGCCGGTGAACACCGAAGTGTCGAAACGCCGGATCGCCGGATTGCCGGTGCGTACGGCCGCAACCAGATCCTCCAGCGCCTGATAGAACAACCGGTCGGCACCGATGGCCGCACAGACCTCCTCCTCGCTGCGGCCATGGGCGATGAGCTCGCTGGCCGAAGGCATGTCGATCCCATAGACGTTGGGATAGCGGATGGGGGGTGCCGCCGAGGCGAAATACACGCGCCGCGCGCCGGCATCACGAGCCATTTGCACGATCTCCCGGGAGGTGGTGCCGCGCACGATGGAGTCGTCGACCAGCAGCACATTCTTGCCGCGGAACTCCAGACCGATGGGGTTGAGCTTCTGGCGTACCGAACGCCGTCGCTGCTGCTGGCCCGGCATGATGAAGGTCCGACCGATGTAGCGGTTCTTGATGAATCCCTCGCGGTATTTCACTCCCAGCCGGTGGGCCAGCTCCTGGGCAGCGGTGCGACTGGTATCGGGGATGGGGATCACGACGTCCACGTCGTGATCCGGCCACTGCTCCAGGATGCGCTGCCCCAGAAGGTCGCCCATGCGCATCCGGGCCTTGTGCACGAACACGTCGTCCAGGACCGAATCGGGACGGGCGAAATAGACGTGCTCGAAGATGCACGGACTCAGCAAGGGGCGCTCGGCGCACTGGCGGGTGTGGAGCTGGAAGTCCAGATCGACGTAGACGGCCTCGCCGGGGGCGATGTCTCGGATCAACTCGAAGCCCAGCACATCCAATGCCACGCTCTCCGAGGCCACGATGTACTCCGGGCCGCGGGGCGTCTCCCGGCGGCCGAACACCGCCGGACGGATGCCATGCGGATCGCGGAAGGCGAGCACGCCGTAGCCGGCGATGATGGCCACCACGGCGTAGGCGCCCACGCAGCGCCGGTGCACGCCGGCCACGGCCTCGAACAGGTGCTCGGGGGCCAGGCGCAGCCCGTCCTGACGGTGCAACTCCTGAGCCAGGACATTGAGCAGGATCTCCGAATCGGAGTCCGTGTTGATGTGGCGTCGGTCCTGCTGGAAGAGCTCCGCCCGCAGGGCTTCCGCATTGATCAGGTTGCCATTGTGGCCTAGCGCGATCCCGTAGGGCGAATTGACGTAGAACGGCTGCGACTCGGCCGACGCCGCGCTGCCGGCGGTCGGATACCGTACGTGGCCAATGCCGGCGTCGCCCTTGAGCCGGAGCATGTGCCGTTCCTGGAACACGTCGCGCACCAAGCCCTTGCCCTTGCGTAGATTGAGCCGGCGCTGCGCCCGGTCGTAGGTCACGATCCCCGCGGCGTCCTGGCCTCGGTGCTGCAGGACGGTCAGGCCGTCGTAGAGCGCCTGATTCACCGGCGCGCGGCCGACGATCCCGATGATTCCACACACGGCTCAAACACTGCCATTCCGAGAACGGGGAACTCCCAGTTTATCACCAAGCCCGAAGGGCAAGGGACGAGCGGGAGGATAGGAGAAATAGTCACGGTATTGCGGGGGGAGCCAGCCGATGACGATCTCGGCACCGGTCTGGAAAGCGGGCACGAGCCGCGATGCGGCCCAGGCATCGCCGAAGGGCAATCGAGTCAGTCCGGCCACCAGCACAAAACCCACACCCACGACCGCCCCACGCACCAACCCGAACAGCAGCCCCAACAAGCGGTCGGTGAGATGGAATGCGTCCGCGAACAGGTGCTTGACGAGCCAGCGGTTGAACAGGGAGCCGACCAGCAACACCACCAGCAGAATCATTCCGAAACCGAGCATCGCCCGCAGACGGGTCACGGTGAACGCCGTCTCCCCAAGTTTCAACTCCAGGGTATCCCAATGCACCGGAAAAAGGCCCTGCGCCCAAGGATATCCCTTCACCGCCGCCACGACGGCCAGCACCCACACCAGCAGCGCCAGGGCCTCCCGGGCGAAGCCCCGCCAAAGACCGATCACGGCCGACAGGGCCAGCACCACACCGATGCCCAGATCGATCCAGGGCGCGCCCTGGGCGTCCATGCCCTCAACGTTCCCGTTGGACCAGGCTGCTCAGGTGCTCCGAGCGCTCCAGCCGCTTCTTGAGAGACAGGGCCTCGGTACGGGTCTTCACCGGCCCCACCTTAACCCGGTACAAGGACTTGCTGCCCACGTCCGTGCGGCGAACGAAGACCGGGTAGCCGCGCTGTCGCAGGCGGGCGGCCAGTTTCTCGGCGCCACCTTTCTTCTCGAAGGCCCCCACCTGCACGCTCCAGCCCCCGCTCGCCGGTACCGACGGGGAGTCGGAACGCGGCGCCGGCCGGGGCCTGGCCTTCGGCTCGGCGGGGGAACCCTTCGGCGGCACCTCCCGCGCCCTGGCGACCTCGGACACGGCACCGGGCCCGGGCTTCGGGGACGGGGCCACGGCGGCCGGCTCGGAGACGCTCGGTGATTCCGCCGCCGTCGAAGGCCTCGCCGCCTGCCGCGGAGCGTCGGGAATGGAGACCGGCCGCCGGGTCGACTCGGGCCGCTCCGGCATCACGATCTCGGGCTCGGGGGGCATCTCGAGCAGATCGGATTGCCGTTCACGCCAGCCCGATCCGTCGAGCAGCATGGGGAGAAAGATCACGCCCAAGGCGACCAGAATCGCCCCACCGATCAGCCTTTGCTTGAGTCGATGATTCACGGAGGAAGAAACCGAAACCACGCAGGGCGCTAATGATAACCCCGTGGGGGCGTGGATGCGTGTTCTTCACGCAGGCCACGCACGCGAGGTTTCCATTGAAACTCGCCCGGGGTGCAACCATAGTTGTTTTATGGGATTCGATGACGGTCGTTTGCGGGAGTCGGCATGAACGAACAGGGATTCCGGGACCGGCGCGAGGCCGGCCGGCGGCTGGCCGAGGCCCTGCAGGCCTATGCCGGGCGAGACGACGTGCTGGTGCTCGCGCTGCCCCGCGGCGGGGTACCCGTGGCCTTCGAGGTGGCCCAGGCCCTGGGTGCCGAGCTCGATCTCCTTCTGGTGCGCAAGCTGGGCACACCGGGTCAGCCTGAACTGGCGATGGGGGCCATCGCCTCCGGCGGCATCGAGGTGCTGAATCCCTCGGTGGTGCAGGGGCTCGGCATCGACCGGGCCACCATCGACCGGGTAGCCGAGCAGGAATACGCCGAGCTGCGGCGCCGCGAGCGCGCCTACCGGGGCGACCGCCCGCTGCCGCGCATCGAGGGTCGCTGTGTGATCCTGGTCGATGACGGACTGGCCACTGGATCGACCATGCGTGCCGCCATCGCCGCGGTGCGCCAGTGCGATCCGGCTTGCATCGTGGTGGCGGTTCCGGTCGCGCCGCCCGATACGGTGGAGCATTTGCGGACCGAGGTGGACGACGTGGTGGTCCTGCTCACACCCACCTGGTTCGCCGCCGTGGGCCAATGGTACGCCGACTTTTCCCAGACCACCGACGAGGAGGTGCGGACGCTCCTGCAGCAGGCCTGGGAGGCTCGTCCGGCGGAAGGGACACCATGACCGAGGCCCGGCGGCGGGACGTGCGGATCGACGCCGGGGACGCGCGGCTCGAGGGCTACCTGACCCTACCGCCGGAGCCCACCGGCCTCGTGGTGTTCGCCCATGGCAGCGGCAGCAGCCGTTTCAGCTCGCGCAACCGCTTCGTGGCCCGGGTGCTCAACGAGGCCGGACTCGCCACCCTGCTGTTCGACCTCCTCTCGCCCCAGGAACACGAGATCGATCAGTACACCTATCAGTTCCGCTTCGACATCCCGCTGCTGGCCCGGCGGCTGACGGCCACCGTGGACTGGGTGGACACGCAGACCCCGATCGCCAGGCTGCCGCTCGGCCTGTTCGGGGCCAGCACCGGGGCGGCGGCGGCCCTCATCTGCGCCGCGGAACGGCCCGCGCGGGTGGCCGCCGTGGTCTCGCGGGGCGGGCGGCCGGACCTTGCCGAGCATGCGCTGTCCCGGGTCAAGGCCCCGACCCTGTTCATCGTCGGGGGACTGGATCATCCGGTGCTGGAGCTCAACCGCGCCGCGGCCGCCCGCCTCACGGCGCCCCACCGGATCGAGGTCATCCCCGGGGCCACCCACCTGTTCGAAGAGCCGGGGACGTTGGAGGCCGCCGCCACGGCCGCCCGCGACTGGTTCCTGGAACACCTGCACACAGCAGATCACTGATCGCCCCGGCCCACAAGCCGGCATACCGCCTCCACGGTCCGGAACGAGCCGAACACGACCACGCGCCCGGTGGGTCCGGCCCGCGCCCGGGCCGCTGCCAGGGCTTCGGCCACGGCCGGGACGCAATGCACCGGGCCCGAGAGTCCGGCAGAGGTCAGGGCCTCGGCGGTCTTGTCCGCCTCCAAGGCTCGGGCGCCGGGGGGCGTGGTGACCACCCAGGAATCGATCCGCTCGGCGAGCCGTCTCGCCATGGCCTGTGGCCGCTTGTCGGCGAGCACCCCCAACAGGGCCACGGTGGGACGCCGGGGCGGCGCCGCATGCAGGGAATCGGCCAGGGCGGCGCAGGCATCCTCGTTGTGGGCCACGTCCAGGACCAGCTCCGGCGCGCCGGCCAGACGCTGGAAACGCCCGGGCAGCCGCACCCGGGGCAGCACGTTCGCCACCTGATCGCGATCGAGCGCCACGCCCAACGCCCTCACCGCCTCGATGGCGCCGGCCGCATTGAGCCACTGCGGGCGGCCTGGGATGCCCGGCCCGGGGAGATTCCAGCGGATCCCTTGGGACCACGCCAGGCGCCAACGCCCCCGTCCCGTTTCCCGCACGTGGAAATCCACCCCCACCCGTCGCAGGGGCACCCGCAGCTGCCGCGCCCGGTTCAATACCGAGGCCGGCGGTGCCGGGTCGGTCAGCACGGCCGGCCGACCCGGGCGCAGGATGCCCGCCTTCTCGCGCCCGATCGACTCGCGATCCGGGCCCAGCCATTCCATGTGGTCCAGCCCGATGGAGGTGATGAGCGCCACGTCGGCGTCCACCGCATTGACCGCATCCAGCCTTCCCCCCAGGCCCACCTCCAGCACGGCCACATCCACCGCGCATTCGCCGAACCGGTGCAGGGCGGCCAGCGTGCCGAATTCGAAGTAGGTGAGGGGCACACGCCCGCGGGCCGCGTCCACCGCCTCGAAGGCCGCCACCAGCTCCGGATCGGCGGCCTCGCGCCCGTCGATGCGCACCCGCTCGTTGTAACGCAGCAGGTGGGGCGAGGTGTAGGCGCCCACGCGCAGTCCGGCCGTGCGCAGCAGCGCCTCGGCATAAGCCACCGAGGAGCCCTTGCCGTTGGTTCCCGCGACCGTCAGCACCCGGTAGGGGGGCGGCACCAGACCCATCGCCTCGGCCACCCGGGCCACGCGCTCCAGACCCAGGTCCACCGCCTTCGGATGGAGGCCTTCCTGCCAGGCCAGCCAGTCGGCCAGCGTGCGGCGGACGGTCATGACGGCTCGGGGGCTGGCCGCGGCGGGAGCGTCAGTCGGCGCGGATGGCCGGCTGGCGCATCAGCATGGTGAGCAGGTCGGTGACGGTATCGCGCATCTCCCGCCGGTCCACGATCCGGTCGATAGCCCCGTGTTCCAGGAGGAACTCACTGCGCTGGAAACCCTCCGGCAGCTTCTCGCGCACCGTCTGCTCGATCACCCGCGGCCCGGCGAAACCGATCAGCGCACCGGGTTCGGCCAGGTGGACGTCGCCGAGCATGGCGAGGCTGGCGGAGACGCCTCCCATGGTGGGATCGGTGAGCACCGAGACGTAGGGGATCCCCTTGCGGGCCATCCTACCCAGCGCGGCGCTGGTCTTGGCCATCTGCATGAGCGAGATCAGGGCCTCCTGCATGCGCGCCCCGCCGCTGGCCGCAAAACACACCAGGGGAATGCCCTCGGCAAGGCAGGTCTCCACCGCGCGCACGAAACGCTCTCCCACCACCGCGCCCATGGAACCGCCCATGAAGCCGAACTCGAAGGCGGCCGCCACCAGCGGCACCCCCATCACCTGCCCCTTGACCACCACGAGCGCATCCTTCTCACCGGTCTTCTTCTGGGCTGCGCTCAGCCGGTCCTTGTATTTCTTGCTGTCGCGGAACTTGAGTACGTCACGCGGTTCGAGTTCGGCGCCGATCTCGGTGCGGGGTTCCGGATCGAGAAACAGATCCAGACGCCGCCGCGCGCCGATCCGCTTGTGATGCCCGCACTTGGGGCAGACGTCCTGATTGCGTTCCAGCTCCGCGCGATACAGGATCGCCCCGCAGCCTGCGCATTTCTCCCACAGTCCCTCCGGGACCTTGCGTTTCGGACTCCCCTCGGTGCGGATGCGGGTGGGGACCAGTTTCTCGAACCAGCTCATGACCGGGCGGTCTCCGCAGGATGCACGGCCGCGTCCATCGCCTGGCGCATGGCGCGCAGCAGGCCACCGACGGCCTCCCGGGCGGCCGCCGGTTCCTGGGCATGCTCGGCGATGCGGCGCACCAGGGCGCTGCCCACCACCACCGCATCGGCGACGACCGAGACCGCCGCCGCGCGGGCCGCATCGCTGATCCCGAAACCCACGCCCACGGGCAGGTCCGTGACCGCGCGGACCTCCTCGAGCTTACGCGCCACGGCGTCCACGTCCAGCGCGTCGGCACCGGTCACCCCCTTGAGCGAGACGTAGTAGAGGAAACCGCTGGCCGCCGCGGCGATGGCCTCGATGCGCCGGCGGTCGCTGGTGGGCGCCACCAGGAAGATGGGGTCCAGTTCGTGCGCGCGCAGGGCGCGCACCAGCTCGTGGGCCTCCTCGGGAGGCATGTCCACGGTGAGCACGCCGTCCACGCCCACCGCCGCGGCGGTCCGGGCGAAGGTGGTGTAGCCCATCACCTCCACGGGGTTGAGATAACCCATGAGCACCACGGGAGTGTCGGCGTCCCGCTCCCGGAAACGGCGCACCATGTCGAGTACGTCGTGCAGCGCGGTGCCGTGCGCCAACGCCCGCTCACAGGCGGCTTGGATCACCGGCCCGTCGGCCATGGGATCGGAGAAGGGCACGCCCAGTTCGATCACGTCGGCCCCGGCCTCGACCAGCGCGTGCATCATGGGCACGGTGGCCACGGGCTCGGGGTCGCCGGCGGTGATGTAGGGGATCAGCGCCTTGCGACCCGCCGCGCGCAGCCGCGCCATCACCGGACCCAGACGGCTCACAGCGCGATCCCGTCGATGCGGGCCACGGTGTTCAGATCCTTGTCACCGCGACCCGAGAGGTTCACCACCACGATGGCGTCCCGGTCCATCCGCGGGGCGAGCTTTTCGGCGTAGGCCAGGGCGTGACTGGATTCCAGCGCTGGAATGATCCCCTCGGTGCGCGTGAGCCGATGGAAACCCGCCAGGGCCTCCTCGTCGGTGACGGCCACGTATTCGGCCCGGCCGATGTCTTTGAGCCAGGCGTGCTCCGGGCCCACACCCGGGTAGTCGAGCCCCGCCGAGATGGAGTGGGTCTCGATGATCTGCCCGTCGCCATCCTCCATGAGATAGGTGCGGTTGCCGTGCAGCACGCCGGGCTTGCCGGCGCACAGGGGGGCGGAATGTTTGCCCGTCTCCAGGCCGAGCCCCGCCGCCTCCACGCCGATCAGGCGCACGTCGCGATCCTCCAGAAACGGATAGAACAACCCCATGGCATTGGACCCTCCGCCCACGCAGGCCACCAGCGCGTCCGGCAGCCGCCCGGCGCGCTGTAGGATCTGCTCGCGGGTCTCGCGGCCGATCACCGCCTGAAAGTCCCGTACCATGGCCGGATAGGGATGGGGACCCGCCACGGTGCCGATGATGTAGAAGGTGTCGTCCACATGGGTGACCCAGTCGCGCATGGCCTCGTTGAGCGCGTCCTTGAGGGTGCGCGAGCCGCTGGTCACCGGCACCACCTCGGCACCCAGCAGGCGCATCCGATAGACGTTGGGTGCCTGGCGCTGGATGTCCTCGGCGCCCATGTACACCACGCACTCCAGGCCCATGCGCGCGGCCACCGTGGCGGTGGCCACGCCGTGCTGGCCGGCCCCCGTCTCGGCGATGATGCGCCGCTTACCCATGCGCCGGGCGAGCAGGGCCTGGCCCACGGTGTTGTTCACCTTGTGGGCGCCGGTGTGATTCAGGTCCTCGCGCTTGAGAAAGATCTGCGCCCCGCCAAGCTCCCGGCTCCAGCGCTCGGCGTGATACAAGGGCGAGGGCCGACCCACGTAATCACGCAGATCCGCCTCCAGCTCGGCCAGAAACTCCGGATCGCCGCGGAACCGCTCCCAGGCCTCGGTGAGTTCCAGCAGGGGCTCCATGAGCGTCTCGGCCACGAACCGCCCGCCGTAGGGGCCGTAGTGGCCGGCAGCATCCGGCATCCGGGTCAGGGTCTCGTCATTGCTGTTCTGCATCGGCTCTCCGTACTTCGCGGCAGAAGGCCGCCATGCGCCGCGGATCCTTGACCCCCCGGGCCGACTCCACGCCGCTGCTCACATCGACCCCGTAGGGCGCCGCCCGCCGGATCGCCTCGCCGACGTTCTGCGGCGTGAGCCCCCCGGCCAGGATCAGCGGACGGTCCAGCCCACGGGGCCAACGGCTCCAGTCGAACACCCGCCCGGTGCCCCCGGCCGCCCCGGCAGCGTGGCTGTCGATGAGAAAGCCCCGCGCGTCGGGGTAGGTCTGCGCGTAGCGCCGGGCGTCGATCCCTTCGCCCATGGGGATGGCCTTGATGTAGGGCCGCCCGTAACGCCGGCAGTCCTCCGGGCGCTCGTCCCCGTGGAATTGGAGCAGGTCCAGGGGTACCTGCTCCAGCACGTGTTCCACGAGGCCCGGCTCCGGATCCAGAAACAGACCCACGGTGGTGACGAACGGGGGGCAGGCCGCCACCACCGCCGCCGCCTCACCGGGGCCGACCCCCCGGGGGCTGCGCGCATAGAATACCAGACCGATGGCATCGACCCCGAGTTCGCCCGCGAGACGGGCGTGTTCCGGCTCCCGGATCCCGCAGATCTTGATGCGTGTGCGCATGCCCCGCCCCATGGACACTCCACCCCAAAACGCGCCGCAGGCCGGCATTGTAACCCGGCGCGGCCTCGGGCCGGCCGCTCAGCCGAACCGGGGTGGCTGGGGCGTCTGGGGCACGGGCCACTCGGGGCCGTAGGCCACCCGGGTGAAGTACAGCCCCTCCGGCGGCGCGGTGACCCCACCACGGGTACGGTCACGCAGGGCCAGGAGCTCGGCCACCCATTCCACGGGGCGGTCGCCCTTGCCCACGGCCATCAAAACGCCGGCGATGTTGCGCACCATATGGTGCAGGAAACCGTCGGCCTCCACGTCGAGATAGACGAAGTCGGCCTCGCGGCTCACGTCACAGCGGTGCAGGGTACGCACCGGGCTCTTGGCCTGACATTGCAGGGCGCGGAAGGTGGAGAAGTCGTGGCGCCCCAGCAGCAACGTGGCCGCCGCCCGCATGCGCGGCACATCCAGGGGATGGTGCTGCCAAGTGACTCGTCCCCGCAGCACCGCGGGGCGCACCCAGCGGTTGAGAATCACGTAGCGATAGGCGCGGGCCCGGGCCGAGAACCGGGCGTGGAAGTCCTCCGGCACTTCCCGCACCCACCGCACCACCACCTCGGGCGGCAGGTTGCTGTTGGCGCCCAGGGTCCAGGAGCGCTGCGTGCGGTGCGACCGGGTGTCGAAGTGCACCACCTGGGCGGTGGCGTGAACACCCGTGTCCGTGCGGCCGGCACACACGACGGTGACCGGGTGATCGGCGACCACCGAGAAGGCCCGTTCCACGGTCTCCTGCACGGTGGGCACGCCTCGCTGGCGCTGCCATCCGCAGAAGGCCGTGCCGTCGTATTCGATGCCGGCTGCAATGCGCATGGAACGTGGATCGAAGACGCCCGGGCCCACTTAAAGCGGGACCGGGCGGACTCGGTGAAACCGCAGATGGCGGCGGGTCAGCCGATGCTTCGCAGCAGCGCCTCCGCCTGGCGGCGATGCTCCTCGCTGGCGGACTCGAGCACTTCCTCCAGGGTGGCCCGGGCCCCTTCGCTGTCGCCCATCTCCAGATAGGCCCGGGCGAGCTCGAGCTTGGTCTCGGCCTCGTCGCTGTCACCCAGCATGTTGGTGAACCCGGAGTCGGTCACCAGGGTATCCGAACTCTCGCCCCCCACGGATGCCGGGTCGATGATCTCGGTATCGCCCGTTTCCGGCTCGTCCTGCTCCGTGTCTCCGGCCCGCGGCTCCACCTCGAACGTCATCTTGGCCTCGTCGTCCATGAGCGTGTCGAGCTCCAGGACGTCCTCCAGACCCTCGGTGGGCTGGCTGACCACTTCCGTCTCGGCGCCAGCCGGCAACTCGTCCTCGAGGAACACCGTATCCGATGGCGTCCCCTCGGTGGAGCCCCCCTCCGGCGTCTCGAACATCCCGGAATCCTGGATCTCGCTGATGGCGCTCTCCAGCTCCTGGAGCAGGCTCTCGTCGAGTTCCACGGTCTCCTCCGGCGAGTCCGCGACCGAATCGTGGAGTTCCGGCTGTGCACCGGACTCCAGTCCCTCGGGCATGCGCAGTTCCACGTCGGTCAGGTCCAGATCCAGGTCACTGCGCGTTTCCAGCTCGCTCTGGATCTCCTCGGTCAAACCCCCCGCTTCCACCTCGGGCTCGGAAGGCCCCTCGGGCTGCGCGGATGCATCCTGAAGTCCCAGGTCTTCCGTATCGAACTCCAGGATATTGGAGTCCGCGGCATCCGCAGCGGTCTCCCGCACCGTCTTGAGCGACTCGGGCGGTGCCTGATCCTGCGCATCCGGCGCGGCCTCCTCGCCCGAGACACGCTCCAGATCTGCGGCTTCGGAAAAGCCGGTGGACAGCCGCTGGGTCCCCTGCGACGCCTTCGACGGCAATGCGCCCGTATCGAGGTCCCACGCGGTGGCATCGGCCGCTTCGGGGAGCTCCTCGTCCAGATCCAGATCGACGCCCTCCTGGTCCGTCGCGGCCTCGGCATGGGGCTCGCCCGCCTCCGACGCCGATCCCGCATACAACGGGTTCTCCGGATCCACCTTGCGTCCCAGCGCCGCCACGCTCTCCCAGGCCTCGCCTTCACCGAGGCCCGCTTCACGCATCTTCTCGGCCAGCCTGGCGAGGGCCTCGGGGCGCCCGTCACGCTGATAGGTCTCGGCGAGTTTCACATAGTAGTCGGCGTTTTTCGGGTCCTGATCCAGGGCCTCCTGAAGCAACTCCTCGGCCTGCTGATACAAGCCATAGGCAATGTACACGTCCGCCTCGGACAGGACGTCCTCGACATCGGTGGAACCCGCGCCGCCACCCACACCCTGGGCGGCCAGCTCCGATGGATGAATCTTTTGTGTGTCCTCCAGATCCGGATCGCCCTTGCCCTCCGTGCCGAACTTCGCGGCCTCGAACATGCCCGTGCTGATCGCCTCGGCGGTCTCGCGGGTCGCCGCCACGCCGCCAGTGGCGAGGGCGCCCGTGGCCAGTGCTCCGGTGGCCAACGGGCCCGCCCCGCGGCGTTCGGGCTCCCCAACGACGTCGTCCTCCGACCGACGCCGCCGCAGGGCGAGCAGGGCCAGCAGGAGCAGGAGCGCCCCACCCGCCCCCACCCCATAGAGCCACATGGGATTGTCCATGAGCACATCCAGGGTCGAGTAGGGCTTCTGGTCCTGCGCCGGCTCGGCACGCGCCGCAGCCGCGGCGGTCTTCTTGGCATCGGCGGGTCCCGCACCACCGGCTCCGACCGGCTCCTTCTGCGCCTGCTCGGCGGTATCCGCCTGCGTGGCGGCGTTGGCCGGCTCCGCGGAGACGCCGGCCTCCAGTCGCGCGATCCGCTCCCGCAGGGCCTCGAGTTCGCGGTTCTGCAGCTCGATGATCCGTTCGGAGCGCTTGAGCATCTCTTCGAGCTGCGACAGGCGGGACTTGAGGGCGGTGTTTTCCTCCTCCCGGGCCTTGGCCACTTCGCGGGCCAAGGCCAGCGAGGCCTGAACGTCGGCGGATTCATCCGCGGCGCCGGAGCCACCTCCCGCCTGCACCCCGGAATCCGCCCCGGAACCGGTCTCCTCGGCGGGCGCCACGATCTCCAGATGCGCCTGGGGCGCGCCATGGTCCGGCACCGGTTCTTGCCGCGCGGCCGGCGGCTCGGCCCCCGCAGTCGTCGCTTCGGCAGCGGCTTGCTGGGCGGCCGGTGCGGGTCCGGACACCACTTCGTATTCCGGTTCGGACGGCGTTGCCGCCACGGAGGAGGCTTGTTGCGACCACTGCTCGGTCTGACGGGCGATCTCGGCGCGGGCGGCGGCCGGTTCGATGGCGGACACCTCGTCGGCACCGGGTACGCGCAGCCGCGTGCCGGCGCGCAGCAGGTTCATGTTGCCGCCGAAGGCCTGCGGGTTGGCCTCGTACAGGGCGACCATGAGTTGCTCCACACCCATGCCCGCCACCTGCGGGGCAAGCCGCCGGGCGATCCGATACAGGCTATCGCCGGGTCGGACCTCCACGGTCTCGGGCCAGCCGCCGGAGACCCGGGGTCCGCCATACTCCGAGGCGGGACCGGCGGGCTGATCGAACCGGTACGCGGCGGAGGGAGCGGCAGTCTGGGCGGCCTGCACCCCCGGCGCCGCCCGCCGCTCAAGCAGGGTCGGCGGATCGAGCAGCACGGTGTACTCTCGCACCAGCCGTCCCTTGGGCCAGTTCACTTCGATGAGAAAATCCAGGAAGGGCTCTCGGATCGGCTTGCGCGAAGTAATGCGGATGACGGGACGTCCGTTCACGGTGGTGGGTGTGAACCGCAACTGGGTCAGCACGTAGCTGCGGTCCAGCCCCAGCTTGGCGAAGGCGGCCTTGGGCGCCAGGCGCACCTTCATGTCCCGAAGGTCCTTCTTGCTGGCCGAGAGCACAGGAATCTCCGCCACCAGGGGTTCGTTCAGCGCGGTCTCGACCCGGATGTCGCCGAGCCCGAGCGCCCAGGAGGCGCTGGGAAGCAGGAGGAACAGGGGCGCGATCCCCCGGCTGACTCTCTTCACGTAGATATCCTCTCGGTGGTGCACGTGGTGCCGCCGCCTCACTGATCCCTGTCTCTCCGTCACACGCGCCTGTTTTATAGATAGTCGCGGATCAGGATCTCGGCGATCTGCACGCTGTTCAAAGCCGCTCCCTTGCGCACATTGTCACTCACAACCCATAGGTCAAGTCCATGGGGATTCGAGATATCCTCGCGTATTCTTCCGACGAACACGGGATCTTTTCCGGCCGCCTCGGTCACCGCCGTGGGATATCCACCGTCGCGCCGCTCGTCGAGGACCACCACGCCCGGGGCCTGGGAGAGCAGGCGGCGGGCCTCGGCGGCGGTGATCTTGTCCCGAGTCTCGATGTGCACCGCCTCGGAATGGCCGTAGAACACGGGCACGCGCACGCAGGTGGGATTCACCTGGATGGACTCCTCGCCCAGGATCTTGCGCGTCTCCCAGACCATCTTCATCTCTTCCTTGGTGTAGCCGTTGTCGAGGAAGACGTCGATGTGCGGCAGGCAGTTGAAGGCGATCTGCTTGGGATAGACACGGCTTTCCGTGGGGCGGGCGTTGAGCAGGTCGGCGCTCTGGCGGGCCAGCTCCTCGATGGCCTCCTTGCCGGTACCGGAGACCGCCTGATAGGTGGCCACGTTGATGCGTGTGATGCCCGCGGCGTCATGGATGGGCTTGAGCGCCACCAGCATCTGGATGGTGGAGCAGTTGGGATTGGCGATGATCCCCCGCTCGCGGTACCCCGCAATGGCCTCGGGATTGACCTCGGGAACCACCAGCGGGATGTCTTCCTCGTAGCGGAACTGGGAGGTGTTGTCCACCACCACGCAGCCCGCCGCGGCCGCCTTGGGGGCATAGACCTTCGACACCGAGGCCCCGGCGGAGAACAACCCGATCTGGACCCGGGAGAAATCGAAACCGGCGGTGTCCTGTACCGTGAGCTCCCGATCGCCGAACGGCACGCGCCGGCCCACGGAACGCTCACTGGCCAGGGCGTGGACCTCGCCCACCGGAAAGTCCCGCTCGGCCAGGATGGACAGCATGGTCTCGCCCACCGCACCGGTGGCGCCGACCACGGCCACGTCATATCGCTCGCTCATCAGCTTTCGTCCTTCTTCAAGCCGCCTCGGACAGGGCGGACACCACGGCATCGCCCATCTCGCTCGTGCCGCAGACCGGCTCGCCGGGGGCGGCGATGTCCGCCGTGCGCAGGCCCCGGTCCAGCACATGCCCCACCGCCTCCTCCACCCGTCGGGCCAGGTCCTCGCGATTCAGACTGTAACGCAACAGCATGGCCACCGACAGGAGGGTGGCCAGCGGATTGGCCCGGTTTTGGCCCGCGATGTCGGGGGCCGAACCGTGGATGGGCTCGTAGAGCCCCCGGCCCCGCGCGTCCAAGGACGCCGAGGGCAGCATGCCGATGGAGCCGGTCAACATGGCCGCCTCGTCCGAGAGGATGTCGCCGAACAGATTGGTGGTCACCAGCACGTCGAACTGTTTGGGCGCGCGCACCAGCTGCATGGCGGCGTTGTCCACGTACATGTGAGTGAGCGCCACGTCCGGATAGTCCACATGCACCCGCTCCACCACCTCGCGCCAAAGCTCGGAGACCTCCAGCACATTGGCCTTGTCCACCGAGCACAGCCGCCGCCGGCGCCGACGGGCCGCATCGAAGGCCACCCGGGCGATCCGCTCGATCTCCGACTCGCGGTAGACCAGCGTGTTGACCCCCTCCCGTTCGCCGTTTTCCAGGGTGCGGATGCCGCGGGGTGTGCCGAAATAGAGGCCGCCGGTGAGTTCGCGCACGATCAGGATGTCCAGGCCCGCCACCACTTCCGGGCGCAGGGTGGAAGCCGCGGCCAGCTGCGGATACAGCACCGCCGGACGCAGGTTGGCGAACAGACCGAGCGCCGAGCGGATCCCCAGCAAGCCCCGCTCGGGACGCCGTTCACGGGGCAGTGATTCGTATTGCGGCCCACCCACCGCACCCAGCAGCACCGCGTCGGCGGCTTTCGCCCGGTCCAGGGTCTCGGCGGGCAGCGGCGTGCCCGCCGCGTCCACGGCGGCCCCGCCGATAAGCCCTTCGTCCAACGTCACCTCCAGCCCGTGGTCCCGGGCCAGGGCCTCCAGCAGCTTGCGGGCCTCGGCGCTCACCTCGGGGCCGATGCCGTCGCCCGGCAACAGAAGGATGCGCGCGCTCATCGCCCGGTCTCCGCAGCCAGCAGATCCTGGAACAGCCACGGGGCCTCGCGCATGCGCCGGCGTTCGTAGGCCCGGATCTCGTCGGCATGCTGCAGGGTGAGCGCGATGTCGTCCAGGCCTTGGAGCAACCGGTGGCGCCGGAACGGCTCGATCTCGAAGGCGAGCCGCTCGCCCTCGGGGGTCTCCACCTCCTGGCGCTCCAGGTCCACCGTCAGCCGATAGCCCTCGCGCGCACCCACCGCACGGAACAGACGGTCCACGGTCTCGGCGGGCAGCACCACCGGTAGCAGCCCATTCTTGAAGCTGTTGTTGTAGAAGATGTCGGCGAAGCTCGGCGCGATCACCACACGGATCCCATAGTCCATCAACGCCCAGACGGCATGCTCGCGCGAGGAACCGCAGCCGAAGTTGTCGCGGGCGAGCAGGATGGTCGCGCCCCGGTAGCGGGGCTGGTTGAGCACGAAGTCCGGATTCTCACGCCGCCGGCCATGATCCATGCCCGGCTCGCCGGGATCCAGGTACCGCCAGTCGTCGAACAGATTGGGACCAAAGCCGGTACGCCGCACGGATTTGAGGTACTGCTTGGGGATGATGGCGTCGGTGTCCACGTTGGGACGATCCAGCGGCACCACCAGTCCCGTGTGTCGGGTGAACGGTTGCATGATCGGCCCCCTCACACCTCGGCGAGTTCGCGCACATCCACGAAATGCCCCGCCACCGCCGCGGCCGCCGCCATGGCCGGGCTGACCAGGTGAGTGCGCCCGCCCTGGCCCTGGCGTCCCTCGAAGTTGCGGTTGGATGTCGAGGCGCAGCGCTCGCCCGGCTCCAGGCGGTCGGCGTTCATGGCCAGACACATGGAGCAGCCCGGCTCGCGCCACTCGAACCCCGCCTCGCGAAAGACGCGATCCAGCCCCTCGGCCTCGGCCTGGCGTTTCACGAGCCCCGAGCCGGGGACCACCATGGCCAGCCGCACGTTGGGGGCCACGCGGCGGCCCCGCACCACCGCGGCCGCCGCGCGCAGGTCCTCGATCCGCGAATTGGTGCAGGATCCGATGAATACCTTGTCCACGGCGATGTCGGCCAACGCCGTGCCCGGCTCCAGGCCCATGTACTCCAAGGCGCGACGCATGCCGCGCGCCCGTACCTCGTCGGACTCCGCCTCGGGGTCCGGAACCCGCCCGGAAACCGGCGCCACCATCTCCGGCGAGGTCCCCCAGGTCACCTGCGGCTCCAGGTCGCCCGCATCCAGGCACACCACGCGGTCGAAGCGCGCCCCGGCATCCGAATGGAGATCGCCCCAGGCCGCCACCGCCTGTTCCCAGAGCCGCCCCCGGGGCGCGAAAGGCCGCCCGCGCACGTACTCGATGGTCTTCTCGTCCACACCCACCATGCCGGCCCGCGCCCCGGCCTCGATGCTCATGTTGCACAGCGTCATGCGGCCCTCCACCGATAGCGCCCGGATGGCCGCCCCCGCGAACTCCATGGCATGGCCCGTCCCACCGGCGGTGCCGATGGCGCCGATGACGGCCAGGGCGATGTCCTTGGCGGTCACCCAGGGCGGAGTCTCGCCGTCCACCTGCACGAGCATCACGCGCGATTTCTTCTGCACCAGGCACTGGGTGGCCAGCACGTGCTCCACCTCGGAGGTCCCGATACCGAAGGCCAGGGCACCCAGCGCCCCGTGGGTGGAGGTGTGTGAATCGCCGCACACCACGGTCATGCCGGGCAGCGTGGCGCCCTGCTCCGGGCCGATGACATGCACGATGCCTTGACGCGGATCCTCCATGCCGAACTCGGTGATGCCGAACTCGCGCACGTTGCGTTCCAACGTCTCCACCTGCTCGCGCGAGACCGGGTCGGCGATCCCCCGGGAGCGATCCGTGGTGGGCACATTGTGGTCGGGCACCGCCAGGGCGGTGGCCGGTCGCCACACGCGCCGCCCGGCCAGCCGCAGCCCCTCGAAGGCCTGTGGCGAGGTCACCTCGTGGACCAGGTGCCGGTCGATGTACAGCAGCGCCGTGCCGTCCGGCTCCTCCCGGACCACGTGGGCCTCCCAGAGCTTGTCGTACAACGTCTGTGCAGGCATTGCGTCCACCTTGCGCAGGAAACGGTCCAGTTTACCGACCGGACGTGGCGAACTCCAACCAGCGCACCAGGTCTTCCGGAGCACGTGTCGCTCCAGCAACCACAGCTACCGTTTGTCCCCGTTTTCGGTCGGGCCGACGCGCAGCGTATTGAGCCGGTATCCAAACAGTCCTTATGCTCACGGCATGCGCCAGCTGCTCGCCATCGCCGCCCTGCTCGTGCCGTGTGCCGCTCAGGCCACTTCGATCTACCGTTACGTCGACGATGAGGGCAACGTCGTGTTCTCCAGCCAACCCCCGGTGGGACGGCAAGCCGAGCGCGTGACGCTCCCGCCGGTCAATGCGGTGAGCGCACCGCAGACCCTTGCCCCATCCAAGACGCCCCCCGCACAGGCTGATCCGGCGAAGCCCTACCCGGGGTTCCGGATCGTCGCGCCCGAAAACGACACGTCGGTACGGGCCAACGACGGAAACTTCAACATCACGCTGCACACGGACCAGCCGCTGCGTCCAAGCCATCAAGTGGTGTTGATCTTCGACGGTGCCGAAGTGGCCCGGGGCGCTGCGCTGACCTTCACCCTGAAGAACGTCGATCGGGGGACGCACACCGCCCAGGCACGGATCGTCGATCAGGCGGGCAACGAGGTGGCAGCGGCCGAACCGGTCACCTTCACCGTGCAGCGTGTCGCGGTCGGCGGCGCGCGCTGAGCCGAAACGCCACGCCTTCTTCCCTTTCCGCCGCGCCGCCCGGCGCCGCAGTTCCGGTATATTGGACGCCCTCGGGCACGCGGAGGCATGCGATGGGGGAGTTCGCACAGGATTACCTGCTGTTCCTGCTCAAAGCGATGACCGTGGTGCTGGCGGTCGGACTCGTCCTGGGCCTGGCATCGTCACGCCGGCTTCGAGGTTCCGGGGGACGGCTGCGCGTACGCCGGTTCAACGACCACTATCGGAATCTCCGCCTGGAGCTCCTGCGCACCATGCTCCCACCGGGGGCGCTGCGTCGGGCGTTGTGGCGCGAAAGCCGGGAGGAAAAACGCCGACGCAAGCGGAAAACCGGCCGCAGGCGGATTTTCGTACTGGACTTCAAGGGCGACGTACGGGCCACGGGCGTGGCGGCCCTGCGCGAGGAGGTCAGCGCCGTAGTGCAGCTCGCGGGCCCGGACGACGAGGTCCTGCTGCGCCTGGAAAACGCAGGCGGCCTGGTGCACGAGCATGGGCTCGCCGCCTCCCAGCTTCAAAGGCTGCGCGAGCGCGGCATTCCCCTCACCGTGGCGGTGGACAAGGTGGCCGCCAGCGGCGGCTACATGATGGCCTGCGTGGCCGACCGCATACTCGCCGCGCCTTTCGCCATCGTGGGCTCCATCGGGGTCTTGGGGCAGGTGCCCAACTTCCACCGTCTCCTCGACCGTCACGGCGTGGACGTGGAGCTGGTCAAGGCCGGCGAACTCAAGCGCACGCTCACCTGGTTCGGCGAGAACACCGACGAAGACCGCAGGCACTTCCGAGCGCAGGTGGAACGGACCCATAGGCTGTTCAAACGCTTCGTGGCCGCGCACCGGCCGGCCCTGGACATGGCCCGCGTGGCCACCGGAGAACACTGGTTCGCCACCGAGGCCCTGGAACTGAAGCTGGTCGACGCGATCCAGACCAGCGACGACTACCTCCTGGAGGCGGCGGGAGAGGCCGATCTGCTCCACCTGCGATTCTGCGCGGCCCGCCCGCCATTGGGTCGTCGCATCGCCCGCCTCACACGCGCCCTCCTCGGGCAGGAGGCATCCGAGCCGGCCGACCTGCCCGGCTGAAGCGCGTCGGCAGAGACCCTAACTAGGGTGTTGAAAAACGTCGCGAGAGCCCGCCTGCAAGGCGCACGCAGCGCAGCGACCGAGACATAATCAAGGCGATAGGCGATGGAGCGAGCAGCGCGCAACGCCGCAGGCGGGTTTCGCAGCAGTTTTTCAACGGCCTGCGAAGGAACCGATGTGCGTAACGAGCATGAACCGCCACGGCCTGCCCGGATCCCCTCGCACTACCGCCCGAGCAGTTTCATGATCCGCGCCCCGATCTCGTCGAACACCGCTTCGATCCCTGCGAGCAGGTCTTCCTTCTCCCAGGACTGGGCCTCCTCGGCCCGCAGGCGCTCGAACTCCGCCTTTTTGGCGCGCAGCCGCTGGCGCAGGACCGGTAACTCCCGCCGGGCCGCCTCGCCGGCCTGGCCGTTGCGCGTCTCGGAAAGCCGCTCCAGTTCGGCCAGCCGGGCCTCCAGCTCCGCCAGCTGCCTTTCCACGGCGTCGATACGAGGTTGGATCGGATCCATGGGTGCGCTCCCTGTTTGGATGCACGGAGGTTTTCGCGGTCCAGTATACCGCGAGGTCCGCCAGGCGCCGCGCCCATGACACCGGAACGCTTCGCACGCATCCGCCGGGTGATCGACCGCCGCCAACCCGACCTCACCGTGCTCATGGACGGCGTGCACAAGCCGCACAACTTGGCCGCCATCGCACGCAGTTGTGACGCGGTAGGCGTGGGCGAGCTGCACGCCGTGGGGCCCGGTGCGAGACCCCGATTGACGCAGAAGGCCGCCGGTGGGGTGGGCCGGTGGGTCTCGGTTCGGCATCATCGAGGGGCCGTCGAGGCGGTGAATCATCTGCGTTCGGCGGGACTGCGCATCTTCGCCGCCCACGTGGACCCCCAGGCGCACGACTTCCGGGAGATCGACTATACCCGCCCCACCGCCATCGCGGTCGGCGCCGAACTCGAAGGCATCTCCGCCTCGCTCCTGGAGCACGTCGACGGAATCGTCCACATCCCGCTGCTGGGCATGGTGGAATCGCTCAACGTCTCGGTGGCCACCGCGCTCATGCTGTTCGAGGCCCAGCGCCAGCGACTGGCCGCCGGATTCTACGACAAGCCCCGTCTCCCCCCCGACGTGCGTGACCGGCTGCTGTTCGAGCTGGCCTGGCCGCGGCTTGCGGCCGCCCTGCGCCGCGCCGGGCGCCCCTATCCCAGGCTGGGCGACGATGGATTCCCGCGCCGGGGCGAGCCGAAGCGCTGACACCCACCGCGGGCGGTTCGATCAGGACTCCCCGGAGGGCACCCGGAGCACCTGACCGGGACGGATCACGTCTCCTTTCAGCGCGTTGAGCCGGCGCAGGGTGCGCACGTCCGTGCCGTAGCGACTCGCGATCTGGGAAAGCGTCTCTCCACGGCGGATCACGTGCTGGCCGACCCCGGCCGAGGCCACCAGCATCCCCGGGGGCGGATTATCCTTGAAATACCGCTGCACCCCCTTGAGGATCGCCCGGGCGACTTTGCTCTGGTAGGCGGCGGTGCGCAGGCGCTGTTCCTCGACGGGGTTGGAGATGAAGGCCGTCTCCACCAGGATGGCGGGAATGTCCGGCGCCTTGAGCACCACGAAACCCGCCTGCTCCACCCGCCGGCTATGCACCCGGCCCACGCGCTTGAGCTCGGTGAGCACCGCATCGCCGAGTTCGAGGCTGTCCTCCACCTTGGCCGAGAGGGACAGATCCAGGAGCACGGAGGCGATGGTGCGGTCCACGTCTCCCAAGCTCACGCCACCGATCAGATCGGCCTCGTTTTCGCGGCGGGCGAGCCAGCGGGCATGCTCACTCGTGGCACCGCGGGAGGACAACACGTAGACCGACGAACCACGGGCCCCCCGGTGGCGCGCCGCATCCGCGTGAATGGAGATGAACACATCGGCCCGATGACGCCGGGCCCGGTTGATGCGCTCGCGCAGGGGGACGTATTGATCCCCGTCGCGGATCATCACCGGCCGCATACCCGGCGTCTTGCGCACCAAGGCCGCCAGGCGTCGGGCGATGGCCAGCACCACGTCCTTCTCCCGCGTGCCCCTTCTACCGATCGCGCCGGGATCCTTGCCCCCATGGCCCGCGTCGATGGCCACGACCAACTCCCGGCCGCGCCGCGGCTCGACGCGCTTGACCGGCTTGATGGCATCGCCCCCCTCGCGGAGCAAGTCCACCACCAAACGGGGCCCATGGTCGCGATCCCGGTCCAGGGGAAAACTCTTGGGGCGAACCCGCTCCTTGAGATCGAGCACCACGCGCAACGTACCATCCTTCTTGCGTGCCCAGCGGATCCGGCGCAGCAACCCGCCGGACAGTCCCGCGCTCGGCAGTTGCTCCGCCGCGCGGGTGTTCTCCAGATCCACCACCACACGCTCGGGATCGTGCAGCGTGAACAGCGTGTGCTTGGCCGGGGCATCGAGATCCAGCACCACGCGTACGCTGCCGTCGCGTTCGTGGGCGCGCACGCGGCGCAGCAGCGCGGGTCCGGCAGCCCAAGACGGCGGCATCCATGACCCGCCCATCACCAGGCCCGACACCCCCAAACACCGCGTGATGAAACGGCGGCGACCCACCTGCGTCCGGTCTTCCCCCATTGCGCCCCTCCCTCGCCCGAAGATGCCGGCCGCTGTCTGCGATCGCGGCCCGGCAACCCTCGATGCGTGTTTTCCCTTCATTCATAGTTTGGACGAGCAGACGCAGAATGCAAGGAAGAATGCTCGAAATTTTCGCGAGATAGACCACTTTTTTGCCCGCCTGTCTGCGCCACCGGAAACGGAACGCACCTGGGGCCGCACGGACCTCTCAACGCGGGGACAGACCCTGGAGACAACGCGCCCCGCGCGCCGTGCGCGCCGCCAGCCGGGCCCGGCGCCCCGGATCGGACACGGCGAGCGCCACGTCCAGATCCGGCGGGGGAAGATGCCCCCGGCCACGCTGGGGCCACTCCACCAGAAGCACCGCCTCCCCGGACAGGTAATCGCGCAGCCCCAGAAACTCCAGCTCCTCTGGATCGGCCAGACGGTAGAGATCCAGGTGCACCACGGGCGGCCTCAGGTTCTCATAGGGCTCGAGCAGCGTGAATGTCGGGCTGCGCACGGCGCCGGTATGCCCCAGGGCCCGGATGAACCCACGCGCGAGCGTCGATTTGCCCGCGCCCAGCTCGCCCGAAAGATGGATCACGGTGCCGGGCGGGCACCTACGCGCGAGCCCGGCCCCCAGACGGGCGGTGGCGGCTTCGTCGCCCAGCGCCAGCTGTGTCACAGGGGGTTCAGTCACAGGCATTCACCAGCGTCCGCACCCGCGCGATCAGATCGCTCGCCAGCAGACCCCGCTCCCCGCCTTCGGCGGCCGCCTCGTCGGCCGCCGCGGCATGCAGGCAGACCGCGAACTCGGCGGCCTGGCGCGGCGCCAGGCCCTGGGCCAACAGTCCGGCGATCAGGCCGGTGAGGACGTCCCCCATGCCGCCGCTGGCCATGCCGGGGTTGCCGGCCGCGCACACCGCCGGGACCCGGCCGTCGCCGGTGATCACCGTCCCGGCCCCTTTCAGCACCACCACCCCCCCGTAGCGGGCGGCCAATTCATCGGCGGCGGCAAAACGGTCGGCCTGCACCTGCGCCGCGCTCACCCCGAGCAGGCGGGCGGCCTCCCCCGGGTGCGGCGTCAACACCCAGTCCCCCCGACCCCGTGGCGCCTCGGCCAGCAAGTTGAGTCCGTCCGCATCCAGGACCATGGGCAAATCCACCTCGAGCAGCCGGCGGAACAACGCCCGGCCCCACGGCCCCCTTCCGAATCCCGGCCCCACGGCGAGCACCGTGGCCCGTTCCAGCAGGGCCTCCAGCCCCTCGGCGTGTTCCACCCCACGGGCCATGATCTCCGGACGGGCGGCGGCGACCGCCGGTGCATGCGCCTCACGGGTGGCCAGGCTGACCAGGCCCGCCCCCACCCGCAGTGCCGCCTCGGCGGCCAGACGCGCGGCCCCGGCGAAACCCATGTCCCCGCCCACCACCAGCACGTGCCCGAAGTATCCCTTGTGCGCCGTGCGCGGACGCGGCGCGAGCCGCGGGCGGTCGTCCCGGCGCAGCAGACGCGCGGCCGGGGCCACCGCATCGAAGGTCTCCGGCGGCACGCCCAGGTCATCGAAACGCACCAAACCGGTGTGTTCCGGCGCCGCGCCGGTGAACAGCCCTTGTTTGAGGCCGATGAACGTGAGCGTGCCCCGGGCGCGCACCGCCGCACCCAACACCGCACCGGTGTCGGCGTCCAGACCCGAGGGGATGTCCACCGCGAGCACCGGCGCGGGATGGGCGTTCACGGCCTCCACCAGCGTCCGGAAGGCCCCGGTCACCGGTCTTTCCAGCCCGGTACCGAGCAAGGCGTCGACGACCAGGTCGGCCTCCGGAAGGGGTGCCGCATCCCAGCGCGCCTCCGCCCCCCCCAGCGCGAGATAGTCCGCGCGCGCGCGGGCCGCATCACCCCGCATGCGCTCCGGGTCACCCGCCTGCACCACTTGGGGGGTGAGCCCCGCCTGCCGTGCCAGCCGCGCCACCACATATCCGTCGCCGCCGTTGTTGCCGGGCCCGGCCACCACGAGCCACTTGCAGGCCCGGGGCCAACGGGCCCGCGCCCACTCGAATACCGCCCGCCCGGCCCGGCGCATGAGCACGTAGCCGGGGATGTCCAGATCCTCGATGGCCGTGCGGTCCAGCTCGCGCACGTCCGCTGCCCGATAGAGCCGGTCCGGCAGTGGATCCTCGGTCATGGCGATCACCTCCGGGTAGGTTCTTCCCTCCACCTTACCGGAGCCGGGGATCGATCGATACGGCGCCGGCGGGGCGGGAAGACGAACGGGGGAGTCCATTGTAAGCTCGCGTCCATGAGCGAATCCGCCCCTACTTCCCCGGGCGCGTCACTGGCCCGGAGAATCCGTCTCTGGGCCCGCGAACTGGGCTTCTCCGAGCTGCGCATCGCCCGGCCCCACCTGGAGACCTACGCCGAGGACTACCGGGCGTGGCTGCGCGCGGGCATGCACGGGGCGATGGGCTACATGGCGCGCAACGTGGCGTTGCGTCTGCAGCCCGCCGCGCTCCTGCCTGGCACGCGCAGCATCCTCTCGGTGCGGTTGGACTACTGGCCCGGGCAAGCCGCCGAACCCTGGGCGGTGCTCGCAGACGGCGAGCGCGCCTATGTTTCGCGCTACGCCTTGGGACGCGACTATCACAAACTGATGCGCAAGCGACTGCAGCGCCTCGCCCGGCGCATCGAGCAGGCCGTAGGTCCGTTTCCTTATCGCGCCTTCGCCGACAGCGCCCCGGTCCTGGAAAAGCCCCTGGCCGAACAGGCGGGCATGGGGTGGATCGGCAAGCACACCAACCTCATCTCCCCCCAGGCCGGCTCATGGTTCTTCCTGGGGGAGCTCTACACGGGCCTGGACCTGCCGCCTGACGAACCGGCCGGTGGATCCCATTGCGGGCGTTGCGCGGCCTGCCTGGAAATCTGCCCCACCCGGGCCATCGTGGCACCCTACCGGCTCGACGCCCGACGGTGCATCTCCTATCTCACCATCGAACATCCCGGCCCGATCCCCGAACCGCTGCGCCCCCTCATGGGCAACCGGATCTATGGCTGCGACGACTGCCAGCTCGTCTGCCCGTGGAACCGCTTCGCCCGGCCCACCGCCGAAGCCGACTTCCAGCCCCGCCACGGGCTGGACGCCGCGCGGCTGACCGAACTGTTCGATTGGGACGAACCCACCTTCCTGGATCGGACGGCGGGCTCGCCCATCCGGCGCATCGGTCACGAACGCTGGCTGCGCAACATCGCCGTTGCGCTGGGCAACGCCCCCACCACATCGCCGGTGGTCGCCGCGCTGCGCCGCCGCGCGGACCATCCCTCGGCGCTGGTCCGCGAGCACGTCGCCTGGGCCCTGGCGCGGCACGCCGTCGGGAAAGACGCCCGCGTATAATCCGCCGTTTCGGCCCAGCCCCGGAACGAGGGATCGACACCATGACCAGAAGCCCCGCCCCGGCCTACCAGCCCTCCATGGACAAACGGCTGCGCGCCCGGGTGAAACTGTTCGGCACCCTGCTGGGCAACGTCCTGCGCAGCCACGGCAGCGAACGCCTGTTCGCCCACGTGGAGACCCTGCGGCGCGGGTTCATCCGGCTGCGCCAGCAGGAGGATCCGGCCAAACGGGAACGGCTCATGCGCCTCATCGAGCGCCTGGATCTGGAAACGCTCGAGCAGGTGATCCGTGCCTTTTCCATCTATTTCGCTCTGGTGAACGTCGCCGAAGAGGCCTTCCAGCACCGTCAGCGCCGGGTCCAGGTGAGCACCGGAAAACCGCTGTGGCGCGGCTCCTTCGACGACACGCTTCGGCTCTTCCACGAGGAAGGGGTGGACATCGGCGCGCTGCAGAAACTCCTCGACCGCACACGCTATATCCCCGTGTTCACCGCCCACCCCACCGAAGCACGCCGGCGCACCGTCATGGAGTGCCTGCGCAGGATCTTCGTCATCAGCCTGGAGCTGGACAACACGCAGCTCAGCCGTTACCAGAAACGCGAGATCCAGGCCCGCCTGGAGGCCAACATCCAGATCCTCTGGGAGACCGAGGAAATCCGCCACAAGCGCCTCAGCGTCGAGGCCGAGGTGAAAAACGGCCTGTATTACTTCCGCAACGCCATCTTCACCGCCGTGCCCGAGGTCTACCGCAACATGGAGCGGGCGATCCTGCGTAACTATGCCGATCAGGGAGGCAACCGGGCCATCCGCGTCCCCAGCTTCCTGCGCTTCGGTTCCTGGATCGGCGGGGACCGCGACGGCAACCCCTTCGTCACTCCCCAGGTCACGCGCAACGCCCTGCGCCTACAGCATCGCGAGATCCTCAGCGAATACCTGCGCCGCGTGCGCGACCTGATGAACGTGCTCACCCAGTCCGACACCATCGCCGACACGCCGGCTAGCGGCGAGCTCTTCCTGCCCCAGGAAAAGCTCATCGCCCGCGCCGCCTTTCGCGACGACCCGGACCGCTTCCAGCACGAACCCTATCGGCGGAAACTGGCCATCATGGCCTTCCGGCTGGAGCAGAACCTCGAACACGTGGAACAGCGGCTGCAGGGCTTCGAGACGCTGCGGCTCGGCCACGCCTACGCCTCGGAGAACGACTTCCGGGCCGATCTATACCGGCTCCGGGATGCCCTGCGGGCGCATGGGGACGGGAATCTCACCACCGGCCGGCTCAAGGATCTGATCCGCCTGGCCGAGACCTTCGGGTTCTATCTCGCTCAACTGGATCTGCGCCAGGAGTCCGGGCGGCACACCGACGCGGTGGCCCAGATCCTGCGCGCCGCGGGCGTCCACGAGGACTACGCCGGTCTCGAGGAAAGCGAGCGCACCAAACTCCTGGGGCAACTCGTCGCCGGGGCCACTCCCCCCGACTTCCCCGAATCCGACCTCACCGCCGAGGCCCGCGACGTACTCGAGGTGTTCTACCTCATGCGCGAGATGCGCGACGAGATCAGCCCCGAGGCCTTCGGCAGTTACGTCATCTCCATGACCCATCAGGCCAGTCACGTGATGGAGGTCCTGTTCCTGGCCTATCTGGCCGGGCTGGTGGAACGCGACGCGCAGGGCCGCTGGCGCTGCGAGATCCACGTCTCGCCCCTGTTCGAGACCATCGACGACCTGGAGCGCATCGAGGAGGTGCTCGGCACCCTGCTGCGCCACCCGGTCTACTCGCGCGCCCTGGCCGCCTCGGGCAACCTGCAGGAAGTCATGCTCGGCTACTCGGATTCCGCCAAGGACGGCGGCATCCTGGCCTCGGCCTGGAACCTCTACAAGGCCCAGCAGAAGATCATCGGCCTGACCGCGGAGCTGGGCGTGGAATGCCGGCTGTTCCACGGCCGCGGAGGCACCGTGGGCCGCGGGGGCGGCCCCACGCACGACTCCATCCTCGCCCAGCCGCCGGGCACCGTCAACGGCCAGATCAAGATCACCGAACAGGGCGAGGTGCTCACGTACAAATACGGCAATTACGAAACGGCCGTCTACGAACTCACCATGGGCGCCAGCGGCCTGCTCAAGGCGAGCTGCCACCTGGTCAAGCACACCCCCGAGCGCGAGCCGGAGGCGTTCCGCGCGCTCATGGACCGGCTCGCGGCCTGGGGTGAGGAATACTACCGGGACCTCACCGAACGCACTCCCGGCCTGCTGGACTACTTCTACGAGGCCACGCCGGTGCAAGAGATCGCCCAGATGAACATCGGCTCACGGCCCGCGCACCGCAAGAAGACCGACCGTTCCAGGGCCTCGATCCGCGCCATCCCGTGGGTGTTCGGCTGGGCGCAGTCGCGGCACACCCTGCCGGCCTGGTACGGTATCGGCCATGCCCTGGACCGCTTCCGCAGCGGCGAGAACGGCGGGTTCGAGCAACTGCGCCGGATGTACGAGGCCTGGCCTTTTTTCCGCGCGCTACTCGACAACACGCAGATGGCCCTGTTCAAGGCGGACATGGGCATCGCGCGCCTCTACGCCCGCCTGGCGCACGACCAGGACCGGGCCCGGGTGATCTACGGCAAGGTGGCCGAAGAGTTCGAGCGCACCCTGAAACAGGTGCTCGAGGTGTGCGACATCCGCGAACTGATCGAGGAGAACCCGGTCCTGCAATTCTCCCTGCAACGACGCAATCCCTACCTGGACCCCCTGAATCACATCCAGGTGGTACTGCTGGGGCGCCATCGCCGCGAGCGCGACCCGGAAACCGGGCAAAGCCGCCATCTGCGCCCCCTACTGCGCTCCATCAACGCCATCGCCGCCGGCATGCGCAATACCGGCTGACAGGCCGTTGCAAAACCTCGCGAGCAGTTCGCGGGCACGGCATGCGCAGCGACCGATCGGCTGCGAACGGCGCTTCACTCGGTCATCGGGCTTCGCAGCCGTTTGTCGGACGGGCCCGCCAGGCCGCGGTCAGGCCGCCTGTACCGGGATGGTGTGAGCGGTGCGCACGATGCGGTTGCCGGCATCCAGATACACCAGGCGGGGCTTGAAGCGCCGGGCCTCGGCCGCGCCGAGCTGGGCGTAGGCGCAAATGATCACCCGATCGCCCGGAGCCGCCTTGTGCGCCGCCGCCCCGTTCATGGAAATGATGCCGCTGCCGGGCTCGGCCTGGATCGCGTACGTGGTGAACCGCTCGCCGTTGGCCAGGTTATAGACCTGGATCTGCTCGTATTCCAGGATGCCCGCCGCATCGAGCAGCACGGCGTCGATGGCACAGGAGCCCTCGTATTCGAGCTCGGCATGCGTCACGCGCGCCTGATGCAGCTTGGCCTTCAGCAGGGTGAGGATCATGGGTTGACGACCGCTCCGGGTGCCGGACCCTCCATTATCGGCCATGCCCGGCGGCGGGATCAATGTGCGGCGGCAGGCGCGGCGGCCACAGCCCGCGGGCCGGGGCGATCCACCAGCACGTTGTCGATCAGGCGGGCGCGGCCCAGCCAGGCCGCCCCGAGCACCACCAGCGCATCGTCCTGCGGCCCGGGTGGTTCCAGGTCCGCGCGGCGACGCACGACGACATAGTCCGGGCGGAAGCCGCCCCGTTCCAGGCGCCGCAGGGCGCGACGCTCCAGGGCGGGGCAGTCGGTGGCCCCGGCGCGCAACGCGCCGGCCACCTCCTGCAGCGACCGGTAGAGCAACGGCGCACGGGACCGCTCCTGCGCCGAGAGATAGGCGTTGCGCGAGCTCATCGCCAGCCCGTCCGCCTCGCGCTGCGTGGGTACGCCGACGATCTCCACCGGGAAATCCAGGTCCTCCACCATGCGCCGGATCACGAGCAACTGCTGGAAGTCCTTTTCCCCGAAAAAGGCCAGATGCGGCTGGACCAGATTGAACAGCTTGGCGACCACGGTGGCCACACCCCGGAAGTGCCCCGGGCGGCTCGCCCCTTCCAGGATCGCACCGAGCCGGGGGACCTCCACGTAGGCGCTGGCCTGCGTGCCGCGGGGATACACCACCGATTCGTCCGGCGCGAACAGCGCATCGACCCCCTCGTCCTCCAGCCGCCGCGCATCCTGTTGCAGGGTTCTGGGGTAGGCCCGCAAGTCGTCCTCACGGTCGAACTGCATGGGATTGACGAAAATGCTCACCACCACGCGATCGGCCCGGGCCCGGGCCTCGCGCACCAGCGTCAGATGCCCCTCGTGCAGATTGCCCATGGTGGGCACGAAGCCCACCGTCTCCTTGCCGAACCGCCAGAAGTTGCGCGCCGCCCGCAGGCCGTTGGTATCCCGGATCGTTTGCATGCTCAGCCGCGCTCCGGGAACCTTCTCCCGCGCACCGCGGCCACGTAGGCGGAAACGGCGCCCGGAATGTCCGGCGCTGCGTTCATGAAATTGCGCGCAAAGGGCGGTACCGGCCCCAGGCTGACGCCGAGCAGGTCGTACAGGACCAGGATCTGGCCGTCGCAATCGGGTCCCGCCCCGATACCGATGACGGGCACTTCCACATTGGCCCGGATCTCGGCCGCCAGGCGCGGCGGCACGCACTCCAGCAACAGCAGATCGGCGCCACAACGCGCCAGGAGCGCCGCGTCCTCGAGCATCTGCGCCGCCTCCGCTTCACCCGCGCCCTGCCTGCGGTAACCACCCAGCTTGTGCACCGACTGCGGTCGCAGGCCCAGATGGGCACACACCGGTATGCCCTGGGCACCCAGATGACGCACGATCTCCGCCTGGTTGGCGCTGGCCTCGAGCTTCACCACGCGGGCCCCCGCGCGCATGAGCCGCGCGGCGTTGTCCAGGGCCTGGGCCGGCTGGGCATAGCTCGCAAACGGCAGGTCCGCGACCAGCAAGGCCCGCCGCAGGCCCCGCGCGACACAACGCGTGTGATAGACCATGTCGTCGACGGTCACCGCAAGCGTGGTCTCCCGCCCCTGCACCACCATGCCCAGGGAGTCCCCGACCAGCACCAAGTCGATCCCCGCCTCGTCCAACACGCGGGCGAAGCTGGCGTCGTAGGCGGTCAGGCACGCGATGGGCCGCCCCTCCTGCTTCATGGCCCTCAGGCGCGGTACTGTGATGGGTTCTGGCTCGGTATGCATGGGTTGGGTCGTTCTCCCGGGGCGGGAACGGGGGCAACCGAAATCATAGCCGACAAACCGGCCGGCCGCGCCCCTGCCGGTCCAGGCGCCGCAGCAGGTCGCACACGCGCCCCCGGCCCGGCACCTCCAGCTCGGGGGCGAGTTCGGCAAGGGGTTCCAGCACGAAACGACGCGCGTGGAGGCGGGGGTGAGGCAGCGTGAGTCGTGGGTCGTCCAGGACGAGGTTCCCATACAGGAGCAGGTCCAGATCCAGGGTGCGGGGCCCCCAGGGCTGCGCGCCCCGCACCCGGCCCTGGGCCGTTTCGATCTCGAGCAGCGCCCCGAGCAACGCAAACGGCGCCAACCGGGTCCGCAGGCGCACCACGGCGTTGCAGTAGTGGGGCTGCCCGGGCGGCCCCACCGGGGCGGTCCTGAGGCTGCGGCTGGCGGCGACCAACCGGGTGCCCGGCAACCGGCCCAGCGCCTCCCGGGCCCGCTCGAGCTGGCGTGGCGGGTCAGCCAGATTGCTGCCCAGCGCCACGAACGCTTCGGTGTTCACGAAGCCCCGGGGGCCTTCCGGCGACGGGCCCGGCGCCGACGCGCGGGCCGCTTCCGGCCGCCGCGGGTCATGGCCGCCCGTTGCTCGATGCCGGCCTCCTGAAAGTGGGTCCACCACTGGCAAGCCTCGCCCACGTCCTCCCCGGCCCGCGCACGCAGGCAGAGGAAATCGTAGGCGGCCCGGAAACGGGGGTGTTCCAGAAAGCGGTACGGACGCTTGCCCGAGCGGTACCGGAAACGTAGCTGTAGCTCCCAGATCTCGCGCATGCCCAAGGAAAAACGACGCGGAATGCTGGTATGCGCCAGCTGGGCCTGGATCACCTCCCTGCCCGCTCGCTGCAGGGCCGGCAACGGCGCCATCTCCTCGCGTGCCTCGAGCTCGGCCGCTCGCAGGCGCACCGGCTCCCACAGCAGGGCCGCGTAGAGAAAGGCCGGTGTGACCGGCTTGCCCTCCTGGATACGCGCGTCGGTGCTGGCCAGCGCGTGGGTCACGAAGGTGTGCGGAAAACCGCACTCCTCCCCGGCCAGCACCCGCTCGGTGAGCGGGAACAATTGCCCGAACAGACCGTAATGGCGCAGCAGCTCGAAGGTCTCCACCGCACAGCCCCCCTGAAAGAGCTTGAGGACCTCGTCGAACAGCCGCGCGGGGGGCATCTCCCCCAGCAGGCGTGCCAGGCTCGGTATGGGCGTTTCGGTATCGGGATGGATGCGGAACCCAAGCTTGGCGGCGAAGCGCACCGCCCGCAGCATGCGCACCGGGTCCTCCCGGTACCGCCGCTCGGGCTCGCCGATGAGCCGCACCAAGCCCGCGCGCAGGTCCTCCAGGCCGCCCACGTAGTCCACCACCGAGAAGTCACGGATGTTGTAGTACAACGAGTTGATGGTGAAATCCCGCCGGACCGCATCCTCCTCGATGGTCCCATAGACGTTGTCGCGCAAAATCCGCCCGCCGTCCAACAGGACCCCCTCGGCGTCGGCGTCCGGGATCGCGCGGAAGGTCGCCACCTCGACGATCTCGCGGCCGAAATACACGTGCGCCAAGCGGAACCGCCGCCCGATGAGCCGGCAGTTGCGAAACAGCTTGCGGACCTGTTCCGGCCGGGCGTCGGTGACTACGTCGAAGTCCTTGGGCTCACGGCCGAGCAGGAGATCCCGTACGCCGCCTCCCACCAGATAGGCGGCGAATCCCGCGCGTTTGAGACCGTAGAGCACGCGCAGGGCATGCTCGCTGATGTCGGCGCGCGAGATACCGTGCTCGGCGCGGGGAATGATGCGCGGGTGAACTTCGACGGCTGGCGAAGGCCCTGCCTGTGTCACGGGTGTGCGGTCGTCTCCATGATGGCGTGCATGACGGGCGCGCAGTATCCGCATGCCGGTGCTCCCGAGGGGGCACATGCGGACGACCCGGCTCGGGGGCTATACTATACCCGCACCGCGGAACCGCTCGGGTCGCGGCGGTGTTATGCGTGCATAAGCAGGTTCGATCCCAAGGCAAAACCAACCCTTTTATACTGCTTTCGGATGTGGGAGGCCGACTCCGGATGTGGCCATCGGCAGTCCTGCCTCCCGTGACGCCCGAAGGCGTCGATCTCTGTCGGGCTCCCTTCGTCTAGTGGCCTAGGACGCCGGCCTCTCACGCCGGTAACAGGGGTTCGAGTCCCCTAGGGAGCGCCAATTCCGCCCCGCCGGGGCCATGCTCTGTCTTCAGGCGAATTTCACGAAAGGAGTAGCGCCATGGCAACGAAGGCCGATCTCGAAGCCCGCGAAGCCGAATGCAGTTCGGTCGAAGACTACGTCAAGCTGGCCCGCGAGGCCCTGGCGGATCCCGCCGACCCCGAATATGCCAAGGAGCTCCTCCAGAAGGCCGAGGCCGAATGCCAAATGCCCATGGACTACATGGCCGTGGGCGACGTGGCCGTGGAGATGGGCGACACCGACTACGCTCGCGAGCTCTACGACCAGGCCGAGGACATGCTCTTCGACGCCCAGGAATACATGGCCTTCGCCAAGAGCATGGGCAAGCTGGGCGACCAGGACAAGGCCCGTGAGTACCTCGAGAAGGCCGCCGCCGAGGTCACCCAGCCCGAAGACCTGCTGACCCTGGCGCGCATCGCCGCCGAGGATCTGAAGGACGAGGAACTGGCCCAATCGCTGGTGGCCAAGGTGGAGGAGAAGGCCAAGAGCCTGGAGGACTTCGCGGCGCTGGCCCGCAAGGTCAAGGAGGCCGGGGACGAGTCCACCGCGCGCATGCTGCTGGACAAGGCCGCCCGCTTCGTGGACGGCATCCCGCAGACGGTCGAATACGCCAAGCTCTACGTGGAGCTGTTCGACGACAAGGACAAGGCCCGCGAGATCCTGGAGGAGGCGGAGACCGACTGCCAGTTCACCAAACAGTTCGTCGAGCTGGCCGCGGGATTCAAGGCGCTACTCGGCGACCAGTCCAAGGTGGACGAGCTCATGGAGCAGGCGGCCGAGTTCTGCATGACCGGCGAGGAATACGCCGATCTGGCCGACGGCTACTGGCGCCTGCAGGGTGACAAGGACAAGGCGGTGGAGGCCTATCGCCAAGCCCTGGGCGACATCACCGACAAGGAGCAGCTCCTGGCGCTGGCGAGGAAGGTGGCCACCGAGCTGGAGAACCCGGAACTCGCCAAGGAGATCTACGCCAAGGCCGAACAAAAGATGAGTTCGGCCAAGGAACTGGCGAACCTGGCCCGCTCGGTGCTGGAAGACCTCAAGGACAAGGCCCACGCGGCCGGCATCTACGAGAGCGCGGCAGGGAAGCTGGCCAATCCGGGGGACCTCATCAATCTCGCCTCGGACGTGTTCAAGAGCCTCGGCGACACCGCCCTGGCCGGCAAGATCTACGAGCAGGCCTTCGAGAAGGCGAGCGATTTCAAGCAGCTCCTGAAGCTGGTGGATCAGTCGTTCGATGAGCTGAAGGATTCCGATTTCGCCAAGCGCATCCTGGAGAAGGCCGAATCGCTGGCCGAGGCCTCGCCCGACCTGCTGAGAATCGCCGAGAAGGCGCTGGAAAAGGTCGACGCCAAGGACTTCGCCCGTCGGGTGCTGGAAGCGGCCGAGGAGAGCGTCACCAGCCTGGGCGAGCTGCGCTCCGTCACCGAGGCGGTCAAGAAACACTTCGCCGACGACGAGGGTTGGATCGGGCGGATCCAGGAGAAGCTGGAGAAACGCGAGGCCAATCAGGAGAAATACGCCGCGTTGCAGGAGCGCGAGAATCGGGCCAAGACCGTGCTCGATTACCTGGCCCTGGTCGACGACGTGATGGCCGAACTGCAGGATGCCTACTACGCCCGCAAGCTCCTCACCTCGGCCGAGCAGATGTACAACGAGCAGGGCGGGGACTTCGCCTACGGCCGCCTCATCGCCCTGTCCATCGACAAACACCTGGGTGATGCCGATTGGGTCAAGCGGCTGCTCGACGAGGCCGCCGGTCGCTGCCGCACCTTCACCTGCGTGCACGACGTCGCCCACACGGCGGCCCTGGAACTGCGAAACAAGGAAGCGGGCGCGGCCCTGGCCCGCGGCTATTACGCCGATTGGGAACAAAAACTCGATGCCGCCGACATCAAGGGGGCCTTCGACTACGTCAAGCTTGCCCGGGCGGTCCTGGAAGACCTCGGCGATCCCGCCTGGGCCCTGAAACTGGTGGACAAGGCCGAGGCCCTGGGCGGCGACACCTACGCCTTCGAGGCCATGGCCTCCGTGGCCTTGAAGGCCGGCGACCGTGACAAGGCCCACGCGCTGCTCCGCAAGGCCGCCGACGCCTGTGGCAAACCGGAGGACCTGGAGCAGCTGGCCCTTCGCATGCAGGCCGATGGCATCGACGGGGACTTCGTGCGCGAGGTGTACGCCTCGGGCCGGGAGCGTTTCACCGATCCCGAACAGCAACTGCGCTGGGTCGAGGGCATCATGGAGGTATTCCGCGACGAGGCGTGGGCCGCCAAGGAGTACGACGCCCTCGCCGACCGGTTCGCCAGCGGCCCCCTGGCCAAGCGTTACCGGGTGAGCCGGCAGTCCCGACTGCACGAGGGGCTTTGGTATCGTACCCGCAAGGCCGGGGCCTGAACCCCATCGACAGTGCCCGGCCACCGCATGGCACGACACCCCGCCGCCGCGCGGGGTGTTTGCTTCGCATCGACCGAAACCGGAGAATCGCATCATGCACCGGAAAAGCATCATAGCGGCCGCCGCCATGATCCTGGCCGCAGGGCTGGGGCTTGTGGGTTGCAGCGGAGGGGGCGCCCGGGTGGAGAGCCGCAACGTCACGACGACCACCACCATGGGCCAGGAACTCATGGACCTGGAAAAGTCCTACAAAGAGGGCATCATCACGCGTTCCGAATATGAGAAGGCGAAAAAGGCGATCCTCAAGCGTTACGCCAAGTGAAGGGGCCGGCCGCCGCCCCGCTGCGCACCCTCGGGTCCGGGGTTTCGAGGAGATCGAATCTCCACCGCCCTCGATGGCGTATGCCCGGTCCTCGGACCCACGCCTGATGCCCCTCGACACGGTGGGGTGCACACGCTTTGCGCCGGCGACGCACCGCACTTCGTTGTCTTTACTCAACCGCCCGCCGAAGAGACCGATTTGATGATGGACCCCAAGAGCCTGGACGAAGTCGCCCGGCGCCTCGTCGAGACCCTGCCCGCGGGACTGAGCGCCCTTCGGCAAGATCTGGAAAAGAACTTCCGCGCGGTGTTGGAGGCATCCATCCAGCGTCTGGATCTGGTCACGCGCGAGGAGTTCGAGGTGCAAGCGGAGGTCTTGGTCCGCACCCGCGACAAGCTCCGGTCGCTGGAAGCCCGCGTGGCCGCCCTGGAGTCCGCGGCCGGCCTGGAGCCGACCCGGCCCGCCGACCCTCCGCCGCAGGAGTGAGTCGCCTTCCATCGGCCGGCCCATGGCCGGATCGGCGTGCCAAGCGAAAGGGCGTGAGGGCATGCGAGCGGACATTCCCAATCTGGCCAGCATTCACACCCGGGCCCTGATGGGCATGAAAGCCCCCGAGGTCCGCGTCGAGGTCCACGTGGCCAACGGCCTGCCCTCCCTTGCCATCGTCGGTCTGCCCGAAGCCGCGGTGAAGGAAAGCCGCGACCGGGTCCGGGCCGCCATCGTCAACAGCCGCTTCGAATTCCCCCAGCGCAGGATCACCGTGAATCTGGCCCCCGCCGATCTGCCCAAGGAAGGGGGCCGGTTCGACCTGCCCATCGCCCTGGGCATCCTGGCCGCCTCCGGCCAGATCCCCAAGCCGCCCCTGGACGAGGTGGAGTTCATGGGGGAACTGAGCCTCTCCGGTGATCTGCGGCCCGTCAGCGGGGCCCTGCCGGCTGCCCTGGGGGCTTGCGCCGCCGATCGGGCCCTCTGCCTGCCCGCGGCCAGCGCGCCGCAGGCCGCACTGGCGCGGTCGGCCCGGGTGCTGGCTGCGGATCACCTGCTGGAAGTCTGCGCCCACCTGCGCGGAGAACGGCCGTTGGCGCAGGCGCAGCCCGCCGAGGTCCCCGAGGCACGGGACCCGGAGGGACCGGATCTCGCCGACGTGCGCGGTCAGCCCCAGGCCCGGCGTGCCTTGGAGATCGCCGCTGCCGGCCGCCACCACCTGCTCATGGTGGGGCCGCCGGGAACGGGCAAGACCCTGCTGGCCAGTCGCCTGCCCGGCCTGCTCGCCCCCATGAGTGACGAAGAGGCCCTCGAGGCGGCGGCCGTCGCCTCGGTGGCCGGCCGAGACCCGGTCTCCGAAGGCACCTGGCGGCGCCGCCCGTTTCGCGCGCCGCACCACACCGCATCGGCCGCGGCCCTGGTGGGCGGCGGACCCCATCCCAGGCCGGGGGAGATCTCCCTGGCGCACGGGGGCGTGCTCTTCCTGGACGAAGCGGCGGAATTCGACCGGCGCGCCCTGGACGCCCTGCGCGAACCGCTGGAGACCGGACGCATCGCCATCGCCCGCGCGGCCCAACGGGCGGAGTTTCCCGCCCGATTCCAGCTCGTCCTGGCTCTGAACCCCTGCCCCAAGGGCTACGACTGCGATCTGGGGGCGCGCTGCCAGTGCACCACCGAACAGCGGCAACGCCACCTTTCGCGCCTGTCGGCCCCGCTACTGGACCGCATCGACTTGCATGTGCTGGTGGGCCGGCAATCGCCCGGTGAACTGCGCAATCTGCCACCGGGCGAGCCCAGCCGGGTGGTGCGGGAACGGGTGGTGCGCGCTCAGGCGCGGCAGCGGGCGCGTCAAGGCTGTCTGAACGGCGACCTGCCGCCCGGAGACATCGACACCCATGCCGCCCTGGATGAGGAGGCCTTCGCCCTGCTGGAACAGGCCGCGCGGCGCTTCCGCCTGTCCATGCGCGCCTGCCACCGCATCCAGCGAATCGCCCGCACCATCGCCGACCTGGCCGGCGCGCCCCGGATCACGCCCGCCCATGTGGGCGAGGCCGTGAGCTACCGCACGCTCGACCGCCTGTTGTGACCGGCCCGGCCGTGCGGGGACCCGCTGGCGCACCCCACCAATGACTCACTGGGCCGCCTGGACCATGTAATCGACGGCCATCCGGACCTGGTCGTCGCTCAGATCCGCCCGCCCGCCCTTGGGCGGCATCGCACCCTTGCCCTGGGTGGCGGACTGGTACAAGGCGTCCTTGCCCGCCTGGAGCCTCGGCGCCCAGGCGGCGGCATCGCCGAACTTGGGCGCACCGGCGGCCCCCGTGCCATGGCATCCCATGCAGACGGCTTCGTAGACCGATTTGCCGTCGGCCAGGGCCGGCCCGCTCGCGGCGGGCGCGCTTTTCTCGGCGCTGGCGCTCGGTTTGGGCACCTCGCCCACATACACCGCACCCACGGGCTCCAGACGCTGCTCGACCGCCTTGCGTACCAAGGGATCCTGGAGATTCCCACTCTCCGGGCTGAGCCCCTGTGCGATGAAGAAGATCACCACGGCCAGGAGAATCAGGAACCCCAGCACGCCGATGAACACCCCCATGAACTGTTTGTCGGTCACGGACACCCCCTCGATACGACCAATGACATGAAATCACCCAAAAACCGATCAATTATAGCCAACGGAACGGACACCCACCAATGGCATGGACGCCCCGCGCGCAGGGCGTTATGATTGCGCCCGCCACGCGCCCGTAGCTCAGCTGGATAGAGCGTTGGCCTCCGGAGCCAAAGGTCAGAGGTTCGAATCCTCTCGGGCGCGCCAGCCTCCGCCTTGCGCCGCGGCTGCGCCACGTCCTCACCCCTCCCGGGACGCGGGGCCCCCATCCACGCGGTCAGCCCGGCGGCCAACCCATGGCGCGGCCGGCCAGGATATGCAGATGCAGGTGGTAGACGGACTGCCCGGCCGTGGGGCCGTTGTTGATCACCACGCGGAAATCGTCGTGACCGTGCTCGCGCGCGATACGGGGCGCGACCACCAGCAGGTGGCCGAGCAGGGGCACATCCTCCGCGTTGGCGTGGCTCAGACGAGCGATGGGCTTGCGCGGCACCAGAAGCACGTGGAAGGGCGCCTGGGGATTGACGTCCCGGAAGGCCACGCAGTGCTCGTCCTCGTAGAGAAGGTCTGCGGGAATCTCGCCATCGATGATCTTTTCGAACAGCGTCTTGCTCATGTCACCTCCCCGGGGTGGTGTGCTATCTTCGGCCATCGAATTATAGGGGCCGTCGCTCTGCCACACGACGTCGCCCCACCCCACCTGACCTGAGCCGGAGGTGATCTGTCATGCGTGCCTTGCCCTTCGTTGCGTTGTTGTCCGTGCTACTGCTGTGTTCGTGGGGACCGCCGGCCGACGCCCGCGCCAGTGAGGTCGGCATCGAGGATGCGTATGTGCGGGCCGTGCCACCGGGCCAGCGGGTCACCGCGGCCTTTTTCGTCGCCGTCAATCATGGGAACACACCCCACGCCATCGTGGCGGCCGAATCCGACGCGGCCGAACACACCGAGCTCCACGAACACGTCCACGATCAAGGTGTCATGCGCATGCGCGAGGTGGAACGGGTGGAGATCCCGGCCGCGGGACGGGTCGCCTTCCAGCCCGGGGGCTATCACATCATGCTCATCGGGTTGAAGCGGGCGCTGAAACCCGGCGACCGGATCCATCTCACCTTGGTTCTGGAGGATGGCACGCGGATCGATCTGGAGCCCGAGGTACGGCCCATCGAGCCGCATGACGCCGCCCGAGACGGCCACCACGGAATGAAGCATTGATGGCGGAACCTCCGCGCCGCACGCTCCCTTTTCCCCGGTGGTTGCTGGCGGGCGCGCTGGCGCTCGGGGCCCTGGCCCTCGGGGCCGGCGTGGCGTTGTGGACTGGCAAACTGGAGCGCCCCCAAACACGCTATCCCGGATTGGGCGGGGACTTCACACTGCAATCCGATTCGGGCCCGGTGTCGCTGGCGGATTTCCGCGGCAAGGCCGTGCTGCTGTATTTCGGCTACACCTTCTGCCCGGACGTCTGCCCCACCACGCTGGCGACCATCGCCGAAGCCCTGCGAAAGCTGCCGGAGGACCTGCGCCGGCGGGTGCAGGTGATCATGGTCTCCGTGGACCCCGAGCGGGACACGCCCCGGCATCTCGCCGAATACGTGCACTATTTCGATCCCCACTTCATCGGGGTGACCGGCACACCGCAGCAGATCCAACGGGTCCTCAAGCAATATCGGGCCATTGCGGTCAAGGTCCCCAACGAGAAGGATCCCGAAAACTACGCGGTGGACCATTCCGCCCAGACCTACGTGATCGGGCCCGACGGCGCCGTGGCGGGTCTGATCCCCTACGGTGCCGCGCCGGCCCGCTACGTGGAAGTCCTCACCGGACTCCTACCGGACTGACCGATAAGCCGTGGCGCGCCCCGCCCTTGGTGAGGGCGCACCTCCAATGGAAAGACCCCGCACAAGGCGGGGCCCGGTCACCTGCATATTCGCCCGCCGGCGGGCGGGTGTCACTTTTGCAAGGACTTGTAATAGTTCATCAGGATCTCGGCCACCTCCGGGCGGGAGAACTCCGGCGGCGGGGCGATCCCCTGGCCCAGCATCTCGCGCACCTTGGTGCCCGACAGCAGGATGAAGTCGTCCTTGGTGTGATCGGGCGCCTCGCGCATCATCACCACCTTGCCGAGCTTCTTGGAATAGGCCGTGTGGTCGGCCTTGAAGATCTCGATCTGGAGCGCCCCCTCGGGCACCTTGTCGAAGATCTCCTGGGCCTCGAAAGGACCGTAGTAGTCACCCACGCCAGCATGGTCGCGGCCGATGATGAACACGTCGGCCCCCATGTTCTGGCGAAACACGGCGTGCAGCAGGGCCTCCTTGGGTCCGGCATAGAGCATGTCGAAACCGTAGCCGGTGACCATGACCGAGTTGGGCGGGAAATACAACTCCACCATCTTGCGGATGGCGGCGTCGCGCACCGGCGCGGGAATGTCACCGGGCTTGAGTCGCCCGAGCAGCATGTGGATCACCAGACCGTCGGCTCCGGTGCGCTCCATGGCCATCTTGCAGAGCTCCTCGTGGGCGCGGTGCATGGGATTGCGCGTCTGGAAGGCCACCACCTTCTTCCAGCCCCGCTCGGCGATCTCGTTGCGGATCTCCACGGCGGTACGGAAGGTGTCCGGGAACTCCGTCTGGAAGTAGCTGAAACTCAGCACCTGGATCGGACCGGAGATGGCGAACTCGCCCAGATTCATGAACGTGTTGACGCCGGGGTGTTCGGTGTCCGTGGTGCCGAAGATCTTCTCGGCCATGTGCGTGAGCTCGTCCTTGGAGACCTCCTCGATGGCCTCCACGTCCTGCACCGCCAGGATCGGATGCCCCTCCACGTTGGGGTCGCGCAGGGCGATGCGCTTGGCCCCCTCGATGGCCTCCACGTTGTGGGTGAGGTTCAGGATCGGCACCGGCCAGAACAGGCCCTCGGTGGTCTTCATGGTGTCGGCCACGCTCAAGGCGTCGGCCAGATTCATGTAACCGGTCAGCGGATTGAAATAACCCCCGCCCAGCATGACGGCGTTGCCGGCCGCCGCCGAGTTCAGCATCAGCGAAGGCAGGTTCTCCGCCTCGCGCATCAGCTCGTCGTGCTCCTTGGGGTCGTAGACGAACAGCGGATTCAGGGTGTCAGACCCGTACGGCTTGATCATTAGAGCGTCTCCCGTCGATTGAATGGCCTGGGGTTCCGCACTGGGCCGGCGGGGAAACCCCCGAATGAATCCGCCAGGGGCGGCTCGTTACGGTGTTTCCACAGGCAGCCGGCGTCCGGCAAGGAACGCGAAAATGGTTAGGAATTCTAAGGGATTGCCCTGGATCGGGTACTAAAATCTCCCCATCGCCGCATAATGGCGCCTTATCCGGCCGGTTTGTGATAGGATTGTGCGCCCCGTTTTTGAGCCCCCGACGCAGGCGGCCGCCCGCGTCGGGGACGTTCGACCGAAGAGGAGTATGAGCATGAAGAAGTTCGCAGTGACCCTGGGTGCCGTTGCCTTGGCCGCCGCCAGCGGCGCCGTCATGGCCGGCGACGCCGCCGCGGGCAAGGCCAAGGCGGCGGCCTGCGCCGGATGCCACGGTGCCAACGGCGTGAGCGCCGTGCCCAACTATCCGAACCTCGCGGGTCAGAAAGAGGCCTATCTGGTCAAGCAGCTCAAGGACTTCAAGTCCGGCGCCCGCAAGGATCCGACCATGAGCGCCATGGCCGCCCCGCTGTCCGATGCGGACATCGAGAATCTGGCGGCGTACTACTCCAGCCTCTCCTGCAAGTAAGGCCGACCGCCGGCGCAACCGATGGCCCGCCTCGGCGGGCCATCGGCGTTTCGGGCCAAATTTTTGGGCCGTATCAAGCGAGGTAGTGAGGCCCGCCCACCGCCACGGCGGTCACCGTCAGGCCCAGCACCAGATTGATCCCCACCAGCGTCCGGATCTGCGCCAGCGCCCGCCCCCCCGCCTGCCAGTCCTGCGCCTCCACGGCGCGTATCAGGCGCCGGTAGGGCGCGAAGAACACGTGCATGAAGATGGCCATCATCAGCAGGCCGACCCCGAACATGACGTGCACGTACGGTGGCGCCTGAAAGCCTCCGAAGGAGCGGAACATCATCCACAGCCCGGTGCCGAGAATCACCACCACACAGGCCCACACCCACGGGAAGAAGTGGCCGAACGTGTCCCGCCACAGGCGTAGCCGGTGCGGCGGCTCCAGCACGGCCACCGCGGCCGGCCGCAGGCACTGATGGGCGAAGAACATGCCGCCCACCCACACCACGGTGGCCAGCACGTGCAGCACGAGCGCGACTCCCAGCATGAACACCTCCTTTCGACCGGTGAAAAGCCCATAGTGTGACCGATGTGCCGGCCCCATACCACGCGCGCCGGCGCAAGGATGCCATCGGGCGGTGGCGTACGACCCGATCCGCTGCGGGCCGGGAGCGCCACGGCGCTTCCCCGGCCGGCTGCTGTTACAAAACGCCCGCCGATCGAGTACATTAGCCGGTTCCGTCAGTTTTCCAACGATAAGGTGGTTTCCATGGCCCAACCGGACCTGATCGCGCCCTCGATCCTGTCGGCGGATTTCGCGCGCCTCGGCGAGGAGGTGGACAACGTGCTGGCCGCCGGCGCCGACATCGTTCACTTCGACGTGATGGACAACCATTACGTCCCCAATTTGACCATCGGCCCCCTGGTCTGCGAAGCGCTGCGCAAGCACGGGGTCACCGCGCCCATCGACGTGCACCTGATGGTCAAGCCGGTGGATCGCATCATTCCCGACTTCGCCAAGGCCGGCGCCACCTACATCACCTTCCACCCCGAGGCCTCCGAGCACATCGACCGCACGCTGCAGCTCATCCGCGAGCAGGGCTGCAAGTCCGGGCTGGTGTTCAATCCGGCGACCCCGCTGGACTACCTCGACTACGTGATGGACAAGGTGGACATGGTCCTGCTCATGTCGGTCAACCCCGGTTTCGGCGGCCAGAAATTCATCCCCTCGGCGCTCACCAAGTTGCGCGAGGCGCGCTGCCGCATCGACGACAGTGGTCTGGACATCCGCCTGGAGATCGACGGGGGCGTGAAGGTGGACAACATCCGCGAGATCAAGGAGGCCGGGGCGGACACCTTCGTGGCCGGATCGGCCATCTTCGGCGCCGCCCGCGACGAGGATCCGAACCGCTACGACGGCGTGATCCGGGCCATGCGCGAGGAGCTGGCCAAGGCCGGCGGCTGAACACCATGACCACACGAGGCTTCGCACCGCGCATGGTGCTGATCGACGTGGACGGCACGCTGGTGGACAGCGTGCCCGACCTGGCCTACTGCGTGGGCGAGATGATGCGATCCCTGGGCCGCGAGCCTTGGAGCGAGGAGAAGGTTCGGACCTGGGTGGGCAATGGCGTCGAACGCCTGGTCAAGCGCGCCCTCACCGGCGAGATGGAGACCGAGCCGGACCCGGCGCTCTATGCCCGGGCGCTGCCCGTGTTCCTCGACTGTTACGCCGAGAACACCGCCGAGCGCTCCAAGCTCTATCCCGGCGTGCGCGAGGGGCTGGAGGGACTGCGGGGCCTGGGCCTGCGCTTGGGGGCGGTCACCAACAAGGCCGAGCGTTTCACCCTGCCCCTGCTGCGCGACCTGGGCATCGGCGACTATTTCCAGATCGTGGTCAGCGGCGACACCCTGCCCCGGAAAAAACCGGACCCCGCCCCACTCCTCCATGCCGCCGAACGACTGGGCGCCGATCCACGGGAATCGCTCATGGTGGGCGATTCGCGCAGCGACGTGAAGGCCGCCCGCGCCGCGGGCTTCGCCGTCGTCTGCGTCTCCTACGGTTACAACCACGGCGAGGACATCCGCCTGGAACGACCCGACGCCGTCATCGACTCGCTGGCCGAGCTGCCGGGGCTGCTGAGGGCCGCCGCCTGAGATGGGCCGCCTGACCCCCGCCGATCTGGAGCGTTTCGCCAGCGAGGGCTACACCCGGGTGCCGCTGGTGCGAGAGGTGCTCGCGGATCTCGACACGCCGCTTTCGGCCTATCTGAAACTCGCCAACGCCCCTTACAGCTACCTGTTCGAGTCCGTCCACGGTGGGGAGAAATGGGGCCGCTACTCCATCGTGGGCCTGCCGAGCCGGCATGTGATCCGGGTGCACGGCCACACGGTCACGGTGGAACGCGACGGCGCGGTGGAGGAGCGGGTCGAGACCGCCGATCCCCTGGCCTGGATCGACGCCTTCCGGTCCCGTTGCCGGGTCCCGGCCGTGGCGGGCCTGCCCCGCTTCACCGGGGGACTGGTGGGTTATTTCGGCTACGAGACGATCCGCTACATCGAGCCGCGCCTGGCGGGGGTGGATAAACCCGACGCATTGGGCACGCCGGACATCCTGCTGATGCTCAGCGAAGAGCTGGTGGTCCTGGACAACGTCTCGGGCAGCCTGTACCTGGTGGTGCACGTGGATCCGCGCGAACCCGGCGCCTGGGCCGAGGGTCAGCGCCGCCTGGAGGCGCTGCATGCGCGGCTGCGCTCGGGCCAGGCCTATGCCGAACCGCAACCCGCCCGCGAGGTGACCGAGGCCGACTTCGTCTCCGGCTTCACCGAGGCGGGGTTCCAGGCCGCCGTGCGCCGGGCGCGCGAATACATCGTCGACGGCGACGTCATGCAGGTGGTGCTCTCGCAACGCCTGACGGCCCCCTATCATGCCGAGGCCATCGACCTGTACCGGGCGCTGCGCTACCTCAACCCCTCACCCTATCTCTATCACCTGAACCTGGGTGACTTTCACGTGGTGGGTTCCTCCCCCGAGATCCTGGTGCGCCTGGAGGGCGGCGAGGTGACGGTCCGGCCGATCGCCGGCACCCGGCCCCGCGGACACACCGACGCCGAGGACCGGGCCCTGGAGCGGGAGCTGCTGGCCGACCCCAAGGAACGGGCCGAGCACCTGATGCTCATCGACCTGGGCCGCAACGACGTGGGGCGCGTGTGCGAGATCGGCAGCGTCGAGGTCACCGAACAGATGGTGGTGGAGCGTTACTCACACGTCATGCACATCGTCTCCAACGTGCGCGGACGCCTGCGGCCGGGACTGACGGCCATGGACGTGCTGCGGGCCACCTTTCCGGCCGGCACCGTCTCCGGGGCCCCCAAGATCCGTGCCATGGAGATCATCGACGAGCTGGAACCCGTCAAGCGCGGGGTGTACTCGGGCGCGGTGGGCTACATCGCCTGGAACGGCAACATGGACACGGCCATCGCCATCCGCACGGCGGTGCTGCGAGCGGGCGAGATCCATGTCCAGGCCGGCGCCGGCGTCGTCTACGACTCGGTGCCCGCAAACGAATGGACCGAGACGCTCAACAAGGCCCGCGCCGTGATGCGTGCCGCCGCCCTGGCCGAGCGCGGACTCGATCTGGAGGGATCGCGATGATCCTCATGATCGACAACTACGACTCGTTCACCTGGAACCTGGTCCAATATCTGGGCGAGCTGGGCGCCGAGGTGCGGGTGGTGCGCAACGACGAGATCGCCGCCGAGCAGATCGACGCATTGCGCCCCGAGCGGATCGTCCTCTCTCCGGGACCCTGCACGCCCAACGAAGCCGGCATCTCCCTGGAGGTGGTGCGCCGCTACAGCGGCCGCCTTCCCCTGCTGGGCGTCTGCCTGGGGCACCAGACCATCGGACAGGCCTTCGGCGGGCGCATCGTCCACGCCCGCGAGATCATGCACGGCAAGACCTCCATGATCCATCACCATGGCCGGGACCTGTTCGCCGGCATCGACAACCCCTTCGAGGCGACCCGGTACCACTCCCTGGTGGTCGAGCGGGCGAGCTTGCCCGACTGCCTGCGCGAGACCGCCTGGACGCTGGATGCGGCGGACCGGCGCGACGAGATCATGGGGGTGCGGCACGTGGAGCACCCCACCTTCGGGGTGCAGTTCCACCCCGAATCCATCCTCACCCGCCACGGGCACGCGCTGCTGGCCAACTTTCTGCGCCTCTGAGGGACGCCCGCAATGGACATGAAGCAAGCCATCGCCGCCGTGGTCGAGCGCCGGGATCTGGACGAGACCCAGATGGAGTCCGTGATGTGCGCCGTGATGGGCGGTGAGGCGACCCCGGCGCAGATCGCCGGTTTCCTGATCGGCCTGCGCATGAAGGGCGAAACGGTGCCGGAGATCACGGCCGCCGCGCGCGTCATGCGCGCGCTCTCCACCCGAGTGGAGGTGCCCACCGAACACCTGGTGGACACCTGCGGCACCGGAGGCGACGCCTCCGGCACCTTCAACGTGTCCACCGCCGCAGCCTTCGTGGCGGCGGCGGCCGGGGCCCGGGTCGCGAAACACGGCAACCGATCCGTGTCCAGCCGGTCGGGCTCGGCCGACGTGCTCGAGGCCGCCGGCGTGCGACTGGAGCTCGGCCCGGCACAGGTGGCCCGCTGCATCGAGGAGGTGGGCGTGGGCTTCCTGTTCGCCCCGGCCCATCACGGCGCCATGAAACACGCCATCGGCCCGCGCCGAGAGATGGGCGTGCGCACGATGTTCAACCTGCTGGGGCCGCTCACCAACCCGGCCGGCGCCCCCAACCAGGTGCTCGGGGTCTTCGATCGGCACTGGCTGGAACCCCTGGCCGAGGTGCTGCGCCGGCTGGGCAGCCGCCACGTCCTGGTGGTGCACGCCGCCGACGGATTGGACGAAATCAGCATCGGCGCCGAAACCCACGTGGCCGAACTGCGTTCCGGGCAGATCCGCGGCTACACGATCCGGCCCGAGGACTTCGGCCTGCGGCGCGCACCGCTGGAGGCCCTGCGCGTGGCCGACGCGGCGCAAAGCCTGGAGCGCATCCGGCGCGCCCTGAGCGGCCGTCCGGGTCCGGAACGGGACATCGTGGCCCTCAACGCCGGGGCGGCGATCCATGCGGCGGGGCTGGCCCCCGATCTGGCCGCGGGCGTGGCGCGGGCCATGGATGCCATCGACTCGGGACGGGCCGCGGGGGTGCTCGGGCGCTTGGTGGCCCTCACGCAAGAGCTGACGGGCGCATGAACGACACGCCGGACATCCTGCGACGCATCCTGGCGCGCAAGCGCGCGGAGGTGGCCGAGCGCTCCGCGACCCTCCCCCGCGATGCGCTGGAGGCGCGGCTTGCCGGAGCCCCCGCGCCGCGCCCCTTTCGCGGGGCGCTGGAAGACCGGATCCGGTCCGGCCGGCCGGCGGTGATCGCCGAGATCAAGAAGGCCTCGCCGAGCAAGGGGGTGCTGCGCGAGGACTTCGACCCGGAGGCCATCGCCCGCGACTACGCCGGCCACGGCGCGGCCTGCCTGTCGGTGCTCACGGACCGGGACTTCTTCCAGGGTGATGACCGCTACCTGCAGCGGGCGCGCGCCGCCTCGGGGCTGCCCGTGCTGCGCAAGGACTTCATCATCGATCCTTATCAGGTGACCGAGGCACGCGTGCTCGGAGCCGACTGCGTGTTGCTCATCGTGGCCGCCCTGGACGACCGGGAGCTGAGCGCCCTCCATGGTCAGATCCGTGCCCTTGGCATGGACGCGCTGGTGGAGGTGCACGATGCCGCCGAATTGGAGCGTGCGCTGGCCCTGGGCGCCGATCTGATCGGCATCAACAACCGCGATCTGCGCAGCTTCGAGACCCGGATCGAGACCACCCTGGAGCTGCTGCCCCGCATCCCCAACGGCCCGCTGGTGGTCACCGAGAGCGGCATCCACACCCGCGAGGACGTGGGGCGCATGCGCCAGGCCGGCGTGGGCGCCTTCCTGGTGGGCGAGGCCTTCATGCGCGCGGAGGCACCCGGCAGGGCCCTGGAGGCCCTGTTCGGAGCCGGCGGCTGATGCCTCAGCGCGTCCCGTAGACCACGACCGTCTTGCCGTGGGCCCAGATCAGGCCCTGTTCCTGCAGCTCCTTGAGCACGCGGCCGGCCATCTCGCGGGAACAACCCACGATCTTGGCGATCTCCTGGCGGGTGATGCGGATCTGCATACCGTCCGGGTGTGTCATGGCGTCGGGTTGACGGGCCAGATCCAGCAGCGTGCGGGCGATCCTGCCGGTGACGTCGAGGAAGGCCAGATCCGCCATGCGCCGGCTGGTGGACCGGAGCCGGGCGGCGAGCTGGGAGGCCAGCATGAAGAGGATCTTGGGATTCTTCTGCGCCAGATCCCGGAAGGTGGGATAGTTCATCTCGGCCACCTCGCTCGCCTCGCGCGCCACCACCCGGGCGCTGCGCGCCTCGCTTCCGAACAAGCCCATCTCCCCGAAGAAATCCCCCTTGTTCAGGTAGGCCAGCACCATCTCGCGGCCTTCTTCGTCCTCCACGAGGACACGCACCGAACCCGAAATGATATAGTAGAGCGTTTGCGGTTCGTCCCCCTCGTGGATGATGGTCGCGCCCTTCGGGTACTTCTTCTTGTGGCACAGGGTGATGAACTGGTCGATCACGGGATTCGACAGCGGATGGGTCACCGGGAGCTTGCTCATCGAGAACCACGCCTGCGAGTAAGGGATTGGAGTGTCGAGTCTAGGAAAATCGAGGGCCTTTGTCGATTCCGTGATGCACTGCTCAAAGTCCCAGATGCCCCCGTCCGTCGCCGGGGCATTGCGTGCCTCGGGCGCTTTGCCTAAGGTGTCGCGCCCGATGTGCGCGACAAAACCCTGGGAAGCCGGTTGAAAAACGTCGCCAGCAGTGCGGGTGCAGGGCGCACGCACGCGACAACGGAGGCCGCTCCAGACGACAGGCGAGATGACGAGCGGCGCACATCGCAGCGGTTTTTCAGCGGCCTGTTGGAGGGACGCCTTTCATGAAGGCGAGAGTCAAATGGCTGGACCACATGACGTTCGTGGGCGAGGCGGGCAGCGGACACGCCGTGGTGATGGACGGGCCTCCGGAACACGGTGGGCGCAACGTGGGCATCCGGCCCATGGAGATGATGCTCCTGGGGCTCGGCGGCTGCACCGCTTTCGATGTCGTGCACATCCTCAAGAAGGCGCGCCAGCCGGTGATCGACTGCGAGGTTCGGCTGGAAGCCGAGCGCGCGGCCGACCCACCCGCGGTCTTCACGGCCATTCACCTGCGCTATCTCGTCCGGGGCCGTGGGCTGTCCCCGGCGCAGGTGGAGCGGGCCGTCGAGCTCTCCGCGCAGAAGTACTGCTCGGCCTCGATCATGCTGGCGAAGACCGCCGACATCACCCACGAGGTCGAGATCGAAGAAGTCTGAGAAGGCGATGGAGCTCATCGTGGCAGGGCAACACCAGGACAAGCTCAAGCTCTACGGATTCAACAATCTCACCAAATCGCTGAGCTTCAACATCTACGATGTGTGCTACGCGGCCACCCCGGCCCACCAGGAGGAATACCTGGCCTACATCGACGAAGCCTACAACGCCGAGCGCCTGACGCGGATCCTTCGGGACGTCACCGACATCATCGGCGCCACCATCCTCAACATCGCCACGCAGGACTATGAACCGCGCGGGGCCAGCGTAACCATGCTGATCGCCGAGGAAGACCCCGGCCTGGCCGGGTCGGCCGACAGCACGCCCGGCCCACTGCCCGAGGCGGTGGTGGCGCACCTGGACAAGAGCCACGTCACGGTGCACACCTATCCGGAACGGCATCCCGATGGCGGCATCAGCACTTTCCGCGCCGACATCGACGTGTCCACCTGCGGCCGGGTCTCACCGCTCAAGGCGCTGAACTACCTGATCCACAGCTTCGATTCCGACATCGTCATCGTGGATTACCGCGTACGGGGATTCACCCGAGACGTCCGGGGCCGCAAGCATTTCATCGACCACCCGATCTCGTCGATCCAGGACTTCATGTCCCGCGACACGCTGGAACGCTATCAGACCGTGGACGTGAACATGCACCAGGAGAACCTCTTCCACACCAAGATGATCCTGCGCGACTTCGACATCGACGAATACCTGTTCGGCCGCGGCCGGGAGGAATACGGCCCCGAGGAGCTGAAAGACATCGAGTCGCGGCTACGCCGGGAGATGGCCGAGATCTTCTCCGGACGCAACATGGCCTTCTGAAGCGCCCCCGCCGGGGTTCGGCAGGCTGTTGGACCCCTCACCGACTGTGCCACGTGCCGTCCCTGGCGGCGCAGCGAGCCCGGCCGGTCAAATCCAGTAGGCAGTGTTCGTCATCAGCTTGGAAGTGAGCCGCATCAGCCCTTTCACGGGGCGGGGCAGATCCGCCGCTCCGGCCAGATGCGCCTTGTAGGCGTGATGGCCTTCGTCGATTTTCATCTGCTCCAGGATCGCCCGGCTGCGCCCGTCCTGCGGCGGCAGCCGCCGCAGATGGTCGTCGAGGTGCTCCACCACCTGGTTCTCGGTCTCTTTCACGAAACCCAGGCTCCAGCGGTCGCCGGCCAGGCTGGCCAGCGCCCCGATGGCGTAGGAGCCGGTATACCAGAAGGGCCCCAAATGGCTCGTGCGTGAACCCAGCTCCTGCAGCCGGCGCTCGCACCAGGCCAGATGGTCGTTCTCCTCTTCCGAGGACTGCAACATCTGATCCTTGACCCGCTCGTCGCGGGCGAACAGCGCCTGACCCTGATAGAGTCCCTGCGCGGCCACCTCGCCCGCGTGATCCACCCGCATGAGGCGCGCGGAACGGTCACGTTCGGCGGGACTCATCTCCGCCTCCGGGATCCCCTCGGCGGGATAGGGGCGCCCGGTGGTGCGCGGCGGCGCATGGACCGTGCGCAGCGCCTGGTCCACCGCCATGAGGAACCGGTCGGTCAGCGTGTAGTGGCGTCGTGCGGTCATGGTTCGTCGGCACCCGGAGTCAGGAATCCCGGCGTTCAGTATAGCCGGGACCGGGCCCTTCGAGCCGGCGCGCCAGAAAAGTGACCGGATGCAGCACCTCGCCGCGCCACCCGGCGCGGCGCAACGCCGCCTCCAGGTGCAGGCGACAGCCGATGTTCGCCGTCACCACCCGCTGCGCGCCGGTCTCGAGAATCCGGTGCACCAAGCCGTCCACCAAGGCGTCGGACTCACCGGGATGCGTGAGCATGTAGCGACCCGCGGCACCACAACATCCCCGCCCCGCCCCGTCGGTGACCCACTCGACCCCCGGCACGCGCCGCAGCAGGTCCAGCATCGCCTGCAGGCTGGCGCCTGCCTGTTCCAGGCTACACGGGGCGTGTACGAAGACTCGGCCGCTCGCGGGCTGCAACCGCACCGCGCGCGGCCAGGGGGTGGTCCCCAGGAACTGCACGATGTCCCGGTGGGGGCGACCGAAAGCGGAGCCCTCCTCCCCACCCGCCTCCATGATCCACGCGCCACAACCGGTGGCGGCCGAGACCACCACCTCGCAGGAAACACGCGCGAAACGCTCGCGGTTGCGCCGCAGCAACGCCTGGGCCGAGGCGGGGTCGCCGGCGTGCTGGTGCAGGGCGCCGCAGCACGCCTGCCCCGCGGGCTCCACCACCCCAAAACCCGCCGCGCGCAGCAGCAACCGGGCCGCCGAGAGGGTGTCCGTGTCGGCGAATTCCGCCACGCAGCCACGGAACAAGGCCACCACGGGCCCCGTTGGTGCGCCCACCGCAGGCGCGCGCGGACGGGGGCGCGCCGGAGGGAACAAGGCCAGTGTCCGCGGCCGACGCAGCGGCCAGAGGCGGGCGCGGCGGAGGATCCCCACGCCCGTCCCCACCGGGCGCAACGCCCGCAACAGCAAGGGCCTGAGCAACAGCATCCGCAACGCCGCCAGCTTCCAGCGCTCCCGGGCCGGGCGCCGGGCCAGGGCGTGGGCACGCACCCGGTCCATCAGACGCGCAAAAGGCACCTGCGCGGGACACACCGTCTCGCAACGCCGGCATTCCAGACAGGTATCCAGATGCCGCAGGACGCCCGGTACGGGAGTCAGCGCCCCACGGGCCAGGGCGCGCATCAGCGCGATCCGGCCGCGCGGGGATTCCGACTCTTCCCGCTTCAGCCGGTAGGTGGGACAGGCGGGCAGACACATGCCGCACAGCACGCATCGACCGGCCTCGTGCAGATCCTTCGCCAGATCAACCCGCGGGCCATCCGTCTCGGCGTTCATCTCGGGACGCATGAACCGTAGAGTGGGGGCCAGGGTCCCGGACAAACGCCAGGGTGGACCCCGCGGTATAATGGTGAGTTCGGTCGCGATCGCCCCGTGGCGGGGGGCGAAGAGGCCATCGCCTTGTAGTCGGCTGGGAGATCATGCGGGAGTCGGCATGTCATTTTATCGGTATCACGTCTTTTTCTGCACGAACGAGCGCGAAGATGGGTATTGCTGCCAGGACCACGACGCTCGCGCCCTGCGTGACTACGCCAAACGGCGCACCAAGGAGCTGGGTCTGACCGGCCAGGGAGGCGTGCGCATCAACCTCGCCGGCTGCATGGACCGATGTAGCGAAGGCCCGGTCCTGGTGGTCTACCCGGAAGGCGTCTGGTACACCTACGAAACCGAGGCGGACATCGACGAGATCATCGAGCGCCACCTGCGCGGCGGCGAGGTGGTGGAACGGTTGCGCATTTGAGCCCGCCCGCCGCGGGACGAACGCACCTTCCCCATCGGGAGGGGTTGACATTCTGTTAACCATATCAGAAAATACTCATACGCTGAAACACGGCGTCGACATCGCGGTGTTTCGGTCAACTCCTCCATCCTCCCTTGGTGGTAGTAATTGGCGCGGCTCCCTCTTTTGGCCGCGCTTTTTTTATGCATGACGCACGATGTCCGAAGTCTCACCGCCGGGCCATGGACCGACGAACGTCGATAGCACTCGGGTACGGCATGGCCTACAATGGAGTCGCGGACGCAACTGCAGTGTTCGTCAGCCGCCGGGTATATTCCTTGAGCCTATCGACATACCCGGGGGGTGGAACTGCAGCATGGTTGTGCAAACCCGCCCACTGCCGCGGGAAGCCTGACATGCTACACGAAACCCCCACTTGAACCTCCGGTTCAAGGTCGAAGGTCGGCGACGGCACAGGCGGGGCGTCCGCCTCTTTGTTCGATCGTCTCACCCGCTCGGACCCGGCCGCCCATGGGCTACTGGCTTCTGAAATCCGAACCCGGCGAGTTCTCCATCGACGACATGGAGCGCGTGGGGGTGGAACCCTGGGACGGTGTGCGCAATTACCAGGCGCGCAACTGGCTGCGCGACCACATGCAGGTGGGCGACCAAGCCTTCTTCTACCATTCCAACTGCAAGGAACCGGCCATCGTGGGCATCGTCTCCGTAGCCAGCCCCGCCTACCCCGATCCCACCCAGTTCGACCCCCGGGACAAACACTTCGATCCGAAGAGCCGCCCGGACGACCCGCGTTGGTGGCTGGTGGACGTGCGCTTCGAACGCCGGCTGCGCCGCCCCGTGACGCTTCGGGAACTGAAAGAGCGGGAGGAGGAGCTCGAGGGGCTGGCGCTGGTGCGCCGCGGCAACCGGCTGTCGGTCATGCCTGTCACCCCGCAGCAGTGGGCGTTCATCCTGGGATTGGAACAGCAGCCGGAGTCCGGCTGAACCGCCTCGGCCGGGGGTTCAGTCCCGGGATGTGTCGGCCGCCTCGATCGCCCGCATGGCGAGGTCGATGCGTGTGTTCAGTGCCTGCACCCGCTCGCTCATGTCGGAGCAGAACCTGATCCGCCCCTGACGCTGGTCCAGGAACTCGTGGGCCAGGTTGAGGGCCGCCATCACGGCGATCCGCTCGCTGCCGATCACCTTGCCGCTCTCGCGGATCTCGCGCATCCGTCCGTCGAGGAAGGTCGCCGCCGCGATCAGGGCCGACTGCTCCTCGGGCGGACAGGCCACCTTGTATTCCTTGCCCAGGATGCTCACCGTCACCGGGACGAGCTCCCCGCTCACAGGGCGTCCTCCATCGATTTGAGGCGGGTGATCATCGCCTCCACCCGTGACCGGGCCTTCTCGTTCTTGTCGATGAGCATCGCCCGCTCGACGGTGAGGGCCTCCTGCTGACGGCGTAGCAGGCGGTTCTCCTCGTGCAGCCGCTCGCAGCAGCGGATGAGCGATTCGATGCGGGCCTCCAGCGCCTTGAACTGCGCCTCGGCCTCCTGTTCGAGCGATTTGTCTCCCATGGGCGCTAATACTAGGCACCGATTCTGGAAACGGTCAACCACAAGCATCCCTTTTGGGCCCCACTTCGCAACCGGTGGTCCGGATGCGAGGCACACGGTCCAGCGACAGCCGGTGGTATGATCGGCTCCATGAGCGAAACCGCCCAACAGGCACTGGAGCGGGCACTGGAGCGGGCCGGCGCCCCCTGGGAACCATCGGCGGTCCATGGACTGGTGACCGGATGGCTCACCGGCGGGACCGCGCCCGCAGGACGGCGGGTGGCGGCCGAACTCCTCGGCCGGCCCGCAGCAGTGACCGATGCCGTCACCGAGGGGCTCGGCAAGACCCTGGAGCTCGTGATCGAGGCCACCCACCACGCGCTGCGCGACGAGCTGTTGGGTTTCACGCCCTGGCTGCCGCCCGACGAAGCCCCCCTGGCGGAGCGGGTCCGGGCCCTGGCCGAATGGGCGCAGGGCTTCGGCATGGGCTTCGCGCTGGGCACCCGGGGTCTGGGGGCGGCGCTGCCCGAGGCGGCGCGGGAGGTGCTCGGAGATCTGGCCGAGATCTCCAGGGCGGCGCCAACCCAAGGGGCCGACGGCGAGGCCGAGGAGGAAGAGATGGCGTTCGCGGAACTGTACGAATACCTGCGCATGGCCGTGCTCATGCTGCACGAGGAGATGCGCGCGCTGCGCGAGGTGCCGCCGCCATGAGCCAACGCGAATTCGAACGCCGCCGGCGTGCCCTGCTGCGCATGATGGCGCCCGACTCCATCGCCATCCTGCCGGCGGCCCGCGAGCAGGTGCGCAACCGGGACGTGCATTATCCCTTCCGCCAGCACAGCGATTTCCTGTATCTCACGGGATTCCCGGAACCCGAGGCCGTGGCCGTCTTCGCCCCGGGACGCAAACAGGGCCAGTACATTCTCTTCTGCCGCGAACGGGACCCCAAGAAGGAGATCTGGGACGGCCGGCGGGCGGGGCCGGAGGGGGCCATGGAGCACTACGGCGCCGACGACGCCTACCCCATCGCCGACATGGACGAGATCCTCCCCGGTCTGCTGGAGGACCGTCGGCGCGTCTACTACACCATGGGCGAGGACAGCGAGTTCGACCATCGGCTCATCGGCTGGGTGAATCAGATCCGCGCCAAGATCCGCGCCGGCGCCCACGCCCCGCACGAATTCGTGGAACTCGCCCACGTGGTCCACGAGATGCGCCTATTCAAATCGCGCTACGAGCTCACCCGCATGCGGCGGGCCGCCCGCGTCTCCATGGCGGCCCACGAACGGGCCATGCGCCGCTGCCGACCCGGAATGTACGAGTACGAACTGGAGGCCGAATACCAGTACGTCTTCCGCCGCGCCGGCATGGTCCCCTCCTACCCCCCCATCGTCGGCGGCGGGGCCAATGCCTGCATCCTGCACTACACGGACAATGCCGAACGCCTGGAGGAAGGCGATCTGGTGCTGGTGGACGCCGGATGCGAGTGCGAGGGGTACGCCGCCGACATCACCCGCACCTGGCCCGTGGGCGGGCGCTTCAGCGAGGCGCAGCGTGCGCTCTACGAGCTGGTGCTCCGCGCCCAGGAGGCCGCCATCGCCAAGGTCAAGCCGGGAAACCACTGGGACGACCCGCACCGGGCGGCCGTGCGCGTGCTCACTCGCGGGCTCGTGGAGCTCGGCCTGCTGGAGGGTGAGGTCCGCAAACTGATCCGCAACGAGGCCTACAAGCGCTTCTACATGCACCGCACCGGCCATTGGCTGGGATTGGACGTACACGACGTGGGCGACTACCGCATCGGCGAGCAGTGGCGGCTGTTGGAGCCCGGCATGGTGCTCACCGTGGAGCCCGGTCTTTACGTACCCGCCGACAGCGAGGGCGTGGACCGGCGCTGGTGGAACATCGGCATCCGGATCGAAGACGACGTGCTGGTCACCCGGGAGGGCTGTGAGGTGCTCACCGCGGCGCTGCCCAAGCGTGTGGCGGAGATCGAGGCGCTGGTGGGAGCCGACGCCTGATTCCATGGACGCAGCGGCCACCGACCCCGACTACGACGTGCTGGTGGCGGGCGGCGGGCTCGCCGGCGCCGCGCTGGCCTGCGCCCTGGGCGCGACCGGCTGGCGCATCGGCGTGCTGGAGCCGGGCGGGGCGGGCGACCGCCGGGCCATCGCCCTGTCCGCCTCGTCGGAGCGCGTCTTCCGGGCCCTCGGGCTGTGGGAGGCGGTCGCGCCGCGGGCCGTGCCCATCCGCATGGTACACGTCTCCCAGCAGGGGCGTTTCGGGGTGGTCCGGCTGCGGGCGGAAGACACCGGGCTCCCGACCCTGGGGCAGGTCCTTCACCACGAGGACCTGCTGCATGCGCTGCATGCCCGGATCGATGCGCTGGCCCAGGTCTCGCTCCTGCGCGGCTGGCGGGCCACGGGCCTCGCCGAGGACGCGCACGGGGTGACCGTTACGGTGTCGGCGCACGGGGGAACGGGCGGCCGCGACCACCTGCGCGCCCGGCTCGTGGTGGCCGCCGACGGGGCCCGGTCGGTGCTGCGCGAGGCCCTGGGCATCCCCGCACAGGTGACCGACTATGGCCAGCAGGCCCTGGTCTGCACGCTCGAGACCGCCCGCGAAACCCGGGGCGTGGCCTATGAACGCTTCACCCCCGACGGGCCCCTGGCCCTGCTGCCGGCCGGTGCACGGCAGTGCACCCTGATCTGGTCGCGGCCGGAGGCGGATGCGGCCCGCCTGGCCACCGAGCCAGCCGAGCGTCTGGGTGTCGCCGTGCAGGCGGCCTTCGGCCATCGGCTGGGCCGGCTGCGCGTGGCCGGCCCGGTGCAGCGTTTCGCACTGCGGATGCTGCGCGCCGAACGCAACGTGGCCGGCCGCGTGGTCCTGCTGGGCAACGCCGCCCACACCCTCCATCCGGTGGCGGCCCAGGGCTTCAACCTGGCCCTGCGCGAGACCGCCTGGCTCGCGGAGCTGCTCTACGGCCAGTGGCGGGCCGGCGCGCCTCCGGGCGCGCATGGCATCCTGGAGCAATTCGCCCGCCGCTGCGCCGCGGACCTCGAACGCACCGCCCGCTTCACCGACGCCCTGGCCCGTCTGTTCACCACGCCGGGGCTGGGCCCTCTGCGCAGTGCCGCCCTCGCCGGACTGGACCTCGCTCCCCCGCTCAGGCGGCGGCTCGCCCGGCTGGGCATGGGCCTGTACGGGGCGGTTCCCAGGTTGGTGGCCGGCGTTCCGCTGCAAGAGGACGAACGATGCATGCCGATCTGGTGATCGCCGGTGGCGGCATGGTGGGGGCTACGCTGGCCCGGGCCTGTCTCATGGCGGGTCTGCGGGTCGCGCTGGTCGAGGCCCGCCCACCGCGCGAAGACGCCGGGGCCGGGCCGTATGGATTGCGTGTCTCGGCCATCACGCCGGGCGTGGAGACCGTGCTGCGCACGCTCGGCGTCTGGGAAGGCGTGGTCGCGCGGCGGGCCTGCGCCTATCGGCGCATGGAGGTCTGGGACGCCCTGGGTGGCGGGCGGATCCGCTTCGATGCCGTGGAGGTCACTGAGCCGCGGCTGGGCCACATCGTGGAGAACGACGTCCTGGTCGCCGCCCTGCACGAACGCCTGGAGGGCTGCGCCCGGTTCTGTCCGGACACCGTCCGCGAGGTGGAGTGGCGGAACCGCTGCGTCCGCGTGACGTTGGCCTCGGGACAGACCGTCGACACCGCCCTGCTGGTGGCCGCCGACGGGGCCCGGTCGCAGATCCGTGAGCGGGCCGGGATCGCTTTCGAGCACAGACCTTTTCACCAACACGCCGTGGTGGGCCCCATGCGCATGGCCCACCACCACAACGCCTGCGCACGCCAGCGCTTCCTGCCCGACGGCCCGCTGGCGCTGCTGCCGCTGCCCGGGAACTGGGTCTCCATCGTCTGGACCACCACACCGGAGGAGGCCGCGACCCTGGTGGATCTGCCCGAGGCGGCGTTCGCCGCGCGTCTGGAAGCCGCCAGCGAGGGCGTGTTGGGGGCCGTGGAGACGGTGGGACCGAGGGCGGCCTTCCCCCTGGTGGGCGGGCGGGCCGCTCGCTATGTACGCCACCGCCTCGCGCTGGTCGGCGACGCGGCGCACGTCGTCCATCCCCTGGCCGGCCAGGGGGTGAACCTAGGTATCCTCGACGCGGCCACGCTGGCCGAATGCATCGCGGGCAGACCGGACCCGGGTCGGCTGTCGGCGCTGCGGCGCTACGAGCGCGCCCGGCGCGGGGACGTGGAGGCGACCTTGCGGTTGATGGAGGCGTTTCGCCACGTCTTCGGCAGCCGGTTGGGACCGGTGGCGCGGCTGCGCAGCCTGGGGCTGGACTGGACCGACGCGGTCACACCGCTCAAGAGGCGGATCGCGCGGCTGGCCATGGATCTGGACGGCGAACGTCCCAGACTGGCCCGAGGCCTGCCCCTGGGAGCGAGGCGAGCTTGAGTTCCAGCCACCGCGCCGCCACTTGGCACGGTGTTGAATACGTACAGGAAAACACACCGCCAGCATACCGATACCCGAGGGAGAGGAGACGCACATGATCCAGGTAGGCCAGCCGGCGCCGGACTTCACGCTCCCGGACGCCGACATGAACGAGGTCTCACTCAGTGAATACATCGGCCGACGTCACGTCGTCCTATGCTTCTATCCCAAAGACGACACCCCCGGCTGTACCCTGGAGGCCCTGGAGTTCACGGACCTGCTGCCGGAATTCGACCGGGCCGGCGTCGAGGTGATGGGCATCAGCCGCGACAACTGCATGAGCCACGCGGCATTCCGCGACAAGCACGGCCTGGCGGTCCGCCTGCTGGCCGACGTGGACGGCGAGGTCTGCCGCGCCTACGGGGTGCTGCGCCAAGTGGAAAAGGACGGCCGGACGCACGAAGTGATCGCCCGGACCACCTTCATCATCGACCGGGACGGCATCGTCCGCCACGTCTTCGAGGACGTCAAGCCCAAGGGACACGCCGAGCAGGTGCTCGCCCGGGTCCGGGAGCTGGCCGCCTGAGGCCGGGCCGCGCTCGACCCGCCTCACGGCGTGAAGAATGCGTAGGAGACCAACACGGCCGTGAGCAGGCCGGCGAGATCGGCGATGAGCCCGCAGGCCACGGCGTGTCGCCCGTTGCGGATACCGACGGCGCCGAAGTAGACGGCGAGCACGTAGAAGGTGGTCTCGGTGCTGCCCTGCATCACTGCGGCCACGGTGGCCGGAAAGGAATCCACCCCGTGGGCGTGCATGGTCTCCAGTAACATGGCCCGCGCCCCGCTGCCGCTCAGCGGCTTCATCAGCCCCGTGGGCAGGGCGGGCACGAAGGCCGTGTCCAGCCCCGCGGCCGCCACCAGGGCCTTCACCGCCGCCACCGCCGCCTCCAGCGCGCCACTGGCCCGCAGTGCGCCGATGGCTGCCAGCATCGCCACCAGATACGGGATCAGGCGCACGGCCGTGGCCAGTCCCCGCCTGGCCCCCGACACGAACTCGGCGTAGACGTCCAGCCGCCGCCACGCGCCGGCGCCCAGGAACCCCAGCACCACGGCCACGATCAGCAGGTTGCCGAGCAGGCTGGAACGGGCGGCCAGGGCCTCGGGCCCCAGCCCCGACAGCCAGCTCGCCAGGGCCGCGGCCAACAACGCGAACCCCCCGAAATAGGCCAGCACCACCGGGTCCCAGAGCCGCAGGCGCTGGATCCACGCCACCGCGAACAGGCCCGCCAAGGTCGAGGCCGTGGTGGCGATGAGGATGGGCAGGAACACGGCCGTGGGATCGTCCGAGCCCTGCTGGGCGCGAAACAGGAACACGGTCACCGGGATCAGGGTGACCGAGGAGGTGTTGAGCACCAGGAACAGGATTTGCGCGTCGGTGGCCGTGCCCGGGTCGGGGTTGAGTCGCTGCAGGTCGCGCATCGCCTGCAGGCCCATGGGCGTGGCCGCGTTGTCCAGACCCAGCACGTTGGCGGCGAGATTCATGGTCACCGAGCCCAGCGCCGGGTGGCCCGCGGGCACCCCCGGCATCAGCCGGCGAAACAGGGGCGCCAGCCCCCGCGCAAGCATCCCCACCAGCCCCGCCCGCTCGGCGATGCGAAACAGGCCCATCCACAGGCAGAGCAGCCCGATCAGGCCGATGGAGATCTCCACCGCCAGCCCCGCCATCTCGTAAAGTGCGGCGGTGATGCGACCGAAGACTTCCGCGTCGCCCCGCGCCAGCCACCGCCACAAGGCGGCCAGGCCCGAGACGAAGAAGAATCCGAGCCAGATGCGCGACAGCACCGCGCTCAGCGCCCGCGCGCGGGCCGCCGCGGGCCGGTGGCGAGGCGGTCCGGGCTCACTTGCGCCGTGGCAGATCCTGCAGATTGGCCGGGCACAACACGTCGCGCATGGTGTGGATCAGGGTCAGGAGCTGCTGGTTGCGGATACGGTAGTAGACGCGGTTGGCCTCCTTGCGCGAGGCCAGGATGTTCTTGTTGCGCAACTGATCCAGATGCTGGGAGATGTTGCTCTGCGTGGTGCCGGTCTGCGCCACGATTTCGCCCACGGACATCTCTTTGTCGCCCAGGGTGCAGAGGATCTTCCAGCGCAAGGGGTGAGCCATGGCCTTCAACGCATTGGCGGTGAGCACCGCATCCTCGTCCGGTCCGGGGGCGGGAACCTTGTGTTCTTCGTCGGTCATGTCTTACCTCCATTGGCCTGCGCTTCGACCGGTTCCGGGGGACACTCCCGGACATAGCCGCTCATGTCCTTGGCGATGCAGATGATATCGGTGATCCGCCCCTGCTCGTCGCGGATCGCCGTGCGGGTGAGCTGGATGGGCACGCGGTGCCCGTCGCGCGCCACCAGCCGGGCGTCGATGGAACGCAGCACCCCGGTGCGCACCAAGGCCTCCAGCCAGGTGCCCATGAATGCCTCGGCCTGGGTGTCGTCCTCCTCTTCGAACACGTCTCCGATGGAGCGTCCGATGAGCTCCTGCTCCGTGTAGCCCAGCATCTCACAGGCGGCCGGATTGACCCGCTTGATGGTCCCCTCGGGGGTGAGCACCAGCAGGGCCTCGCCCATGGCCTGAATGATGTTCTCGAGGTACTGCTTGGCCTCGTGCAGCTCCTGGGTCCGCGCCGCCACTTCCTCCTCGAGAATCTGCGCCAACCGCCGCTCTTTCTCGATCAGCCGGAAATAGGTGCCGATCTTGTTGATGAGCAGGTTGTCGTCGATGGGCTTGAGCAAGTAGTCCACCGCGCCCACCGCGTAGCCCTTTTCCTGGAACTCCTGCGTCTTGAAGGCCGCGGTCAGGAAGATGATGGGGATGTCGCGCGTCTTTTTGCGCAGCTTGAGCATGGAGGCCGTCTGGAACCCGTCCATGCCCGGCATCTGCA
>JALSSO010000128.1 GCA_026984215.1 Gammaproteobacteria bacterium | reverse complement strand
CAGTTCGGGGCCGTGCTGGCCGTCTTGTGGCGCCTGGGGGCGGTGGGCTGAGCCGGTCCCGCGCACCCACGGGTCGTCTTCCCGCCGCCGGGGGCGGCCTGGGCTGGAAAACGCCGCGTCGTGTCCGCCCAGAGACATTCGGCCGAGCTGCGCGTTTGCGGGCGGGCCGAGGGATGCGCCCGGCACGGCGCTGGATCTCAGGGGTGCGCACATTGTACCGCTTATAATCATCCCCATTTTCCAGTCAGCAACGGTTGGCGAGAGCATGGCCAGATACTTCGTCTACAAGATCACCCGCAGCTCCACGGGGGCGGTCAGCGCCCTGGACCTGCTGGACGCCTTCGATGCCTACAAGGCGGCGCGCGATTTCGCGCGCGCGCGCCGTGCCGAGGGCGGCCTGGAGCCGCGCCAGGAGATCAAGATGATCTTCGCCAAGGACGAGACCGAGGCCGAGATGCGGTTGAAGGAACGCCGGGAACGCCCGATCCTGCGGGAATGGGAGAAGTGAGCCGGGGTGGATGAGGACGCCTTTCGCGAGCAGTTCGACGCCCTGCGCGAGCGGCCCTGCGTGTTCCAACGGGCGCTGTTCACGCGCCTGGTGGACTGTTCACAGGCGCGCTGGATCCACCTGGCCGAGCGCGTGGGTGTTTCCTGCGGATCCGAGGCCGCGCACGCCCGCTGCCGGCGCTGGCTGGAATTGTTGCGCGAGAACAGCCGTTTCGCCCTGCGTCGCAAGGGTGACGAACCCCTCAAGCACTACGACCTACTGCGCATGGAGATCGGCGGGATCCTCGGGCTGCAGCGCGTGGTCCTGGGCCGGGAGCCGAAGCGCGGGGAGGTGCCGGACGTGCAGGCCCTGATCCGTCAGGCCGAGGCGACCTTCGGTACGCTGGACCGGATCCCGTTCGGGCCCGTGGTGCAGTCCATCGCGGCCTACCGGATACGGCGCCGCCGCAAGCGATAGGTCTGGCCGGGAGCGGTCTGGCGCGCGGGTCAGCTCGTCAGCCGCCGGTAGATCTCCGACACCTTGCCGGGCAGGCGGCGCACGTCGTCGATGACCACGTAGTTGACCGCGCCGTACATGTGCGGGAGATAGTCACGGGCCTGCTCGTCGATGGTGATGCAGAAGGGGTGGATGCCCCGGCGGCGGGCTTCGATGAGCGCCATGCGGGTGTCCTCGATGCCGTATTCGCCCCGGTAGCCGGTGTAGTCGTCGGGTTTGCCGTCGGACAGGGTCACCAGCAGCTTGGTTCGCGCGTCCACCTCGGCCAGCAGCCGGGTCAGGTGCCGGATGGCCACGCCCATGCGGGTGTAGTCCTGCGGCTGGATGCCGGCGATCCGCCCCCGCACGGTCTCGTCGTAGGGTTCGTCGAACCGTTTGATGCGATAGAGCTCGCAGCGCTTGCGCGTCATGCCGGAAAACCCGTAGATGGCGTATCGGTCGCCGAGGGTCTCCAGCGCCTCGCACAACAACACCAGGGCCTCGCGCTCGGCCTCGTTGATCCAGCCCTTGGTCGAGCCGCTCATGTCCACCATGAACAGCACCGCTATGTCGCGCTCGTCGCGGTGGACCTTGGTATAGATCCGGTCGCTCATCTCCATGCCGCAACGCAGGTCGGCGAAGGATTCGACCAGGGCGTCGAGGTCGATGTCCTCGCCGTGGGGCTGACGGCGCAGGATGCGGTCGTCACCCCGCAGGGCCTCGAAGCTGCGCCGCAGGCTCTGGGCCAGACCCCGGTGTTTGCGCAGGGTGCGGGCGACGAAGTCGGTGGGTTGGGGATGGACGTCCTTCTCGCGCAGCACGCACCAGTCCTTGCGGTAGTGGCGGCGCACGTGGTCCCACTCGTCGTAGTGCAGGGCGCCCTCTTCGTGATAGGTCCCTTTCCACACCGCATCCGGATCTCGTTCCGGGGTCTTTTGATGGGCGGCATACTCGCCGGGTCCGGCGGCCACGAGGTAGTCGGGGGGGATCTCGCCCAGGTCCTGGACGATGGAGGCCATCAACCCGCGGGCCTCTTCGGGCGGTGGCACCGGTTTGCCGTCGAGGAGCAGTTCGAAGACCCCATCTTGCCCCTCGGCGTCCGTGAGCTCGCGCAACGCAAATCGCCCGCCACCCTCGGCCTCGGGCCGTGGCGGGCGGCCCTCCACCTCCTCCTGGATTTTGGCCAGCATGAGGCGGAAATCCCGTTTCTCGCGGGCGATGCGCGCTTCACGCGCCCGGGCCACCGCCTCGGGACGCAGTTCGCCGCCGTAGGCGCAGGGTGGCACGGGTGAGTCCCACACCCGTGCCACCCAGCGCCAGCTGTCCTCCACCGTGGCCCCCGGGCGGCCGAGCGCTTGGGCGGCCTCCGCCCAGGGGCCGGCCAGCGGGCCGTCCAGGGTCTCGCGCAAGCGCCGCATCTGGCGGTGCACCCCCGGCAGCTCGCGCCCGATACAGCCTTCCAGGCGCAGCGTCTCCAGGGCGTGGAAGCGGTCGAGGGCGCGTTGCGCGTGGCCCGTGGCCTCGGCGCGCGGGCGCGGGTCCTCGCGCCAGGTGCCGAACCAGGTCTGTGCCCAGAGCAGCACGGCCATGGCCTTGTAGAGCCGGAAGTTCTCCTCCCGCCGTGCCATGCGGCCGAGCAGGCGGGGCAGGTGTACCGCCTCGGTGTCGGTCCAGGCCGTTTCGTCAGGCTCGATGCGCAGGGCCCGGCCCGCCAGCCCGTGGAGGAAGTTCTCGAGCACGCCCTGGATCTCCTCCAGCGGCAGCCCCGCCACGCGCCGGCTGCGGTCGGCGGCGAAACGTTCGACCTCGCGCAGCGCGGCGATGCCGGCCATGAGCCCCTGGCGGTCGAAGGCGTCCATGCCCTGGACGATCCAGGCCTCCACCCCCTCCAGGTCCATGATCTCGAGGGCTTGCGGGGCGAGCGCCGCCACCTGGTAGGCCATCTCCGCATTGGTGCGCGAGATGACCTCCACCCAATGCAGGACGAACTCCTGCTGCGCGCGGCTGTACCCGGACAAGGCCGCAGCCGGGCCGGCGGCCGTGCGCCGGGACGAGAGCACGGGGTCGACGTGCTCCTCGAGCCGCTCTTCCAGGATTCGGGCATCGAGCGCCGGTGGCTCGGGCATGGCGTTGGGGGTCGGGGTGGTTCGGGGGGCGGGTTAGAATACCACCAGGATCCCTCTGTGGACGCGCATTTCCCCATGTTTCCCAGTGCCTTGGACGGCGCCGGAATGCGACGGGCGGAGCCGCGATCGCGCTGGACGGCCCGGTTCGGGTCGATGGCGCTGGTGTATTCGGCGGTGTTCGTCGGCGTGGTGGCCTGGCTGCTCGCCTGGCAGGCCATCGATCGCCTGCGCACTTTCGGGGTGGTACAGCGGGAACTCGCGGTGGCAGCCGTGGACGGGGCCGTGAGCCAGATCGGGATACGCGTCAACGAGCTGCGCCGCTCCGTGCGTCTGCTGGCGGTCGAGGAGGCCCTCCGGTTGCGCCGGCTGGCCGCCGGCCCGGACGAGCCCCGCGAATTCGCCACCCTGCAAGCGCGTATCCAGTCCTTCTTTCCCGAGGTATTCGCCTTCACGCTGGTGGACGGCTTCGGCGACCTGCTGCTGGAATATGGCCAGGACCTGGTGGGCGACGTGTGCCGTCTGGATATCGGGGATTTCGTCTTGCACGATCATCGCCAGCTGCTCAGGCTGCACCCGCATCCGTTGGGGAGCCATTTCGACATCATGGTTCCGGTGCCCGGCGCGGGAGACGAGCTGGTGTTTTTCGTGAGCTTCACCCCCGATTCCCTGGCGCGGGTGCTGGCCGACGCGCAGCCGCCCGGCCACCGGCTGGCCCTGGTCACCGAGGCGGGTGGCGGCATGGTGGTGGACGTGGCGCCGGGATATTGGCGGATCGTCGAGGAGCCGCCGAGGCGCGTCGACGCGAGGCACTGGCGGCGCGCGCTGTATCGCAGGCCCGTGCCGGGCACCGCATGGCGACTGGTCGATCTGCCCGAACCTGGCCTGTTCGCGCAGAAGCGGGCGGAGGTCTGGGGCGAAACCGCGGCGCTCATGGCCGGCGTCCTGCTGGCGGCGGCCCTCATGATGGCCTGGTCGTGGCGCACCGAGCGGCGCCGCCTGGAGGCCGAGCGGCTGTTGCGCGACAGTCATGCGACCTTGAGCGCGGTGGTGGAAGGGGTGGCCGACGGGGTTTTCCTCAAGGACCGGCAGGGCCGTTACCGGTTGGTCAACCGGGCCTATGCGCGGGGGCTGGGACGCCGGCCCGAGGCGTTGATCGGCCGCACCGATGCGGAGCTGCTCGGTCCGGCCGAGGCCGCGCGCAACCGCGAGGCAGAGCTGCAGGTGCTGCGCACGGGACGGTTGCAGACCCGTGAGGAGGAGGCCCCCGGAGACCGGACGGTTCTGGCGACCCGCGCGCCGGTACGCACGGATTCCGGTGAGATCACGGGGGTGGTGGGTCTGCGCCAGGACATCACCGAACTCAAGCAGGCGGAGGAAGTCCTGCGCCGCCACCAGACCGAGCTGGCTCACGTGGACCGCCTCAGCATCATCGGTGAGCTGGCCACCAGTTTGGCTCACGAGCTGAATCAACCGCTGGGGGCGGTGGTCAACTACGCCCGGGCGAGCCTCAACTTGGTGCGCGCGGGCCACTCCGACCGCCGTCGCTTGGAGCAGGCGCTGGAGGAGACGGTGGCCCAGGCGCGGCGGGGGTCCGAGATCGTGCGCAAGGCCCGGGAGTTCGTGCGCAAGGGACAGCCGCAGTTGGTCTGCACGGATCCCCGCGAATTGGTCCGCCAGACACTCGCCTTCGCCCGGACCGAGCTGCGGGCGCGCAAGGTCGCCGTGGATCTGACGTTGAACGAGGGCCCGGCGTTGCAGGTGCGCTGCGATCGGATCCAGATGGAACAGGTGCTGCTCAATCTGATCTTCAATGCGGTGGAGGCCATGGAAGGCGCCGGCGCCGGTCGCCGACGCCTGCGCGTGGAGCTGACCCGCACGGGACGCACCGTGCGGATTTCCGTGGCCGATAGCGGCCCCGGGATCGAGGAGACGGCCTGCGCCCGCGTGTTCGAGCCCTTCTATACCACCCGCGCCGAGGGCACGGGGATGGGGCTGGCGATCTGTCGTACCATTGTGGAGGCCCATGGCGGGCATATCGAGGTCCGGTGTCGCGGAGCGTTGGGGGGGGCGGAGTTCGCGATCAGCCTGCCGCTGGAGGAACCTTGCCACGGGGAAACGAGACGTGAGTCCACAAGTCTTTCTGGTCGATGACGACGACGCTTACCGGCGTTCACTCCGGTTCCTGCTCGAGTCCGCCGGATTCCCAGTGCGTGACTACGACTCGGCCGAGGCGTTTCTACGGGACTACCGCCCGGAGATGCCCGGCTGCCTGGTGCTGGATCTGCGCATGCCGGGCCTGAGTGGAATCGAACTCCAGGAACGACTGCGTCACGATGGGGTGGAACTGCCGATCATTTTCATCACGGGCCACGGGGACGTTCCCGTATCGGTGCAGGCCATGAAGAGCGGCGCCCTGGATTTTCTCGAAAAGCCCTTCGACGATGCGCAGCTCGTGGAGCGGATCCGCGAGGCCTTCGAGATCGACGCGCGGCGCCGCGCACAGCGTTCGGAGCGTGACCGCATCGCCGAGCGGCTGGCCCGTCTGACCCGGCGGGAGCGGGAGGTGCTGTCCCTGCTGGTGCAGGGTCTCTCCAACAAAGAGGTGGCTGAACGCCTGGAGGTGAGTCACCGCACGGTGGAGGTACACCGGGCGCGCATCATGCACAAGATGGAGGCCGGCTCCCTGGCCGAGCTCGTTCAGGCGGCGGTGCGCTATGGGCTCGACCAGGCGCAGGGAAGTACGCATTCTTTCGGATGAAACCCGCCGGACCCGATGCTACGCTAAGTATTCATGGTGGTGCGTGTCCCTACGCACCCAACGGACAGCGATAAAAATACAGACAAGACTTTTCCGGAACGGGGCGCGCCCCACCCCGGACACCAAGGGACCCGCGCGATGCGGGCGAAGGATGTATTCGATGGGTTTGATGCAGACTGGAGCGGTCCAGCTCCGCGAACTGCTCGATCGTCGGACCCCCGACGGGAGCCTGTCCAGCGAGCCGTGCGACGGTGTGGTATGCACCGACGCGGGCGGCCGCATCCTGGAAGTCAACCCGGTCGCTGGCCTGCTCATGGGCGTCGAGGCGGTGAACCTCCTGGGCGTGCCGTTCGGGCGGGTGGTCCGTTTCCTCGATGAACAGACCGGTCAGCAGGAGCCCGACCCCGTCGAGACCTGCGTACGGACCGGGCGGCGCGTGGAGACGGGCAACCACGCCCTGATGGTGGTTCACGGCGGCGCCTCGCTGCCGATTGCCGGTTCGGCCGCGCCGCTGCGCATGGCGCGCGGGGCGCTCAAGGGCGTGATCTTCGTGTTCCGCGACGCCACCCCCATCCGCATCTATCAGCGCCGCATCCTGGCGCGGGATCGTGAAACGCCCCCGCCGGTACCGATGCAACCGGACATGCCGCGGGCGGGTCTGCTCGCGGAGTTCGACTGAGGTCTCCACCGCCCGCTCAGGT
>JALSSO010000127.1 GCA_026984215.1 Gammaproteobacteria bacterium | reverse complement strand
CCCCTCTATCTGGTCACCGGCCGCAACCCTTCGCCCGAAGTACGCCGATTCGTCGAATTCGCCTACTCCGCGCGGGGCAAGGAGATTCTCCGGGCCAATGAGGTGGTGCCCTATTACGACGCCCTCCAACTCTCGCGGAACCTCACGGTGTTCGGGTTCGGTGTGAAGTGAGCCGCCCGCGGCCGGCGCGTTCACCCGCCGCGCATCCGCCGCAGAAACCGGAAAGTGACCCGATCGTTGACCAAGTAGTTGACGACGGCGGCCAGGCCGATGGCGATCAGATTCGCCAGTAGGTAGTGGATCCAGAACGCGAACAGGCGGGTCAGCACGAACTGCACGGTGATCGACACGGCGCTGGCCGAGACGTATTGCGCGAATTGCAGCGGCAACGGCTTGCGCCGCGCCGCGTCCCGATCCCCCCAGGTCCAGCGCCGGTTCCAGTAGAAGTTGTTCACCGTGGCCACGGAGATGGCCAGGGCCAACGAGGCGTTGAGGCGCATGCCCGGTTCGGCGATGAACCGGAACAGCCATTCCTGTCCCAGGGTGAGCACCGCCAGGTTGATCAGCGTCCCGGAAGCGCCCACCAACCCGAAGCGGACGAAGCGCACGGCCAGGGCGATGCCGGTCACGTTACGAACGAACCGAATCACGGCGGCCCCGCCTCCAGCATGTGCAGGGCGCGCTCCAGCACCCTGTCCACAGGGATCTGCGCCACGCACCGATTGTCCCCGTCGCAGGGCGAGTTGCGGTGGTTGTAGGCGGTGAGGCAGGGCGAGCAGGAATAGTCCAGATGGAGCGCCTCGACGCGATCCGATAGCGGCCCGTACAGCCGCGGGGTCTCGGGGCCGAACAACACCAGTCCACGGATCGGTGTGAGCACGGCGAAATGTCCCGGCCCCCCATCGTTGGTCACCAGGAGTTCGGCCACGTGAAACAGTTGCAACAACTCCCGCACCGAGCGCGTCCAGCCGGCCAGGCTCACACAAGCCGGGTCCCCACAGGCCGCCACCACACGAGCGGCCTGCTCACGATCGGTGGGCAACCCGATGATGCCCACCGCGTAGCCGCGCGCCAGGAGCGCCCGGGCCAGCGCCACGTAATGCGCCTCCGGCCAGGCTCGGATCGGCAGCGCGCCCCCGCCCGGATAGAGCAGAACCAATCGCCGGCCGTGGATCTGCGCGAATTCCGCATGCAAGCGCGCGCGCAAGGCCGCGATCTCCGCCTCATCGAACGGCACGGGGGGAGGCGCAGGCAGCGGTTCGTCCATCGGCCGCTTGGCCGGGGGCCGGGTGTTCGATTCGACCGCCTCGGCCAACGTGAGGAACTGCCGGGCGATGTGGTGGTACGGGTTGTAGAGCACCGGGCGATTGATGAAGTCCCCCCGATAGAGCCCTTCCTGGGTGTGCGGGTGGAAGCCGACCCGAACCTTCGCCCCGGTGAGCCGTGCCAGGATGGCGCTCACGCGGGCGAACAGCTCGCAGTCGATCACCACATCCATCCCCAGCCGGCGCAGGCCGCGCAGCACACGCAATGCATCCCAGGCCAGGTGGCCGAACCCGTCGTCGCGCAGCGTCCACACCTGCGCCGGCGGCACCACGCCCAACAGATCGAGGACCTCGCGGTTCTTCTCGAACACCAAGGCGTGCAACTCGGCTTCCGGATACCGTTGCCGGAGGCGACGGAACATGGGCCAGGCCAGCACGAGGCTGCCCATCTCCGAGAGCAGGATCACCAGGATGCGCCGTGGCGCCCCGCCCCTGCCAGGGGGCGCGGCGGGCGCCGGCCACAGCGAGAGCACCCGGCAGATCCAGCGGCCGGCCACGCGGTCGATGCGGCGTTGCCAGTCGATGTTCACGAGTCCACAGAACCATCCCGGGCGGCGGGCCAATCGGGCCGCAGCCAGTACCACAACCCCCATCCCAGCAGATAGATCAGCCCACCGGCCCAGAGGACGTCACTGAGAAAATGCCCGCCCTGGACCATGCGCACGACGCCGATCACCAGCCCCCAGGCGAGCCCCACGCCCAGCGCGATCCACGCGCAGCGGCGACGGGAGCGCCAGCACACGAAAAACAAACCCATCCAATAAAACGCCGTGGAGGCGTGTCCCGAGGGGAAGGAGTAGCCCTCCCCCGGGGGGCCCAGTTCCCAGGCCTCCCGGTAGGGAAACGGGCCACCGAAAGGCTCCGACTGGTACGGCCTGGGACGGCCCGTGTAGTCCTTCAGAATCACGTTGACCAGCAGGCCCGGCCCCAGAGCCATCAGCAACACGAGGAACAACGCCGCCCGCCGGTATCGACGCGCCGCGCTCATCCAGGGCGCGACCGCCAACCCGCCCAGCGCCCCCGCCGCCAGGAGCAGGGAGGGCCAGGGGGCCCAATGGTACAAAACCCCCAGCCATCCGGAATCGGTATCGAAGAACCGGCCGAAACCGTGCAGCCACCGAGCCACCGCGAGATCCAACCCCAACCCGCGGATCGCCCAGGTCCCGAGGACCAGGACACCCAGCGGAACCCACAAGGGCGGATGTGACCGGTCGGTTTTCAATTGGCCCGCCGCAGCATCCACACCGCGATCCCCGTCAACACACCGAACGGGAGCAGGGTCCCCACCCACGGCGCCCAGTCGTAGATCACCGCCATGTTGGAAAACGCCTCCCGCACCAGATGAAACACCACCCCCACCACCATCCCCGCCATCAGCCGCTGCCCCGCACCAGCCTTGCGCAACGGCCCGAAAGAGAACGGCACGGCCATCGCCAGCAGGGGCAGGACCGTGAACGGGTTCACCAGTCGCGACCACAAGGCCACCTCGTAACGCCCCGGATCCAGTCCGTTGGCGCGCAGATAGTTCACGTATTCGGCCAGGCGCCGCGCCGGCATCCGTTCCGGCTCCTCGGCCACCAGGTCCAGGGTGGTCGGCTGAACGAGGTGTTCCCATTCCTGCGTGCGAAATCGTTCCTGCTCGATCCGCCCGTCGAGGATCCGGTTTCGAATCACCGACCGCAAGTGCCAGACCCCGCGGGATTCGTCGTAACGCGCCCGGTGGATCCACACCACCTCACGCAGCAGCAGTCCCTCTCCAAAGTCGTAGACCCACACGCCCTCCAGCGTGCGCCCAGGCAGCACGCGGGCCACATTGATGAAACGCCTTCCCTCACGGATCCACAGGTCACCGGCCCGCCCCACGCTCACCGCGCCGCCGCCGGCAGCCTTCAAGGCCCGCTCGGCCGCCGGCACCCCGTATTCGCCCAGCGCGAGAACCATCAGCGACACCGGCACTCCCACCCACAGGACCGAGGCCGCCAGCCGGTAGATGGACCAGCCGAAGCCCCGCAGCACCAGCAATTCGTTGCGGGCGGCCAGACCACCCAATCCCACCAGCCCCCCGAGCAACAGCGCCGTGGGAAAGAACTCATAGATCCGGCGCGGCACCACCAACACGGCGCGCAACAACGCCACATCCATGGCCATATCGTAATGCGCCGCCTTGCGCGCGAAATGCGCGAGATCCACCACGAAGTTCACCGCGAGCAGGGCCGCCAGCGCCAGGACGCTCCCCACGAGCACGGCCCGTGCGATGTAACGGTCGACGCGTTTCACGACGCCGCCACCCGCTTCGGCTGCGGGCGCCTGCGCAGCCAGCCCACGCCATACTGGCGCAACACCAGCCCGCCCGTCACCAACATGATCAACACCTGGACCGGCCACAGGCCGATCCACACCGGCAGCTCCCCCTTGGACAGTTCACTCAGGGCGATCACATTGAGATTGGAGTACACGAGGTACGCCAAGATGGCCAGGGCGACCCGCCCGTAGCGCCCCTGCCGCGGTCCCCCGTGGGCCAAGGGGACCGCCAGCAGCGAAAGCAGCGCCGCGGCCAAGGGGACGCTGATCCGGCGCTGCAACTCCGCCTGCAGTTTCGGATCGTCCCCGCCGAGCAGGGCCGCGCTCGGCAGCGATTCACGATCGTCGAACACCCGCTTGACGACCAGCCCGGGCACCCGCAGTACGTGGCGATCGAAACGCAGCACGTTGTAGTCCAACCGTTCCACATGACCCACCACACGTCGGCCACCAACGAGCATCACATGGCGCTCCCCCGTCTCCGGGTCCGTGACCTGTTCGGCGCGCCGCGCCGTCTCGATCTCGAAACCGCCGGGTAGGCGCCGGTGGACGAACACCCCATTCAGGGCCTTTTCACCACGCAGCTTTTGTTCGGAGAAGACCACCCATCGCCCGTCCGGCGAACGGGTGAAACGGCCCTCCGCGATGGCGGCGATGTCCGGACGGTGCTCGGCCTCTCGCACCAAGGCATCGGTGGCGCGGACCACGCCGGGCACCACCACCATGGAAAGCCACGCCAGCGCCGCCGTCACGGGAAACACGAGCAGCGCCAGGACCCGGTAGATCCGTCCGTATCCGAATCCGAGCCCCTGGATCGCCACCAGTTCGTGGTCCCGTGCCAGCCGACCCAACGCCAGGATCACCCCCAGCATCAGGCCCAGCGGCGTGAGCTCCACGCCGAACTTGAGCACCGCCATGGCCAGCAGAGGCCCCAACACGCCCGGGGGATACTCTCCCCGCATCACATCGTCCAGCAGTTTGACGAAGCTGTGTCCCACCACCACCAGGAGAAGCACCCCGAGCACCGCGAACGTGGCCAGGGTCACCTCGCGCAGCACGAGGCGGTCGACGATCAGTAGCATGGAGCGATGTTTACTGGGCATGGATGACGGGCGGCCTCGGCGGCCACGCGGCGGTCGCTCGCCGGCCTGTTAGAATCACGGTTCGTTGCAAAAGCATACACGGCCCGGCACGGGGCCCTGGTACTTCATCGCTTGCGGGAGGTGCACATGGAGTTCGAGATCACCAGCGGTAAACCCCAAAGCCAGCGTACCGCCTGCGTGGTCGTGGCGGTGGCCGAGGGTGGCCGGCTCCCGCCGGCGGCCGCGGCCCTGGACTCGGCCAGCGGCGGGGCCATACGGGCGGCGCTGCGCCACGGTGACCTGCCGGACGAGGCGGGCGCCCTGCTGTGGCTCTACGATCTGCCGGGCGTGCGCGCGCCCCGGGTATTGCTCGTCTCCCAGGGCCCCGCGGAGCGGTGGAACGAGGCGGCCTGGCGCCAAATGATCCAGGCCGCGGCCCGGGCGGTGGACCGCGGCGGCGCGCGGCATGCGGTCTCCTACCTGCCCGAAGTGGCTCCGAAGGCGCGGGACTGGCGTTGGCGGCTGCGCCAGGCCGTGGCGCTGAGCGCCGAGGCGGTTTATCGCTTCGATCGCATGAAGAGCGAGGTCGAGTCGCCGGAGCATCCGCTCGAACGGATCACCTTCGGCGTGGACCGGGCCGACCGGGAGGCGGCCGCCCGCGGCTTGGCCGAGGGCCGAGCCGTGGCCGCGGGCCAACGCCTCGCCCGGGATCTGGGCAATCTGCCCGCCAATGTCTGCACCCCCGCCTACCTCGCCGAGCAAGCCGTGGCCCTGGCCGATGAACACGCCTCCTTGGCAGCCACCGTGCTGGACGAACAGGCCATGGAGGAGCTCGGCATGGGGGCGTTGCTGGCCGTGGCCCGGGGCAGCGCACAACCGCCGCGGCTGGTGGCCCTGAGCCACCGGGGCGCGGACCCGGAGCAGGCACCCATCGCGCTCGTGGGCAAGGGCATCACCTTCGACACCGGGGGGATCTCCATCAAGCCCAGCCAGGACATGGACGAAATGAAATTCGACATGTGCGGCGCGGCCAGCGTGCTGGGCACACTCAAGACCTGCGCGCTGCTCCGACTGCCCCTGAACGTGGTGGGCGTGCTCGCCGCCGCCGAAAACATGCCCGGAAGCCGGGCCAGCCGGCCGGGCGACATCGTCACCACCCTCTCAGGCAAGACGGTGGAGATCCTCAACACGGACGCCGAAGGCCGCCTCGTGCTGTGCGACGCGTTGACCTGGGTCCAGCGCGAGCACGCCCCCGCCGAGATCGTGGACATCGCCACGCTCACCGGCGCCTGCATCATCGCCTTGGGCCATCACCCCAGCGGCCTGTTGGCCAATGACGAGGCCCTGGCCGAAAGACTCCTGCAAGCGGGTGAGACCTCCGGCGACCGCGCCTGGCGCCTGCCGCTGTGGGACGACTACCAGGAACAGCTCAAGAGCAATTTCGCCGACGTGGCCAATATCGGCGGACGCCCCGCCGGCACCATCACGGCGGCCTGTTTCCTGTGGCGCTTCATCGAGGACGAGCGGCCCTGGGCCCACCTGGACATCGCCGGCACGGCCTGGAAGAGCGGCAAGGAGAAAGGCGCCACGGGCCGGCCCGTCCCCCTGCTCACGCAATACCTGCTCGACCGGGCGGGGGACTGACGGGCGGCGCGTGACCCGGATCGACTTCTACATCCTGCAGACCGACCAGCCGCTGGAGCGGCTGCGTACCGCCTGCCGCATCGCGGAGAAGGCCTTTCTGCTCGACCACGACGTGCACATCCACACCGGCGATCCGGCGCTCAGCCAGCGCTTGGACGAGCTGCTGTGGACCTTCCGCGACCGCAGCTTCGTTCCCCATGAGGTGGAACCGGAGGATCCGGACCACTGGCCGGTGACCATCGGCCACGAAATGGAGCCGGCGCCCCGGGCGGTGCTCATCAACCTGGCGGCCGATGTGCCGGCCTTCTTCGGGCGGTTCGAGCGCGTGGCCGAGGTGGTCGACGCCCAACCCGAGGTCAAGACCGCCGGGCGCGCCCGCTACCGGTTCTATCGTGAGCGCGGCTACCCGCTGCATCACCACGAACTGAAATGAACGCACCGCCTCAACCCGGGGATGCGGTGGCCCGGGCGGCACAGCGGCACCAGCTGCAGTCGCACGCCGTGTCGGTGCGCAGCAAGGGGGGGTACCGGCGCCGCGCCACCAGGTGGTACCACAACCGCTTTTGCCAGCGCGGGCGGTAGGCGCGCCCCATCCACTCGCGCACGTCGGCCCCTTCCGGATAGCGCGCGATCACCGCCCGGTAACCCCGGTTGCCCAACCGCTCGTAGACCCAGCGATGGGCGGCGGCGGTTTCATGCCCGGCCTTCAGACGCCGCCGCCACCAGCGCTCGTAGTCCCGGGGCCGGCCCAGGGCGAGGGCCCGGCCCGCTTGGGCGCCGGAGAGGATGGCCGAGCGGATGCCGAACCC
>JALSSO010000126.1 GCA_026984215.1 Gammaproteobacteria bacterium | reverse complement strand
GTTGCGGGCGCTGCGGGGCCGCCTTCGACGCCACGCGCCGTCATCGCGCCACGCCGCCCATCCTCGAGGAAGCCCCGGACGAACCCGCATCCCTCCTGCAGCAGCCGGTCGAGCCCGTCTCCCCCGGCCCGCGCCCGGCAGCGACACCGCGGGACCCGGAAGCCATGCTGGCGCGGGCCCGCCATGCGCTGCACGTGGCGGAGGCCGAGGAGGACCTGTTCGCTGCGCCGCGCCGTCGGCGGACCAGCCCCGGCCTTTGGCTGGGCAGTTTTCTGCTGCTGGTGACCCTGGCCGCCCAGGCGGCCTGGTTTCACCGTGAACGCCTGCTGCGCGATCCCCGGATCGGCCCGCGTGTGGCCGCCTGGTGCCGGCAACTGGGCTGCGATCCGGGTCCGGTCCGCGCGCCGGAGCGCTTGGCGCTCCAGGACCATGCCGTGACCCCGCACCCCGACGTAGCCTACGCCGTGCGCTTGTCCGGCACACTGGTCAACGAATCCCCCTTCGCCCAGCCCTGCCCCGACCTGCGCCTGTCCTTCCTGGACGCCCAGGGCTCCGTGGTGGCCTCACGTCGCTTCACCCCCGCCGAATATCTCCCGGTCGCGCCCACCCCGTGTCTGCTGCCGCCCGACGGCCGTCGGACCGTGCGGCTCGATCTGGCCGATCCCGGTGTCCCGACACTGGCATACCGCTTCGAGTTTTTGTAACGTACGGGTCTTTCCGTATCCTCGTCGCGGATCAGACGCACATGCAGATCGGATCGGTTGCCATCGATGGGCGCGTATTCCTCGCGCCCATGGCCGGTTACACGGATCTTCCGTTCCGAAGGCTGTGCCGTTCCCTGGGCGCGGCCCTGGCCGTCTCCGAGATGGTCACTTCGGACACCCGTCTCTGGCACAGCCGCAAGTCCGCCGCCCGGCTCGCCACCGCGCAAGACGAACCACCGCCCCGTGTGGTGCAGATCGCCGGCGCCGATCCGGCCCTGCTGGCCGAGGCCGCCCGCGCCGGCGTGACCCGCGGTGCCCAGATCATCGACATCAACATGGGTTGTCCCGCCAAAAAGGTCTGCCGCGCCGAGGCGGGCTCGGCGCTGCTGGGCGACGAAGACCGTGTCCGCCGGATCCTGGAGGCGGTGGTGGCCGCCGTCACCGTACCGGTGACCTTGAAGATCCGCACCGGCGTCGAACCGGCCCGGCGCAACGCCGTGCGCGTGGCCCGGATCGCCGAGTCCGCCGGCGTGCGCATGCTCACCGTGCACGGCCGTACCCGCCGGTGCGCCTTCCGCGGTCCGGCCGAATACGACACCATCCGCGCGGTGCGTGACGCGGTGGCCGTACCGCTGGTGGCCAACGGGGACATCGACGGGCCGGACAAGGCCGAGGCGGTGCTGGCCCATACCGGCGCCGACGCCGTGATGGTGGGCCGGGCGGCCATCGGGGACCCATGGATCTTCCACCGTATCGACCACCGTCTGCGTCACGGCACCGACGCCCCGCCGCTGTCATGGGAAGAGAGGACCTCGACGATCCTCGATCACATCCGCGCGATCCACGAATTCTACGGTCCGGTGCACGGCGTGCGGGTCGCGCGCAAACACATCAAACAGTATATTGGGGATGGGCCCCTGGCCCGCGGAGCATGGAAGCGTCTCGCCGCCGTCCACGGGGCCGCCCACCAGCTCCTAGAACTCAAAACGATTCTTGCCGCCACACGACCGACCAGGGGGGCACTCGCTGCATGAACGCACTTCCGTCCACCTGTCCCTTGCACGTGACCGACCGGACCCAGCCGTTGCATCGCGCCGTCAAGGAGGCCCTGAACCGCTATCTCAACAGCTTGGCCGGCCAGCAACCGACCGACGTCTACCGCCTGGTGCTGGAAGAGGTCGAACGTCCGTTGCTCGAATGCGTGATGGACTACTGCGGAGGCAACCAGTCGCAGGCCGCCAGGGTGCTCGGCCTGAGTCGGGCCACGCTGCGCAAGAAGCTGCGCCAGTACAGCCTGCTGCACTGAGACGCTCGAACCATCGGTGGAAAGGGGGAAACGCCTGCGCCACCCCGGGTCCGTGCCTGGCTCCGGCATCCTGCGGGCCCGCGGCCCAACGGGTATATAATCCGCGCCCTGCTCCGTGGACTGGGAGGATCCCCATGACCGACTCCGGCCTGCGCCCCGTACGGCGCGCCCTGATCTCCGTCTCCGACAAGACGGGGATCGTCGACTTCGCCCGGGCCCTGCACGGACTGGGCGTCGAGCTACTCTCCACGGGAGGGACCGCCCGCCTGCTCGGTGAGGCCGGCATTCCGGTGACCGAGATCTCGGACTACACCGGCTTCCCCGAGATGATGGATGGCCGGCTGAAGACCCTGCATCCCAAGGTCCACGGAGGCATCCTCGGGCGCCGGGGTGTCGACGACGAGGCCATGCGGGCCCAGGGCATCCTGCCCGTCGATCTGGTGGTGGTGAACCTGTATCCCTTCGAAGAGGCAACGGCCGATCCCGCGTGCACCCTGGAACGCGCCATCGAGCACATCGACATCGGTGGTCCGGCCATGCTGCGGGCGGCGGCCAAGAACCACGCGGACGTCGCGCCGGTGGTCGATCCAGCCGACTATCCCCGGATCCTGGAGGCCCTGCGGGCCCACGAGGGGGCACTGTCCCGGGAGCTGCGCTTCGATCTGGCGGTCAAGGCCTTCGCCCACACCGCCCATTACGACGGCACCATCGCCAACTGGTTGGGCGAGCGCGTGCCGGGCGGCGAACCCGGGCTGCCCCGCACGCTCACGCTTCAATTCACCAAGGCCCAGGCCATGCGCTACGGCGAGAACCCACACCAGCGCGCCGCCTTCTACCGCGAGTCCAGCGCCACCACCGGATCGGGCATCGCCAACGCCCGCCAGCTCCAGGGCAAGGCCCTGTCCTACAACAACATCGCCGATGCCGACGCCGCCCTGGAGTGCGCGCGCCAGTTCGATGCGCCCTGCTGCGTCATCGTCAAGCACGCCAATCCCTGCGGCGTGGCCGAGGCCGACGACCTGCTCACGGCCTACGACCGCGCCTTCGAGACCGATCCCGAATCGGCCTTCGGCGGCATCATCGCTTTCAATCGTCGGCTCGATGCCGCCACCGCGCAGGCCATCGTGGACCGCCAGTTCGTGGAGGTGATCCTCGCCCCGGCGGTGGACGAGGCGGTGCCCGCCGTGGTGGGCCGCAAGAAAAACGTGCGGCTGCTGGTGACCGGCCCGTGGGACGACGGGGATCGCCCCGGCATGGACCTGAAACGGGTCCGGGGCGGGCTGCTGGTGCAGGATCCCGATCGCGCCCTCTACGACACGCTGGAGGTGGTCACTCGACGCGCCCCCACCGAGTCCGAGATGCGGGATCTCCTGTTCACCTGGCGGGTATGCAAATTCGTCAAATCCAACGCCATCGTCTACGGACGCGACCAACGCACCATCGGGGTGGGCGCCGGCCAGATGAGCCGCGTCAACTCGGCCCGCATCGCCGCGGAAAAAGCGGCCCAGGCGGGCCTGGAAGTCACCGGTGCGGTGATGGCTTCGGATGCCTTCTTTCCCTTCCGGGACGGCATCGACCGGGCGGCCGAGGCGGGTGTGACCGCCGTGATCCAGCCCGGAGGGAGCCTGCGTGACGCCGAGGTGGTGGAGGCCGCCGACGAGCACGGCATGGCCATGGTGTTCACGGGCATGCGCCACTTCCGGCACTGAAAGCCGCAGCAACAGGAGATCGCCCATGAAAGTGCTCGTCGTCGGCGGCGGCGGCCGCGAACACGCCCTGGCCTGGAAACTCGCGCAATCGCCCCGCGTCGAAGGGGTCTACGTGGCACCCGGCAATGCGGGCACCGCCCTGGAACCGGGTGTGGAGAACGTGCCGATCAAGGCCGACGACATCGAAGGGCTCCTGCGCTTCGTCCGTCATACGGGCGTCGACCTCACCGTAGTGGGCCCCGAGGCGCCCTTGGTGGCCGGGATCGTGGACGCCTTCGAGGCCGAATCCCAAGCCATCTTCGGCCCCACCCAGGCGGCGGCCCAGCTCGAGGGTTCCAAGGCCTTCACCAAGGACTTCCTGGCCCACCATGCCATCCCCACCGCGGACTACCGGGTCTTCACCGAGTTGGAGCCGGCGCTGGCCCATGTCCGCCAGCGGGGCGCCCCCATCGTGGTCAAGGCCGACGGGCTGGCCGCCGGCAAGGGAGTGATCCTCGCCGCCACCGTCGAGCAGGCCGAACGGGCCGTACGGGACATGCTCGAGGACGGCCGCTTCGGCGCGGCCGGTCACCGGGTGGTCCTCGAGGAATTCCTGACCGGCGAGGAAGCGAGCTTCATCTGCATGGTGGACGGGGAACACATCCTGCCGCTGGCCAGCAGCCAGGATCACAAGGCCCGCGACGACGGGGACCGCGGCCCCAATACGGGGGGCATGGGCGCCTACTCGCCGGCGCCCGTGGTCACTCCGGACATCCACGAACGCATCCTCGCGGAAGTGATCCGCCCCACCGTGGCGGGGCTGCGCGAGGAAGGCACTCCCTACCGTGGATTTCTGTACGCCGGGCTGATGATCACCCCGGACGGCACCCCCAAGGTCCTGGAGTTCAACTGCCGCTTCGGCGACCCAGAGACCCAGCCGATCCTGATGCGGCTGCGCACCGACCTGGCCGATCTGCTGGAGGCCGGCATGAGCGGTGCCCTCGATCGCACGGCGGCCCACTGGGACGCGCGCAGCGCACTGGGCGTGGTGATGGCCGCGGCGGGCTACCCCGGAAGCTACCGCAAGGGCGACGTGATCCACGGGTTGGAGGCCGCCGCCGCCCTGGAAGACGTCAAGGTGTTCCATGCGGGCACCGCGCTGCGCGACGGCGCGGTGGTCACCGCCGGTGGCCGCGTGCTCTGCGTGACCGCGCTGGGGGAGAACGTCACCGCCGCCCGGCGTCGGGCCTATGAGGCCGTGGGACAGATCCACTGGGAAGGCGCGTTCTACCGCAGCGACATCGGCTACCGCGCGGTGGCGCGCGAGGAGGCGGTACTCTGATGGGCCGACCGGCACCCCGCCCGCCGGGCGTTTTGGAACGCTGGTTCGAAGGGGGTCTCTGGCACAGCCGCCTGGTGGTGCTCGTGGCCGTGCTGGCGAGCCTGGCCACGGCGCTGGCGGTCTTCTACATCGCCACCGTGGACGCCTGGTACCTGATCGCGCACCTGGGCGACTACGCCTCGCCCGCGCTCAGCGCCGCCGCCCGCAGCGACATGCGGGCCGAGAGCATCGCCCATGTGGTGGAGGTGATCGACGGTTACCTCCTGGCCACGGTACTGCTGATCTTCGCCCTGGGGCTCTACGAGCTGTTCATCAGCCCCTTGGACCCGGCCCGCGGGTCCCGGCACTTCTCACGGGTGTTGTTCATCCGCAACCTGGACGACCTCAAGTCGCGGCTGGGCAAGGTCGTGCTCATGATCCTGATCGTCAAGTTCTTCGAGCACGGCATCGAGATGCGCTTCGACAACGCCACCGATCTGCTGGCCTTCGCCGGCGGCATCGCCCTGGTGGGCCTGGCGCTGTACCTCTCCCACGCCGGGGAACACGCCGCCTCCAACGACAAACCGCGAGATCCGGCTTGATCCCGGGACCCGCCCGCGGGCGGCTTCAGCGCTTCATGGACTCGAAGAACTCCTCGTTGGTCTTGGTCTGCTGCAACCGACCCAGGAGGAACTCCATGGCCTCCAGATCGTCCATCTGGTGCAGGAACTTGCGCAGAATCCACATCTTCTGCAGCTCGTCCGGGTCGGTGAGAAGCTCTTCGCGGCGGGTGCCGGAACGCTTGATGTTGATGGCCGGGAAGACCCGTTTCTCGGCGATGCGCCGATCCAGGTGGATCTCCGAGTTGCCCGTGCCCTTGAATTCCTCGTAGATCACCTCGTCCATCTTGGAGCCGGTGTCCACGAGGGCCGTGGCGATGATGGTCAGGCTGCCGCCCTCTTCCACGTTGCGCGCCGCGCCGAAAAAGCGCTTGGGCTTTTGCAGGGCATTGGCGTCCACGCCGCCGGTGAGCACCTTGCCCGAGGACGGCACCACCGTATTGTAGGCGCGCGCCAGGCGGGTGATGGAGTCCAGCATGATGACCACGTCGCGTTTGTGCTCCACCAGGCGCTTGGCCTTCTCGATGACCATTTCGGCCACTTGCACGTGCCGCGTGGCCGGCTCGTCGAAGGTGGAGGAGATGACCTCGCCGCGCACCATACGCTCCATCTCGGTGACCTCCTCGGGGCGCTCGTCGATGAGCAGCACGATGAGGTAGCACTCGGGATGATTGTGAATGATGCTCTGGGCCAGATTCTGCAACATCACCGTCTTGCCCGCCTTGGGGGGAGAGACGATCAAGCCGCGCTGGCCCTTGCCGATGGGTGCCACGATGTCCACGATGCGGGCGGTGATGTCTTCGGTGCTGCCGTTGCCGCGCTCCAGCTCCAGCCGCTCCATGGGATGCAGCGGAGTGAGGTTCTCGAACAGGACCTTGTTCTTGGCGTTCTCCGGCGGCTCGAAGTTGATCTCGTCCACCTTGAGCATGGCGAAGTAACGTTCGCCGTCCTTGGGGGGACGGATCTTGCCGGTGATGGTGTCGCCGGTGCGCAGGCCAAAGCGCCGGATCTGACTCGGAGAGACGTAGATGTCGTCGGGTCCGGCCAGATAGGAGGCGTCCGCCGAACGCAGGAAGCCGAAGCCGTCTTGCAGGATCTCCAGCACCCCGCCGCCGAAGATATCCTCGCCGGCCTTGGCCTTGGCCTTGAGAATGGCGAAGATGATGTCCTGCTTGCGCATCCGGGCCATGCCCTCCAGGCCCATGGATTCGGCAAGCTCCACCAGCTCCGCCGCCGGCATTTTCTTGAGGTCACTGAGATTCATAGGACTGGATCGGGTGGCGTTTCGGGGGCTGCCGGGGCGGGACCTGCGCTTGCGGGGACGCGCAGCGCCATTGGATGTCACGGCGGAGCCGTTCTCGCCCATGGGGGCGGACTCCGCCGGCTGAGTGGCCGTTATTCCTTTAGTCACACTCGTTGGGTCCTTGAGAGGGCCCCACGCACCACACTCCGCAGGGGCGGAAGGCGGCAAGGGGACATGTACGATCGAACACCACCCCACAACCCGGGGCGGCGCGTCACTCACCGTCAGCGAAAAACAACGAAAGGGCTCAGATCAAACGAAGTCCGGGACCGGACCTTGCTCTTTGCTTACTTCGATACTTTTATCACCAAATGGTTCACGCGTCCAGCGTACGACATGCGGTACTAAATGTTCTGATCCAGAAAGGCGGTGAGCTGCGACTTGGACAGCGCGCCGACCTTGGTGGCCTCCACTTCACCGTTCTTGAACAACATCAGCGTGGGGATACCACGGATCCCGTATTTGGGCGGTGTCTGGGGATTGTCGTCGATGTCCAGCTTCGCCACCTTGATGCGCCCGTCGTATTCGTCGGCGATCTCGTCCAGGATCGGCGCGATCATCTTGCACGGACCGCACCATTCGGCCCAGAAGTCCACCAACACCGGCTTGTCGGACTGAAGGACCTCACGCTCGAAGCTGTCGTCGCTCACGTGCACAATCTTGTCACTCACGATATGAACCCTCGGTCATTGCTGTTCTCCCGCTGGAAGGGAACACCGCAACCGCGTCTCCCTCCGCGCCGCCGGCCGCTCCACTGAGGTGAAGCACGCGACCATCCCCCGCTGTCGCCGGGGTGCGTCCATCCGAAAGCGGCGAAGAGTACCGCAAGCGACCCGCCCGGTCCACCGCCCGCATCAACGCGTCCCACCGAATTGCGGTATTCTAGGGAGCCATGACTGAAAATCTCGTAACCGACGTTTCATTCGACGAATTCGATCTCCCCGAACCCGTCCGCGAGGGCCTGAAGGAAGCCGGATTCACCCATTGCACCCCCATCCAGGCCGAGACCCTGCCGGTGGCGCTGTCGGGGCGCGACGTGGCGGGCCAGGCGCAGACCGGCACCGGGAAGACCGCCGCATTCCTCGTGGCGCTGTTCAGTCGGCTGTTGACGGAGCCCGCCGCCAGAGGCCGCCGGCCCACGCAGCCGCGGGCCCTGGTGGTGGCCCCCACTCGCGAGCTGGCGGTGCAGATCCATCGCGACGCGCAGACCCTGGGCCGGCACACCGGCTTGCAGCTCGGCCTGGTCTACGGCGGGGCCGGCTATGTCGAGCAACGCGAGCGGCTGCAGGCGGGCGTGGACGTGCTGATCGGCACCCCCGGAAGGCTCATCGATTACTTCAAGCAGCGGGTGTTCGACCTGCGCGCCCTGCAGGTGGTGGTGCTCGACGAGGCCGACCGCATGTTCGACCTGGGCTTCATCCGGGACGTGCGATACCTCTTCCGGCGCATGCCGCCGCCGGAAAAGCGCTTGAGCATGCTGTTCTCGGCCACGCTCTCCCACCGGGTGATGGAGCTGGCCTATGAACACATGAACAACCCCGAACGGGTGGAGATCGAACCCGAGAAACTCACCACCGACCGCGTGCGGCAGGTGGTCTACTTCCCCGCCAACGAGGAAAAGATCCCCCTGCTGTTGGGCCTGTTCCACCACCACGGTCCGGAACGAACCATCGTATTCGTCAACACCAAGCACGACGCCGAACGGGTGGCCGCCTATCTGGACGCCAACGGTTACCGCACCGCCCTGCTCTCCGGCGACGTCCCGCAGAAAAAACGCCTGCGCCTGCTCAAGGGCTTCACGAGCGGCGAGTATCCGGTGCTGGTGGCCACCGACGTGGCCTCGCGCGGCCTGCACATCCCCGAAGTCTCCCACGTGGTCAACTTCGACTTGCCCCAGTCCGAGGAGGACTACGTGCACCGCATCGGGCGCACCGCGCGGGCCGGCGCCGAAGGCGATGCCATCAGCTTCGCCTGCGAGCGCTACGCCTTCCACCTGCCGGAGATCGAGGCCTACGTGGGCTACAAGATCCCCGTGGAGCCGGTGACGCCCGAGCTCCTCATCGAGCCGCAGCGGCCGGCACGGCGCAAATCGGCGCGACGCAGGCACGCCGGTCCCGGCGGGCGCGGCCGGGGGCGTAAGTCACAGACACGCCGGGGCAGCGGCCGGCGCAGCGTGCAGCGCGCCTCCGACCAACCCCCGAGGGACGGCTGAGACGCCTTCCAAATGATCGGCCCGCCGGGATCCTGTATCCCCGGGCGGAAAACCGATCTCCCGCATGGCCCCGCCCCCGCAGGACATGGCGAGCCACGCTCCAATGCGGGATCTTGATTTGTGTCAATGAGAAGGATTATCGTTTCCGTTCATAATCGTGGTTCCACCCTCACACGGAGCATGACCGCCATGACCCTACGCGACCTGGATCGCGGCGCACGCGCCATCATCACGCGGCTGGACGTCGACGATCCGCGCCTGCGCGACAAACTCCATGCGCGGGGGCTGCTGCCCGGCACCGAGGTGCGCGTGCTGCAGCCCGGTGATCCGTTGGTGGTGGGGGTGGATCACAGCCGCTGGGCCCTCAACGGCCGGGATGCGGCACGGATCCACGTGGATCCCGTGGTGCATCGCCGCCGGCCCGGCCTGTTGGCGCGACTGCTGCGTCGAGAGGCGGCATGAGCCGGACCCTGGCCGATCTGAAGCCGGGCGAGCGAGGGCGCATCCTGCGCATCGGCGGCGGCGGGCCGGTCGTACAGCGTCTGATGAGCATGGGACTGCTGGAGGACGCCGAGGTGGAGGTGATCCGGCGCGCGCCCGCCGGCGATCCCATCGAGATCCGGGTCATGGACTACGCCCTGTCCCTGCGGCGCGAGGAGGCCCGCGCCGTGGAGGTGGGATGAAATTCGCACGCCGCCACCGTTCATGACCACCGCCGCCGCGCAACCCCGTCCCTGCGCCGAACCCGCCCCCCGTGTGATCGCCGTGGTGGGCAACCCCAACACCGGCAAGAGCACGCTGTTCAACGCGCTGACGGGGCTGCGCCAGAAGACGGGAAACTACCCTGGCGTCACCGTCGAGAAACACACCGGCACGGCGGAGCTACCCTGCGGTGAGGTGACCCTGGTGGACGTGCCGGGCACCTACTCGCTGGCCGCCCAGTCCCCGGACGAGATGGTCGCGGTGGACGTACTGGCCGGTGCCTACGAGGACATCGGCCGGCCCGACGCGGTGCTGGCGGTGGTCGATGCCACCAACCTGCGCCGCAACCTGTACCTGGTCAGCCAAGTGCTGGAACAGGGGCTGCCCGTGGTCGTGGCCCTCAACATGGTGGACGCCGCCGAGAAACGGGGCATCCGGATCGATGCACGACGCCTGGGAGAGCTACTGCATGCCACGGTGGTGCCCACGGTGGCCTCCAAAGGGGTGGGTCTGGAAACGCTTCGCCAGGCCCTCGATGCGGCCGTGCTGCATGGGACGCCGGCCGAGATCTCCATCCTTCCCGAGCTGCGCGCGGCGGCCCGCGACCTGGCCGAAGCGCTGCGTGATCGGGGGATCGCGATCTCCGACTACGCGGTGGAGCGCGCCCTCATCGACCAGGGCGGCTATGCCGAACGACGCCTGCTGCAACGGGCCGGTGAAGCGCTGCGCGAACGCCTCGCCGCCGTGCGCGAGGCCGTCGGCCAGGGCAAGCCCTTGTCGGCCGTGGAGGCCCGCGCCCGCTACGACTGGATCAACCGGGTGGTCTCCGAGGTGGAGCGGCGCACCGAGGCGCGCCCCGGGCTCTCGGACCGCATCGATCGCATCGTGAGCCATCCCTTCCTGGGCAGCCTGCTCTTCGTCCTGGTGATGGGGCTGGTGTTCCAAGCCGTGTTTTCCTGGGCAACGCCGCTCATGGACTGGATCGACGGGCTCACGGGCGCCCTGGCCGACACCATTCACGCCGTTCTGCCGCCGGGCGCGCTGGCCAGCCTGCTGGCCGACGGGGTGGTGGCCGGCGTGGGCAGCGTGGTGATCTTCCTGCCCCAGATCCTGATCCTCTACGCCTTCATCATCCTCCTGGAAGACACCGGCTACATGGCCCGGGCGGCCTTCCTCATGGACCGACTCATGCGCTGGTGCGGCCTGTCGGGGCAGTCGTTCATCCCCATGCTGTCGAGCTTCGCCTGCGCGGTGCCGGGCATCATGGCCACCCGCGTGATCCCGGACCGGCGCGACCGCCTGGCCACGATTCTCGCCGCCCCGTTCATGACCTGTTCCGCACGGCTGCCGGTCTATGCCCTGTTGATCGCCGCCTTCGTCCCCCGACAGACTTGGCTGGGCGGTTGGGTGAACCTTCAGGGATTGGTCCTGCTGGGCCTGTACCTGTTGGGCATCCTGGGTGGCATTCTCACCGCCTGGCTGCTCAAACGCACGCTGCTTCGCGGCCCCACACCCACCTTCCTCATGGAACTGCCGCCCTACCGCATCCCCAGCCTGCGTTCCATGGGGCTGCGCCTGTGGGACCGGGCGCGGATCTTCCTGCGCCGGGCGGGGACCATCATCTTCACGGTGGCGGTGGTGATCTGGGCGCTGGCCTATTTCCCGCGCCCGTCCGCGGTCCACGACCGCTTCGAGGCGCAGCGCCACGCGGTGGCCGCGCTGCCCGAGACGCTGCGTGCGGCGCGCCTGCGGGAGTTGGACCATGCCGAAGCCGCCGCCTACCTGGAGCAGAGCTACCTGGGGCGCATGGGCCGGGCCGTGGCCCCCCTGTTCGCCCCGCTGGGCTGGGACTGGAAGGTCTCGGCCGCGGTCATCGCCGGTTTCCCCGCCCGCGAGGTGGTGATCGCGGTGCTCGGGACCATCTATGCCGTGGGCAGCGAGGTGGACGAAACCAGCGAGGCCCTGGCCGCCCGACTCGCCGCGGCCACCTGGCCCGACGGCCGGCCCGTGTTCACCCTGCCCATGGTGCTGGGCATGCTGGTCTTCTATGCCTTCTGCCTGCAGTGCGCGGCCACGGTGGTGACCATCGGGCGGGAGACCAATCACTGGGGCTGGCCGGCGTTCGCATGGACCTACATGACCTCGCTCGGTTATCTCGGCGCCCTGCTCACCTATCAGCTGGGGAGCCGACTGACATGAGCGGGTGGTGGACCCGCGCGGAGGTCCAGGAAGGGCTGGCGTTGGCCCTGGTGGCGCTGGTGGCCGCGTTCGCCGTGGCGCGCTGGCGGCTGCGGCGCCGGCGGGGAGCCGCCGGGTGCGCTGGCTGCCATGGGGCGGCGCAATGCCCCATCGATACGACCTCGGGCGGCCCCTGCGCCCCGCACGGGCATGCCTCTGCCCACGGCCCGCCGAAATCCCACCAAGATTGAGGTGAGATTCACCACGGCGCACCCCGAGGACCCGGCGACCGACATCGCCGCCAGGAAAGTCGGCGAGGGAGCCGAACCGCGCGCCACGCCGCAGGCGGGTTAGAATGAGGCCGGTCATCCGTCTCGGTCAGATCGAACGACGACATGAGCGACAAACACACCATCGGCATCCTCGGGGGAACCGGTTTCGTCGGCCGCCATCTGGTGGCCCGGTTGGCGGCCCGCGGGCACGCATTGCGCGTGCTCACACGCAACGCCTACCGCCACCGGGACCTCACCGTCCTGCCCACCCTCGAGCTCATTCAGGCCGACGTCTTCGCCGCCAGGGAATTGCGCGAGCATCTGGCCGGATGCGATACGGTGGTGAACCTGGTGGGCATTCTCAACGAACGCCGCGGCCGGCCGGGGCAGCGCTTCCGCGAAGTCCACGTGGAACTCCCGCAAAAGCTCATGGACGTATGCCACGACCTGGGCGTGGAACGCCTGTTGCACATGAGCGCGCTCAACGCCGACGCCGCCCGGGGGCCCAGCCTGTACCTGCGCACCAAGGGCGAAGGCGAGAACTACGTGCTCACCCACTCGGGCAACCGCGTGCAAGCCACCTGCTTCCGCCCCTCGGTGATCTTCGGCCCGGGCGACAGCTTCATGAACCGCTTCGCCCGGCTGCTGCGCTGGTCGCCGGGGATCTTCCCGCTGGCCTGCCCCAAGGCCCGGTTCCAGCCGGTCTACGTGGGCGATCTCACCGACTTCATGATCGAAACCCTGAAGGACGAGGAATCCTTCGGCAAGCGGTTCGATCTGTGCGGTCCCCGGGAATACAGCCTGCGGGAGATCGTGCGTTATTGCGCCCGGGTGGCGGGCGTGCGCCGCTGGGTGCTCGGCCTGCCCGACTGGGCCTCGCGGCTGCAGGCGCGCCTCCTCCAGCACGTGCCGGGCACGCCCTTCACTCTGGACAACTACCTCTCCATGACGGTGCCCAGCGTGTGCCGGCGCGGGCTGCGCATGACCACGTCGATGGAATCCGTCGTGCCGCAGTACCTCACGGGCCGGGGCGGACGCGAAGCCCAGCTCCAGCGGCTGCGCGAAACGCGTTGGGGCACCCCCGCCTGATGCTGGACCTCACGGCGCTGGAACGCGCCGTGGCCGCCTTCGAGGCGGTCCTGGAGCGCACCGAGGATCCAGCGCTCAACGCCCGCCTGGACGTGGTGACCCGCAACGCCTTGCGCGCGGGCGCCATCCAGCATTTCGAGTTCACCTACGAGCTGGCCTGGAAGTTCATCCGGCGCTGGCTGGCCGAGCAGCTCGGCAAGGATTACGTGCTGGGCGTCACGCGCCGCGAATTGTTCCGGCTGGCGGCCGAACACGGCCTCATCGGGGACGTGGATGCCTGGATGCGGTTCCACCGCGCCCGCAATCTCACCTCCCACACCTACAACGAGACCGTCGCGCGGGAGATCTACGCATCGGCCCGGGACTTCCTCCCCCACGCGGCCCGTCTGCTACGGCGCCTGCGCGAACGCAATGATTGACCTGCCCCCCGAGCAGCTCGCACTGGTGCGCCGCATCCTGGCCCGGGAACTGCCGGGTGTGCCGGTGAGAGCCTTCGGCTCGCGCGTGGACGGCACCGCCCGGCCTCACGCCGACCTGGACTTGGCGGTCATGGACGCCGGACCGCTGCCCCTGGAGCGGCTGTTCCGCTTGCAGGACGCATTCGAGGAATCCACGCTGCCCATCCGCGTGGACGTGAGCGACTGGCACCGGCTGCCCCAGGGCCTGCGCGCCGCCGTGCTCGAACGCGGCGAGCCGATTCAGCCTCCGGCAGACGAGTGAGGCGACGTACAGCCCGCCGCCCGCAACGCCTCGCTCCGCGCCTCTTTCGGCAATCGGCCGATGCGTTCCACGGCGGCGTAGAATCGCTCGAAATCCCCGCCGCAGCGCGCGAGCAGCGCCAGGAAGTCACCCACCCGGTCCTCGTAGAGCGCCACGGGCACCAGCCGGGCATTGTTGAGTGGCCCCTCGAACCAGGGATCGAAGCCCGTCCAGCCGCCCCACCCGGCCTTGAGCGTGGCGTAGCGGCTGCGCAGCCGCGCGAACTCCTCCGCCTTGCGCGCCCGTAAAAGCCTGGGTTCGCCCCCTTGCGCGTAGAGCGCGGCCAGCCGCCGGCGGGTCTCGCCGATGAGCGCCAGGAATGCCGCGCGCCGGGCGAGCCCCCGTTCGTAGGCGGCCAGCCGCCGCCGTTCACCCCGCGCCGCCAGCCAGCGCCGCACGCCGGCACGCTGCACCGCCGTGGCGAAGGCCTCGTTGAATGCGGAGTCTCCCCGCACATAGACCCGTTGGTGTGCCAGCTCGTGGAACAGGATCCCCGCGGTGGCCAGCTCGCCGCGGTCCAGCATGGTGTTGAGCACCGGATCCTCGAACCAGCCCAGGCTCGAATAGGCCGCCGCGCGGCCCACCCAGGTGTCCCAGCCCTCGGCTGCCAGGCGCGCCGCATAGGCCCGCGCATCTCGCTCATCGAAATGGCCTCGGTAGGCCATACAGCCCACCAGGGGAAAACACCAGCGCCTGGGTTCCAGTGAGAACTCGGGTGTTGCATAGACATTCCAGGTCACCGCATCCCGGCCCAGGTCCACATAGCTGCGATAGCTGCCGTTGTCGGGCAGACCCAGGACCTCGACGGCGAAACGGCGTACGGCCTGGACCCGGACCAGCCGCTCGCGCAGCGCCGGACGGGTCTCGGGTGATGCGATGATCTGCGCGATGGGGCGGCGGGCCTGCATGATGGCCCAATGGCCGCGAATCGCCTGGGCGTAGTAGGGCAGTTCCGTGCAACCCGCAACCCCGGCCAGCAGGACCACGACCCCGACCGCTCGGACCGGTGCCGAGCCGATCCGGCGCCTCACCGACCGGTCCTGTACCTCCCTGCCGCGCATGGTCGGGTAGCATACCCGCATGGACGTGTATCTGGTCGGCGGTGCGGTGCGCGACGAGCTCCTGGGGCTTCCGGTCAAGGAACGGGACTGGGTGGTGGTGGGCGCCCGGCCCGAGGACCTGCTCGCGCTGGGCTACAAGCCCGTCGGCCGCGCCTTTCCGGTGTTCCTGCACCCCACCACCCACGAGGAGTACGCCCTGGCCCGCACCGAGCGCAAGATCGGGCCCGGCTATCACGGCTTTGCGTTCCACGCCGCCCCCGACGTCACCCTCGAGGAGGACCTGCGCCGGCGCGACCTCACCATCAATGCGCTGGCGCGCGACGCACAGGGCCGCATCATCGACCCTTACGGTGGCCTGCGGGACTTGCGCCGGCGCGTACTGCGCCATGTCTCAGAGGCCTTCGCCGAGGATCCGGTGCGCGTGCTGCGTGTGGCCCGCTTCCTCGCCCGCTACCGGCCCCTGGGTTTTCGCATCGCACCGGAAACACGCGCGCTCATGCGCCGCATGGCGGACAACGGCGAAGTGGACGCCTTGGTGCCGGAGCGCGTCTGGCAAGAGCTGGTCCGGGCCCTGGCCGAGCCGGCACCGGCCGCCTTCGTGGAGGCACTGCTGGACTGCGGCGCCCTGGCCCGCGTCTTCCCGGAGCTCGACCGCCTGTTCGGTGTGCCCCAGCGCCCGGGCTGGCACCCCGAGGTGGACACCGGCGTGCACACCCTGCGCGTGCTGGAGGCGGCCGCCCGCCTGAGCCCCAGCCGGGCCGTGCGCTTCGCCGCCCTGGTCCACGACCTCGGCAAGGGCGTGACACCCCGCGACCAATGGCCTAGCCATCGCCGCCACGAGTCCCGAGGCGTGCCCCTCGTCGAGGCCCTGTGCCGGCGCCTGCGCGCCCCGCGCCGCTACCGCGAGCTGGGCATGCTCGCGGCGCGCTGGCACCTGCATGTGCACCGCGTCTTCGAGCTGCGGCCCGGCACGGTGATGAAGGTACTGGAACGCAGCAACGCCCTGCGCGATCCACAGCGATTCGAACACCTGCTCACCGTCTGCGAGGCCGACCACCGCGGACGCAAGGGGCACGAACTGCGGCCCTACCCGCAGCGGGCGGCCTTCCGCCGGCTGCTCGATGCGGCCTGTGCCATCCAGCCCAGGGACGTCATGGCCGAAGGCATCGAAGGCCCGGAGATCGGGGCCACGTTGCGCCTGCGACGCATCGCCGCCATCGGCCGGGCCATGGCGCGGATCCGCGGAGCAGTCGGCACGCCGGAACGAGCCGGCTGAGCCTGCTTGCGGGTACGAGAGGACTCACGAACCCGAATCGGCCAGCCGGGACCCGCGGGGCGGGTCTGCTTCCTGGAACATGGCGCGCAACTGCTTGGCAGCCTCGACCATGTTCGCCAGGGCCGGCTCGACTTCCGCCCAGTCTCGGGTCTTCAGCCCGCAGTCCGGATTCACCCACAACCGCGCCGCCGGAATGCGGCGCGCCGCCAGGCGCATCAGGGCGACGATCTCCGCCACCGTGGGCACGTTCGGCGAATGAATGTCATAGACGCCCGGGCCGATTTCGTTGGGATAATCGAAGTCCTCGAAGGCGTCGAGCAACTCCATCTGAGAACGGGAGGTCTCGATGGTGATGACGTCGGCATCCATCTCGGCGATCGCGGCGATGATGTCGTTGAACTCCGAATAGCACATGTGAGTGTGGATCTGGGTCTCGTCGCGCACGCCGGCCGCGGTCAGGCGAAAAGCCGTCACCGCCCAGCGCAGATACCCGTCCCAGTCCGCGCGCCGCAGGGGCAGGCCCTCGCGCAGGGCCGCCTCGTCGATCTGGATCATCCCGATGCCGGCCGCCTCGAGATCGAGCACCTCGTCGCGCAAGGCCAGCGCAATCTGCGCGCAGGTCTCGGCGCGTGGCCGATCGTCCCGCACGAAAGACCAGTTGAGCATCGTCACCGGGCCGGTGAGCATCCCTTTCACGGGCCGCGTGGTCAGCGATTGGGCGTGGGTGATCCAATCCACGGTCATGGGCGCCGGCCGGGAGACGTCGCCGAAGATGATCGGCGGCTTCACGCACCGGGAGCCGTAGGATTGCACCCAGCCGTGGCGGGTGAAGGCGAAGCCTTCGAGTCGCTCGCCGAAGTACTCGACCATGTCGTTGCGTTCGGGCTCGCCGTGCACCAACACATCCAGCCCGAGGCGCTCTTGCCTCGCCACCACCCGCGCGATCTCCCCGCGCATGGTCTCGGCATAGGCCCGGTCGTCCAGTGTGCCCTGTCGCCATGCCCGCCGCGCGGCGCGGATCTCCGCCGTCTGGGGAAACGATCCAATCGTCGTGGTCGGAAACAACGGCAGGTCGAAGCGGGCGCGCTGCACCGCCCGGCGCTCGGCGTAGGGACGTCGGCGATGCAGCATGTCCTCTTCCACCGCGGCCAGGCGGCGAGCGACCGCCGGGCGGTGGATCCGCGGCGAGGTGCGACGAGCTTCGCGCGCCGCCCGGGCCGCTTTCAGTTCGCCGGCCACACTGTCCGGGCCATACCGCAGCGCCCGGCGTAGAATTTCCAGCTCGTGGAGTTTCTGCGTGGCGAAAGCCAGCCAGCCGCGCAGCTCGGGGTCCAGCTCGGACTCCCGGTCGAGATCCACCGGTACATGGAGCAATGAACACGACGGCGCCAGCCAGACTCGCTCCTCCCCGAGACACGCGCACGCATGCGCAGCCCGCTCGAGCAGGCCGTCCAGGTCGGCGCGCCACACATTGCGCCCGTCGATCAGGCCCAGCGAGAGCACCTTGTCGCAAGGCAGCCGATCGAGTACCGCATCGAGCTGTTCAGGCGCGCGCGCCAGGTCCACGTGCAGGCCGGCGGTGGGCAGCTCGGCCGCCAGACCCAGATTGTCGCCCAGGGCCCCGAAATAGGTGGTCAGCAACACCCGTACCGGGGTCGACCGCAGGCGGTCGTAGGTCTGCTCGAAGCCTTGCCGCCAGGCGGCCGGCAGATCGAGTACCAGGATCGGCTCATCGACCTGCACCCAGTCCGCGCCCAGACCGGCCAGCCGCTCCAGTATGCGGACATAGAGCTCCAGCAGTCCGTCGAGCAGCTCCAGTCGATCGAAGGCCGCTCCCTTCGACTTGGCCAGCCAGAGCCAGGTCAGGGGACCGATCAGCACCGGCTTGAACGGAATACCGGCCGTGCGCGCCTCGGCCACTTGTTCGAACAGCGATCCGGAAGCGATCCGGAAGGATTGGCCCGCCACCACCTCGGGCACCAGGTAGTGATAGTTGGTGTCGAACCACTTGGTCATCTCGCAGGCGGCCGCCGCCGGACCGCTGGGCGCCCGTCCCCGCGCCATGCGGAAGTAGAGATCCAGATCGACGACGGTTCCATCCCAGCCAAAGCGCTCGGGCACGGCGCCGAACAAGGCCGAATGATCGAGCACGTGGTCGTAGAAGGAGAAATCGCCCACCGGGATCCGATCCAGCCCGGCGTCTCGTTGCACCTGCCAGTGACGCAGGCGCAAACGCCGTCCTATGGCGAGCAGCTCGGTCCGATCGATCTCACCCCGCCAGTAGCGCTCCAGGGCGAACTTCAGTTCACGATCGGCGCCGATGCGCGGAAAACCGAGATTGTGTACAACCATGAGGTCATCCTCCTACCGGATGCTTGACCCCGGCGAGTATGACCCCGCATCGTAATCAAAGATACTCAATTATTTTCACATTGGCTTGAACTGGACTCATGCACTTTGAGTTGCGTCACTTGCGCACCGTGGCGGCCCTGGCCGACACCGGCAGCCTGTCTGCCGCCGCGGCGCAACTGCACCTGACCCAGTCCGCCCTCTCACACCAGATCAAGACCCTGGAAAACCAGCTGGGCGCCCCGCTGTTCGTGCGCAAGATCCGCCCGCTGCGCCTCACCCGCCAGGGAGAACGCCTGCTGGCGCTGGCGCGCGAGGTCCTGCCCCGCGTGGAGACGGCGCGGCGCGATCTGCAGCGCATGGCCAGCGGCGAGGACGCCCGCCTGTTCATCGCCATCGAGTGCCACAGTTGCTTCACCTGGCTGATCCCGGCATTGGATCGGTACCGCGGCCTCTGGCCCGAGGTCGAGGTGGACCTGACCACGGTGCTGGCCGACGATCCGCTGCCACGGCTCGTGACCGGCGACCTGGATCTGGCACTCACCTCCGATCCGCGGCCGCGGCCCGGCGTCCACTACGCCCCCTTGTTCGACTACGAGGCCCTGCTCGCGCTGCCCGAGGAACACCCCCTCGCCCAGCGGCCGTTCGTGCGACCGGAAGATCTGCGTACGGAAACCGTCATCACCTACCCCGTGCCACGCGAGCGGCTGGACGTGTTCACCCGCTTTCTCGACCCTGCGGGCATCGAACCGGCCGGCGTGCGCCAGACCGAACTCACCGTGATGATGGTGCAGCTGGTGGCCAGCCGGCGCGGCGTGTGCGTATTGCCCGACTGGGCGCTGGCCGAACATCTGGCCTGCGGGCGGATCACGGCCCGGCCGCTCGGCGAGGAGGGCTTGCACGGCACGCTCCATGCCGCAATCCGCAGCCGTGACGGTGAACAGCCCTGGATGACGGCGTTTCTGGAATGTGCGCGGTGGGCGGCGGATCGAGGACTCGTGAGTCGAGACAGGGCTTGACCGGCGGCCGCCTGCACCCCAGCCGCGCCACAGCGCGAGGGGGCGCGCGGTCGCGGCACCGCCCTCACGGTAGAATGCCAGGAAATCACTGCCACGAGTCCCCATGGGTCAGGAGATCTCCCGCGACCGGTTCACGCCGGCCGATTTCGAACGCTTCCGTCGCCGGGTCGCCGAAGAGACGGCCCTGCTCGAGGCGTGGCAACGGGAAGGCCATTTGTCCGCTGGGCCGGCCATGGGCGGATTCGAGCTCGAGGCGTGGCTGGTGGACCGGCGGATGCGTCCCGCGCCACGCAACCAAGCCTTTCTGGAGAAGATGGGGCCGCCCGAGGCCACCTCCGAGCTGGCCTTGTTCAATCTCGAACTCAACAACCCGCCGCAACGCCTGGAAGGACCCGGTCTGCGGCATCTGGAGACGAGCCTGCGGGGTATCTGGGAGCGCGCCTGTGACACCGCGCGGACGGTGGACGCCCGGCTGGTCAGCATTGGGATCCTGCCCACCGTGGACGAGGCCGCCTTGTCGCCGCGCAACATGACCCCGCTGAAACGCTACCGCGCGCTCAACGAGCAGGTACTGCGCCTGCGCGGCGGGCGCCCCCTGCGTCTGGACATCGTGGGCCGAGAACACCTGCAGAGTGTGCATCGTGACGTGATGCTGGAGTCGGCGGCCACCTCGTTCCAGATCCATTTCAAGGTGCCCGCGCAACGGGCCCATTGGTTCTACAACGCCTCGCTCGCGGCCTCGGCGGTGGTGGTGGGCTGCGGGGCCAACGCGCCATTCCTGTTCGGACACGACCTCTGGGACGAAACCCGCATCCCGCTGTTCGAGCAGTCGGTGGAGGTGGGTGGATACGGCAACACAGCCCAGGGACCGTTGCGCCGGGTGACCTTCGGCAGCGGCTACCTACGCCACGGGCTCGTGGAGTGCTTCCGCGAAAACCTGGAGCACTATCCGCCCTTGCTGCCCGTGAGCTTCCCGGACACGCCCCCCGAGGCGCTGGCCCATCTACGCCTGCACAATGGCACCATCTGGCGCTGGAACCGCCCCCTGGTGGGTTTCGACGCAGACGGGACCCCCCATTTCCGCATCGAGCACCGAGTACTGGCCGGCCCACCCTCGATCCAAGACGCCGTGGCCAACGCGGCGTTGTACTATGGTCTGGCGATGGGTCTGTGCATGGCGCCGGAGCGGCTCGCGCGGCGTCTGCCCTTCGCCGCGGCTCGGGACAATTTCTACCAGGCCGCCCGCCTGGGTCTGGCCGCCCGGATCCAATGGCTGGACGGGCGACGGCGCAGTCTGCGCGCCTGGCTGCTCGGCGGTCTGCTCGAGCTGGCCGCAGACGGACTGACCGGGCTCGGTCTGGACCGCAGCGATGCCGAAGCGTATCTGGAGATCGTCCACCGGCGGGCCGCCGCCCGGCGCACCGGCGCCGGGTGGCAGCGTGCGTGGGTGGCGCGCCACGGGCGGGACATGGCCGGGCTCACCCGCGCCTATCTGGAGCACCAGACCACCCAGCGCCCCGTACATGAATGGGACTGAAACACGATACGCCCCCATGGAAGTGAGACTGAACGAACTGGACCACCTGCCCGAGGCCCTGCTCCACTGCCCGGCGGTGGAGCTGCACCGACACCTGCCCGGCCCGACCCTGGTCCACCTGCCGGGCCGCCGGCCCCGGCCCCTGTTCGTCTCGGTACTCCTGCACGGCAACGAGCCGGTGGGCCTGCAGGCGCTCCAGCACGTGCTCACCCGCCATGGCGGTCAGCCGCTGCCCCGCGCCCTGTCCATCTTCTTCGGCAACGTGGCCGCCGCGCGCCACGGCCAGCGGCGCCTGGACGGTCAGCCCGACTACAACCGCATCTGGCCCGGGGGTGAACACCTCGACACCCCCGAGGCAGGGGTGATGCGAGCGGTCTTCGACCGGATGCGCGAACGGAACGTCTTCGCCAGCATCGACATCCACAACAACACGGGACTCAACCCACACTACGCCTGTGTCAACCGGCTCGATCCACCGTTCCTCCAGTTGGCCACCTTGTTCGGGCGCACGGTGGTCTACTTCCTGCGCCCCCGGGGCGTACAATCCATGGCCTTCGCCCGACTCTGCCCCGCGGTGACCCTGGAGTGCGGGCGCCCCGGCGAGGCCCACGGCGTGGAGCACGCCGCCGAGTACCTGGACGCCTGCCTGCATCTGTCACGGATCCCCGACCATCCCGTGGCCCCCCACGACATCGACCTGTTCCACACGGTGGCCCAGGTCAAGGTCCGCGAGGACGTCACGTTCAGCTTCGGCGAGCCCGGTGCCGATGTTGTGTTCGAGCCGGACATCGACCATTTCAATTTCCGCGAGCTGCCCGCCGGGACCGTGCTCGGAGAGGTGCGTGAGGGGCTCGGCACCGGGCTGCTGGCCTTCGACGAGGACGGACGCGAGGTCACGGATCGGTATTTCACCGTGGAATCGGGACAGCTCACACTGACCCGGACGGCCATGCCCTCCATGCTCACCCGGGACGAGCGCGTGGTGCGGCAGGACTGCCTGTGCTACCTGATGGAGCGGCTCGACCCCTGAGCCCCGGTCCGCCCACGCAGAAACGCCGCGCACCCGATCCCACCGGAATCGGTGGCCTGTCGCACATGGGCCGGGCTAGACTTTGCACGGCAGCCTTACTGTGGAGGGATCGCCCGCCATGACCGACCGCGCCCGCCTCGATGCAACCCTCGCCCGTCTCGGCCTGCACAACCTGGAGTCGATCTTCTACAACCTGAGCACCGCCGCGCTCGTGGAAGAGGCGGTGCGCCGCCGCGAGGGCCACCTGGCCCACCTGGGGCCGCTGGTGGTGCGTACCGGCTACTTCACCGGCCGCGCCGCGCGCGACAAGTTCATCGTCGACGAGCCATCGAGCCGGGAACACATCTGGTGGGGCGAAGTGAACCAGCCCTTTTCCGAGGAGCGCTTCGACCTGCTGCACGAGCACGTGTGCACCTTCCTCGAAGGGCGGCAGGTCTACGTGCAGGACTGCCTGGCAGGGGCCGATCCGGCCTATGAAATGCCCGTGCGCGTCATCACCCAGGACGCCTGGCACAGCCTGTTCGCCCGCAACATGTTCATCCGGCCCAGCAACTTCGGGCGGGAGCTGGACGTCGAGCACGACGGCTTCACCGTGATCCACGCCCCGCACTTCCACGCCCGCCCGACGGTCCACGGAACCCGCTCCGAGGCCTTCATTCTGCTTCACCTGGGCCGTCGCCTGGTGCTCATCGGGGGCACGGCCTACGCCGGGGAGATCAAAAAGTCGATCTTCACGGTGATGAACTACCTGCTGCCGCGCCGGGGCGTGCTGTCCATGCACGCCTCGGCCAACCTGGGCGTCGCCGGGGACGTGGCCCTGTTCTTCGGCCTTTCGGGAACCGGCAAGACCACCCTCTCGGCCGATCCCGGCCGACGGCTCATCGGCGACGACGAGCACGCCTGGAGCGACGAGGGAATTTTCAATCTCGAAGGGGGTTGCTACGCCAAGGTCATCCACCTCTCGGCGGAGAAGGAGCCACAGATCTACGAGACCACCCGCCGTTTCGGCACCATCCTGGAAAACGTGGCGCTGGACATCCGCACGCGGTGCCTCGACCTCGACGACGCCCGCTTCACGGAAAACACCCGGGGCTCCTATCCCATCACCCACATTCCGAACGCCGTCTATCCGGGTGTGGCCGGGCACCCCAAGCACGTCGTCATGCTCACCGCGGACGCCTTTGGCGTGATGCCCCCCATCGCAAGACTGACACCCGAGCAGGCCATGTACCATTTTCTGTCCGGCTACACGGCCAAGGTCGCGGGCACGGAAAAGGGCGTGACCGAACCCCAGCCCACCTTCAGCCCCTGTTTCGGCGCGCCGTTCATGGCCCTGCATCCGACCGTGTACGCTCATCTGCTCGGCGAAAAACTCCGCCGCCACCAGGTACGATGCTGGCTCATCAACACCGGCTGGACCGGCGGCCCCTATGGCGTGGGCCGGCGCGTGGACATCAGCCACACGCGCGCCATGCTGAACGCCGCACTGGAGGGCGCGCTCGATGCGGTACCCTACCGGACCGACCCCCACTTCGGACTGGCGGTGCCCGAGACCTGCCCGGGGGTGCCCGATCAGGAGCTCGATCCCGCCTCCACCTGGCAGGACCGCGCGGCCTACGAGGCGCAGGCGCGCAGGCTGGCGCGCGCCTTCCGGGAAAACTTCGCCCCCTTCGAGGCTCAGGTCTCCGAGCAAGTGCTCGCCGCAAGCCCGCGGTGACGGGCCGACTCCCCGGACCACCCCGAAACTTCGGGACAGGCTCGGGAACGACCTCCCCTCCCGCCTGGTCTCAACAGGAACACCACTCGCCGCCCCTGAAGGGCGGCGGCTGCGCGGTGTTCCGAGAAACGACCAACGACAAGAGGAGTTCGAGCATGCCGCTGGTGGACATGAACGACATGCTGCGCCACGCCCACGGAGAAGGTTATGCGGTGGGGGCCTTCGACCTGGTGAGCGTGGATTTCCTGGAGGCGATCCTCGAGGCTGCCGAGCGCACACGCGCCCCCGTGATCCTGAGCCTGGCGGAATCCCATTTCGAGTACTTCGATTTCGAGCTCATGATGCCCGCCGTGGAGGCCGCCGCACGCCGGGCCTCGGTCCCGGTGGCCATCCACCTGGACCACGGCGCGAGCCTGGAGTCGGCGGTCCGAGGCATCCGGCTCGGCTGCAACGGAGTCATGGTGGACGCCTCCCACGAGCCCCTGGAGGAGAACATCGCGCGCACCCGCGCGGTGGTGGAGATGGCCCACGGCTGCGGCGTGCCCGTGGAGGGCGAACTGGGCTATGTCCCGGGAGTGGAAGGCGAGGACGCCGAGCGGCATCCCGGCGAGATCACCTACACCACCGTGGACGAGGCACGCCGCTACCTGGAACAGACCGGCGTGGACTTCCTCGCCGTGTCGATCGGCACCGTGCATGGCCGTATGCAGGGGGCGCCGCGTCTAGACCTCGACCGGCTCGCGGCCATCGATGCCGCACTGGGCATCCCGCTCGTGATCCATGGAGGCACGGGCCTGAGCGAGGCGCAATTCCGCGCCCTCATCGAGCGGGGCGTGGCCAAGATCAACTACTACACCGCGCTGGCCGACGCGGCGGGCGCGCGCATCCGCGCCAACGCGGCCGATGGCGGCCGGCGCGGCTACACCGCCCTGGTGGCCGGCATCCGCGAGGCCATCGCCACGGAGGTGGAGCGTTGCATCCGACTGTGGGGAGCGGCCGGACAGGCCGACGCCGTGCTGGAGACCGCCGCCCCATGGCAGGCGGTGGATCACGTGATCCTGTACAACGCCCCGGACCTGGACGAGGCGGCCGCGCACGAAATGATGGCCGAGGGCCGCCGGGTGCTGGCGGCCATCCCCGGTGTGCGCAGCGTGACCACCGGTGAGGCCGTGCGCGAGAACCCGCGCTATCGTTACGCCTGGCTCATCCGCTTCGCCTCGCCGACGGTGATCGATACCTACCGCGACCACCCCGACCATGTGGCCTTCGCCGACGGACACTTCCGCCCTGTCGCCAGAGACCGGGTGTCCATGGACTACCGGGCCGTGGAAGCGTGACCCATCTCCTGGTCGGGCCCCCGGCCCGGCGACGAAGGCCGATCAGAGCTTTTTGTGCGTCCCGTCGCAGTATGGCGGTGTGGCCGTATGCTTGCACTGGCACAGCCACACTTGCTTCTTCTCGGCGATCTCGAAAGCCACCGGCTCGAAACCCGTTCCCTTGTGCGAACCGTCGCAGAAGGGCTGGTTCTTGGAGCGCCCGCAGGCGCACCAGTAATAGGTGCCCGGCTCCAGCTCCAGGGCCGCCGGCTTTTTGTCCGCAATGACGGGTTCGGTCATGTCGCTCGCCTCCTTGGAATCATGGAAGGATGTACCTGGGGGTGCCGGTCTTGCAATGCAAGGGTACGGGGGGCCGCTCGGCCCGGACGCAGGGTGTCGATGACGCCGACGACGCCATCGGCGCGCGTGTTGGCAACGCGGGACGCACCGGGGATGGGGTCGGAGACGACGCCCGGACTGACCTCCGAACACCGCGCGCCGCCTGGGTGTAGCGTTCCGGGACCGATTCGTGCACGCTCACGGGATGGTTCCTCCTGAACGGGATATGGAAAGGGCTCAAGCCTCGCGCAGGGCCCCGCCGCAGCTCGATCCCTGGCCGGCGGCGCAGCCATAGCAGTGGTCGGCCACCACCACGGGCCGACCGGCGAAGTCGGTCTCCAGCAGATCCTCGACTCGCGCGGGACGCCCCTTGCGGTGCAGGGCCAGGCCCAGCATCTGATTGAAATCGCAGTCGTAGAGCCGGCCGCGCCAGTCCACGCTGATCAGAGACCGGCACATGACCGTCTGCAGGTTGTCGGGGCAGAAATGCGCTTTCAGCAGTTGCATGTACGCCTCGAACCGACCCTGGGAGACCAGGGTGCTGCCGAAGCGCTGGATGGGCATGTTGGTCAGACAGTACAGGCGGGAGAAGACCACCCCGTAGCGCTCGCCCAGGTGACGCCGGTAGTCGGCTTCCAAGGCCGCCTGCGCCGGCGGCAGGTGGGGGCCCGTGGGATTGTACATGAGGTCGAGTTCCAAGGCCGTCCCGGGCTGCCCATAGCCCAAGGCGTTGAGCCGCCGCAGCGCCTCGATGCTGCGGGCAAACACGCCGTCCCCGCGCTGGCCGTCCACGTTCTGCGGCAGGTAACAAGGCAGTGAGGCCACGATGTGCACGCGGTGCTCGGCCAGGAAGTCCGCCAGATCCTCCTGACCCGGTTCCAGGAGGATGGTCAGGTTGCAGCGGTCGGTGACCCGCAACTCCAGGGCCCGGGCGGCGGCCACCAGCTCGCGAAAGCGCGGGTGCAACTCCGGCGCCCCGCCCGTGAGGTCCAGATGGGCGACGCGACCCGCACGCAGGACGGCCAGGACCGCCTCCACGGTGGCCTCGCCCATCTGCTCGCGCCGTTGCGGCCCGGCGCCCACGTGGCAATGCAGACAGGCCTGGTTGCACCGATACCCCAGGTTGACCTGCAGCGTCTCCAAGGCCCCCCGGCGCAGCGCGGGGAAGTCGGTATCACGCAACAGCGGCAGGGTGGCGTGCATTGCTCGGGCTAGCGCGCGGCGGGATTCACGAACGCCACCACCGCATCGACCAGGTCCTCGGCATGAAGGTCGCGGAAGAAGTGATCCGCCCCGTCCAGGATCACCAACCGGACCCGGCCCTGCTCGGCCAGCGGGGCGAGCTTTTCGTCCAAGCCCTTCACCACGCTGTCCTCGGTGCCCACGAAGACCTGCACGGGCGCACCGATCCGCTGCAACAGGTACGGCGTGTCCTTGTGCGGGTCGGTTCCGTAATAGGAGACCACGGCGGCCGCCGTGGCCCGGGTGTCCTGGCAGTAGATGAAGCCCATGGGCCCCATCAGCGTCTCCGGCCGACCGGCGGCCACCAGGGATTCGGCCTGCTTCAGGATCGGCGCCAGGGGTCTACCATAGCGTCGCTCGTAATCCGTGGCGGCATACCGCGCACTCCAGGTCATGGGCGCCACGAGCACCACCCGCTCCACGGTCGGATCGTCGTGTTCGGCGGCGTACCAAGCCGTCTGGTTGCCGCCGCGCGAGTGGCCGAGCAAGACGATCCGCTTCACTCCCTGTCCCTTGAGCCAGGCGATCCACTGGCCGATCTCGGTCACGGCGTCCTCGTGGCGGTGGCGGTGGGGCACCTCGCAGTCGTACATTCGGCTCGGGCGGTCGTCGATGCCCAGGCTCAGGTTGATGGCCAGGGAACTCAAGCCCCGTTCGGCGAACAGCGTCTGCAGGGTGGTCATGATCTCCATGCGATTGTGGGCGAGCGTCCCGTGGGTCATGAGAATCACCGGCCCCCGCGGCCAGTCCGCGGCCTTCTCGAGATGGGCGTTGAGGGTGAGATCCCCGGGCCGGATCTTCACCACCTCGGCCCCGGCCAGGCCCGCCCACAGCAGGCAAAAGAACACGCACACGATTTTTTTCATCCCGTTCGCTCCCCGGTGAGGCTCAACAGGTCAGGTGCAGCGCCGCCACCACGCGCGCGTACTCGCGCTGCATGGCATTGAACCGCGCCACCGCCTCGCCCGTCGGCGCCAAGACCACGCGGATCCCGCGCGCCTCCAGCAGGCGGCGCGTGGCCTCGGGCACCGCCATTCGGCCGTAGTAGCCCGTCCCGACCACCACCGCCTGCGGCCGCGCCGCCAGCACCGCGTCCAGGTCCTCGGCATGCAGCCGGTGCCCCTCCCGGCGCCACCACCCGTCGCGCACCGCCTCCGGCGTGACGATCACGTCCGAGGTGTATTCCCGGCCTTCGATGCGGATACGGCCGAAGCGGTAGTCCTCGATTTCCATCGGAGTCGCTCCCCGGTCACCCCGGCGCCGAGCGGTCCACCACGGGCAGGCCCTGCTCATTCCAGGCGATCATCCCACCACGCACCACATACACCCGCGCAAATCCGCCGCCGGCCAGCACGCGCGCCGCCTTGCGCGAGCGCCGGTCGGTGCGGCAAATCACATATACGGGCCGCTGCTCGAAGTCGGACAAGGCATCGAGCCGTTCGGCCAACGCCTGCACCGGGATGTTCAAGGCGCCCTCGATGTGGCCCAGCTCACCGGTGAACTCCTCGGGCGTGCGCACGTCGAGCACCACGGCCTCGGGCTCCGCCGCCAGCCGGTCCGCCAACGTCCGCACATCGACCAGCCCCACCGCGCGCAACTGCGCCGCTAGGCGCGGGAGGAAGGCCACCGCCGCCAACAGCCCGAGTGCAATCAGAACCTTTCGCACCAACCCCTCGCCTCCGGCCAGCGCCTCGCGGCCCGCATAGCCCAGATAGGTGTAGGCCACCGCGCCGGGCAGCATGAACACCCAGGTGGCCAGCACGTAGGGCCAGAAGCGGACGCGCGTCAGCCCCAAAGCGTAGTTGAGAAGGTTGAACGGAAACAAGGGCACCAAGCGCACGAAGGCGACGAAGCGCCAACCCTCCCGGGCCACGCCCTCCATGAGGCGGGTCAACCGCGGACCGGCCCGCGCGGCCACCCAGTCCGAGGCCAGATGGCGCGCCACCACAAAGGCGAGCGCCGCGCCCAGCGTGGCCCCCGTGAGGTTGTACAGCGTCCCCCACACGGGGCCGAACAGGGCCCCGCCGGCCAGGGTCATCACCGAACCGGGCAGAAACAGCACCGTGCCCAGCGCGTACAGGCCCATGAAGACCGCCGGCCCCAGCACGCCGGCGGCGGCCACCCACTGCTCCACCGCCGCCGTGTCGATTCGCTCGCGCAGCAGCGCCGCGGCCCCGATCCCCGCCAACAGGGCCAGGGCCAGCGCGATCCGGACCACCCTAGGCATCGTCGCGGCCTTGCCAGGCACGGCGGTTGATCGCGTACTCCGTCACCCGCCCGACGAAGGGCAGGGCCAACACACCGGGCAGCCAAGCCACCTGTTTCGGATTCCGGTATCGATGGATGCCGATGGTCATGTCCTGGTGACCTGCGCGGGGCTGGTCGCGGTAGGTTCCGAACAGCCGGTCCCACCACGACAGATTGAAACCGAAGTTGCTGTTGGCCTCGTCGTCCTCCACCGAGTGATGGACCCGGTGCATGTCGGGCGTGACCACCAGCCAGCGCAACACCCGGTCCACGGACGCCGGGATGCGCACGTTGCCGTGGTTGAACATCGCCATGGCGTTGAGCACCACCTCGAAGATCACCACGGCCATCACCGGAACGCCCAGGGCCACGATGGCCCCGAACTTGATCAGCATGGAGAGCACGATCTCGACGGGATGAAAGCGCGCCCCGGTGGTCACGTCGTAGTCCAGGTCCGCATGGTGTACCCGATGCAGCCGCCACAACGCCGGCACGGCGTGGAACAACACGTGCTGCAGATAGATGACGAGATCGAGCGCCACCACGGCGGCCGGCACGGCCCAGCCGCGAGGCACGGCGAAATGGTTCATCAACCCCCAACCCCGCGACTCGGCGAAGGCCGCAACCCCCACCGCCGCGGCCGGAAACAGCACCCGCACGAGCGCCGTGTTCAGGGCCACGAGCCCCAGGTTGTTGAACCAGCGAAGCGCCTTGGACACGGTGAGCCGACGACGAGGCGCGACCACCTCCCAGGCGGCCATCACCGCGAAAGTGCCGAAGAAGAATCCGAGCCGGATGGGCGCCTCGTGTTCCAGAACGAAACGGGACAGATCCATGGGAGCCGATCCTCGCTTGGCTTGACGCGGAGACCCGGGCGTGTCAGTTTGCCGGAGGCGCGTCTTCACAGCATTCAATAAATTTATTGAAAGGATCGTAACACCCGGCGACCCCATGTCAAGCGTCAAAAAAGACCTGTTCGCCCAGTTCGCCCGCGTCGGCAAGGCCCTGGCCAACCCACACCGCCTGGAACTGGTGGAATTGCTGGCCCAAGGCGAGCGCAGCGTGGAGGATCTGGCCCGTCTGTCCGGCTTGTCCGTAGCCAACGCCTCCCAACACCTGCAACGGCTGCGGCAGGCCGGACTGGTCCGTTCGCGCAAGTCGGGCCCGCGCGTGTACTACGCCCTGAGCGGAGCCGACGTGATCGCCCTGCTCGACGCCCTGCGCGCGGTGGCCGAACGGCACCTGGCCGAGGTGGACCGGCTCGTGCGGACCTATCTCACGGTCAAGGACGCGCTGGAGCCCGTGGCACGCGAGGAACTGCTGGCGCGCGCGCGGCGGGGCGAGGTGACGGTCATCGACGTGCGCCCGGCCGAGGAATACGCCGCCGGCCATCTGCCCGGGGCCCTCCATCTGCCTCTGGACGAACTGGAACGCCGCTTGAGTGAACTGGACCCGGATCAGGAGATCATCGCCTATTGCCGCGGTCCGCACTGCGTGCTCGCCTTCGATGCCGTGGCCCGTCTGCGCGCCCGTGGCCTGCGGGCTCGGCGCCTGCAGGACGGCTACCCCGAGTGGGCGCTCGCCGGGCTGCCGGTGGAACGCGGCGAACCCGAAAAGGGGCGGCATGCCCAGGCATGATCCACTCGCTCGAGGGGCCGCTCGTCGGCCGCGCCCCGCGCGCGGCTCGAATCCGAGCCGGAGCCGGACCCGCCACCGAAATTGACAAGTCATCGGCGTGCGGCTAGACTGCCGGGCCCTCAGCCGAGGTGGCGGAATTGGTAGACGCGCTAGCTTCAGGTGCTAGTGGGGGAAACCCCGTGGAGGTTCAAGTCCTCTCCTCGGCACCATCTCCCTGAATCGCCGGCCGCCCCTCCGGCATCCCTTCGAGCCCACCACACGAACACCACGGCCACCGTCCGGCGGTTCGGTTCGATCGGCCTTTCATCCCCTCACGGCTCCAGCCGGGGAGGAAATTTGTGCTATGGATCCCACGGATGGGCCCCCCGCTGTCAAGGCGGCCCGCTTACCGAGGGAGGCATCACAAAATGAAGGGAATCGTCCGCATCCTGGTACTGCTCGGCGCCGTCCTGCCGGCGACCGGGCCCGCGCATGCCGAAGGCACCGACACCACCCTCACCTGGGCCGGTTGTGGAATCACCAAGAAGAGCTTCATGAAGGAGTTGGCCGCCGCCTTCACGAAAATGACCGGCATCCAGGTCGAGATCGAGGGCGGCGGCGCAGCGCGCGGGCTGCGCGACACCGCTGAGCGCAAGATCGACTTCGGGGGCTCGTGCAGGCTGCCGCTGCCGGAACTCGACCCACGGGAATTCCATGTGGTGGTCCACCCCGTGGCCTGGGACGCGCTGGTCGTCATCGCCCATCCGGACAACCCCGTCGAGGGCCTCACCACCGAGCAACTGCGCGCCGTCTATACGGGCAAGATCCGCAACTGGAAGGAGGTGGGCGGTCCCGACCACGAGATCGAGCTCTACGTGCGCAAGGGCTACAGCTCCGGCGTGGGTTACGCCCTGCGCCAATACCTGTTCCGAAACTCCCAGCAGAGGTTCGTGACCACCAAGGACCGGATCAAGAAATCCTCCGGCCCCATCGAAAAGGCCGTGGAACAACACCCCTACGCCATGGCGGTGACCGGCGTGTCCAGCGCACGCAAGCGCCGCGTCAAGATCCTCGAGCTCGACGGCAAGAGCCCCACGTTCGAAAACGTCCGTGACGGGCACTACATGCTTTACCGTCCCCTCTATCTGGTCACCGGCCGCAACCCTTCGCCCGAAGTACGCCGATTCGTCGAATTCGCCTACTCCGCGCGGGGCAAGGAGATTCTCCGGGCCAATGAGGTGGTGCCCTATTACGACGCCCTCC
>JALSSO010000125.1 GCA_026984215.1 Gammaproteobacteria bacterium | reverse complement strand
GCGCATGCGGCCGTGCCTGATATCCGAGGGTTATGCCTGTACCTCCTGGCGGCGGTATCCCGAGCCGGCGTAGATCACGAACCCTTCGGCCTTGAGGGCATCGTGCAGGTGCGCGTAGGAGAGTCCCAGGGGTAGACGGTAGGCCCGCAGTACCACGGAGCTTTCGTTTTCGGCCAACAAGGGTTCGATACCCAGTTCGGCGAGCCCCTGTGCCACGCGTGCGGCCAAAGTCCGGTAGCGGGCGTGCCGGGCGGACCACCCGCCTTCGCGCTCCAGTTCTTCCAGCGCCGCGTCCAGGGCGTGGTGGAGCTGGGGCGGCATGGTGAAGGGGGTGTCGCCGGCGGCCCGCGCGCCGCCGAACCGCTACAATCGCGGTCCCGGAACTTGGATCGACATCGGATGCCCCTCGGAACGCCCCGCCACAAGACCCGCATCGTCTGCACCATCGGCCCGGCCTCCGAGTCGCGGCGCGTCCTGCGCGAGATGTTGGGTGCGGGGATGAACGTGGCACGCCTGAATTTCTCCCATGGCCTGCCCGAGTATCACCGCGCGCTGATCGACCGGATCCGGGAGGCGGCCGCCAGCGAGGGCAGGCGGATCGCCATCCTGGGCGACCTGCCCGGGCCAAAGATCCGTATCGGGGACCTCCCCCGGGAACCGCTGCTGCTCGAGCGGGGCGACACGGTGGTGCTCAGCGGGCGTGAGCGGGACACGCAGGGTGTGATTCCGGTGCAGTTTCCAGGGCTCGCCGAAGCCCTGAAACGGGGGGACCGGTTGTATCTCAACGATGGGTTCATCGAACTGGAGGTCCTCGCCGTGACCGGCGACCGCGTGCGCTGCCGCGTGGCCGTGGGCGGCGAGCTGCGCTCGCGCAAGGGGGTCAATTTCCCGGGGATCGACCTGGGCGTGAGCGCGTTCACCGAGGAAGACCACGCCTGGCTGCGGTTTGCGGCGGCTCAAGGCCTGGACGCGGTGAGCCAGTCATTCGTCTCTCGGGCCGAGGACGTGCGGGCCGTACGCGAGGCCGCCCGCGCCCTGGACTACGACCCGTTCATCATCGCCAAGATCGAGCGGGCGGGCGCCCTGGACCATCTGGAGCCCATCCTGGAGGCGGCCGACGGCCTGATGGTGGCCCGCGGCGATCTCGGGGTGGAGATTCCCATCGAGCGCATCGCCGTGGTCCAGAAACGGATCATGCGCCTGGCCAACCAGGCCGGAAAACCCGTGATCACGGCGACCCAGATGCTCGAATCCATGGTCGAGCATCTACGTCCCACCCGCGCCGAGGCGACCGATGTGGCCAACGCGATCCTGGACGGCACCGACGGCGTCATGTTGTCCGGCGAGTCGGCCGTGGGGGCGCATCCCGTCGAGGCAGTGCGCATGCTGGCGCGCATCGCGCAGGTCACCGAGCCGCACCGCGACGACTGCAGCCTGCGTGAGGCGCTGCAGGAACAGGGGCGTTCACGAAAAGGCCCGGTGGGGACCGTGGATCTGCTGGCGTTGAGCATCTATCACATCATCGAGCGGGTCCTGCCCGTGGCGGTTTTCGTGCCCACCACCAGCGGGGCCACGGCACGCAGCGTGACCCGCTTCCGCCTGCCCGTGTGGATCGTCGCGCTGTCTCAACAGGAAAGCACCTGCCAGCGGCTGCTGTTCTCTTACGGCGTCCACCCGGTGCACGCGGCGGAGCACGCCGCGGACTGGACGCCGTACATCCGCCGCTGGTTGCAGGTCCGCGGAATCACCCGCGGACTGGTCCTGCTCATGCAGGGCCCTTCACCGGCCCACCCTTGTACCAACCAGCGTCTGGAACTCATCGATCTGGAGCGGCACCTCGCCCAATGTCCCGTAGACGAAGAGCCGGGCGCGGAGACTTCCCAGTGAGCCGAGCGCCCGGGACGAACCGCACAGAGGCCGCTTCCGGCAAGCACTTGCCGTACTTCACCGAACGGCGCGGGGCAGGATACGCCGGAAGGCATCGATCAGGCGGTCCATGTCCTCCAGGGTCAGCTCGCCCATGGTGGAGATGCGGAAGATCCGCTGGGCCAGCCCACCCTGACCGGCGTAGATCACGAACCCTTCGGCCTTGAGGGCATCGTGCAGGTGCGCGTAGGAGAGTCCCCGGGGTAGACGGTAGGCCCGCAGTACCACGGAGCTTTCGTTTTCGGCCAACAAGGGTTCGATACCCAGTTCGGCGAGCCCCTGTGCCACGCGAGCGGCCAAAGTCCGGTAGCGGGCGTGCCGGGCGGACCACCCGCCTTCGCGCTCCAGTTCTTCCAGCGCCGCGTCCAGGGCGTGGTGGAGCTGGGGCGGCATGGTGAAGGGGGTGTCGCCGGCGGCCAGCGCGCGCGCATAGGCGGCCAGATCGAGGTAGACACTGCGGGGCGGACGCGGGGCCTGCGCCAGAAATCCGCGGCGGGCCAGCACGAAGGACAGCCCCGCCACGCCGTGCAGGCACTTGTTGGCCGTGCCGGCGCAAGCCGCCAGGGCATCGAAGGACAGGGCCTCGGCGCCGAAACTGCTCACGGCGTCCACCAGCAACGCCACCCCGGACCGGGCGCACAGGGCATCCAGCGCATCCAGGGGGTTGAGCCGGCCGGTGGTGGTCTCGTGGTGGACCACGGCCAGGTGGGTGAAGGCCGATTCGGCCAGCCTGCGTTCCACCGCCTCCAGCGGGATCTCCTCGCCCCATTCCAGGTGCAGCGTCTCGTGGGCGATGCCGTGCACGGCGCAGATCCGGCCCATGCGTTCGCCATAGACGCCGTTCTCCACCACCAACACCCGCCCCTCGGTGGGCACGGCGGCCAGCATGGCCTCCACGGCCGCCGTGCCGGAGCCGCACAAAGGCACGGCGGACCAGACCCCGGCAGTGAGGCCGTACACGTCCAGCAGGCGCTGGCACACCCGCGCCTGGAGCCGGGCGAACTCGGGCTCCCGGTGGCAGAGGTCGTCGCCCAACAGGGCCTCGCGCACCGCCGGGGAGAGGTTCACCGGGCCCGGATTGAGCAGGATCCAGCGTCTGCGCGTCATGACGGACCGTCTCCCTCGGCCAGGTATCTTCGCAGGCGCTCGGCCACCTGCTCCGGAGAGACGGCCGGACGAGGCAGGGGCTCCAGCACGCCGGGGCGCGTGTGCAGGCGCAGAAAACGGGGACCCGCGACCCGGGAATCGGACAGGGCGTCCAATGCGTCCACCGCATCGGCCCGGGCCGACCAGGCGTAGCCGCAGGCCCGGGCCACGGCGGCGAAGTCCACCCCGGGCGAGACGGTGAATTGCCCGCCGGTGGATTCATGGATCCCGTTGTCGAGCAGGAGATGCGCCAGGTTCGGCGGCCCATAGGCCCCGACCGTGGCGAAATTGCCCATGCGCATGAGGGCCGCGCCGTCTCCGTCGATCACGATCACCTCCCGGTCGGGGCGCGCCAGGGCCAGCCCCAAGCCGAGCATGGCGGCACAGCCCATGGAACCCACCATGTAGAGGTGGTTCGGGCGATCGGCCAGGGCATAGAGTTCGCGGCCGGTGTAGCCCGTGGTGGCCACCAAGAGGGTGGTGGCTGGATCCCAGCGCTCCAGCAGCGCGCGCAAGACCATGGCGCGGGTGGGTGGGGTACGGCCGCCGCGCAGGTCGGCCGTGCTCCCCCCCGGGCGCGGCGGCGGCGGGTTCGCCTGCAGGGCGTGGGGCGCCACCGCGCCCTTGCGCATCACCAGGCCGTAGGGGGTGCGGTGGGTGGCGAACCACCGCCCGGCGCGGCCGAGCACGTCCGGCAATGCCGCCGTGGACTCGGGAAACGGCTCCCACGGGATCTCCATGAGACTCAAGGCCGGGCCGGTGATGCGGCCCATGAGCCGGTGCTGCGGTTCGTCCTGGCGGGCCGGGTCACCCCGCAGCGTGGTGATGAGGAGCAGCGGAATGCGGAAGGGGTGCGCCAGCGAGGTGAGGGGATTGACGGCGTTGCCGAGCCCGGAGTTCTGCATCATGGCCACGGCAGGGCCCGCCCCGCCCAGCTCCAGCCCGCAGGCCAGGGCCACGGCGTCGCCTTCGTTGGCGCACATGACGTAGCGGCTGTGCGGGTCGCCCATGGCGTGATTGATGAACGGCGTGAGGAAAGAACAGGGCACGCCCGTGTACCAGCGCACCCCCAGCGCACGGGCGGCGGCGGCGAAGTCCGGCGCCTCGATCATCGCCACTCGGCCGGCAGGTCCCGGGCGAAGTCCGCCGCGCGCAACAGGTCCTCGGCGCGGTTGACGTCCATCCAATGCCCGTGGATCAACTGGACCTCCACGGGGTGGCCCTCGGCCAATACGCAGGCCAGCAGGTCCGGCAACCCGAGACGGGCGAAATCCGTCCGCCGCCGCAGCCGCCCCAAGGACTCGACCAGCCAGGTCACGCCCGCCCCCCGGGCGCGCAGCATGCCGATCCAGCGGGCCGCGGGCGGCTCGGAGGGGGACTCGTGCAGCCGGCTCTGGATCGCCACGGCCCGGGCGCGACCCGGCCAAGGCGTCTCGGGCCGGGCGGTGCACCAGAGCAGGTCCCGCCACTGGGGGTCGTCGCGGGGCGGGAGCCGGGTGTCGGCCACCAGGGTGAGGGGTGCGTCGGCGTCCAGCAGGTCGTCGAGGATGTAGCCGCGGATGAGCAGGTCGCCGTAGGTGACGATGACATCGTCTCGCAGGGCGTCGGCCGCGCAGGCCAGCGACGCCAGCTCGCCGTGTTCGTCGTAGTCGGGGTTCTCGACCCGTCGCACGCCGCCCACCTGCACCCGGTCGGCCCGGTAACCGGTCACCACGGTGAGATCGTTGACCTGCTGGCGCTTGAAGGTCTCCACCAGGCGCTGGAGCAGGGGTTTGCCCGCCACGGGAAGCATCACCTTGGGCAAGGACTCGGTGAGTCCGTCCAGCGCCTCGCCGCGGCTCGCGCCGAGGATCACCGCACGGGTGTCCCGACCGCGGCCGGCCAGGTAACGGCGCTCGGCCTCGGCCAGCTCCTCGGCGCCCTGGAGCCGGAAGATTTCCTTGACCGGCACGATCCGATCTTCCACCTCCAGGAGACTTTCGGTCTCACGGATGGTGCGGGCCGCCTCCTGCATGGCGCGCGCGGCGGCCCGGATGAGGTGGTTGGCCCAGATGACCAGGCTCACGCCGGCGCGGCGGAAGACTTCGGTGGGGGTGCTGTAGTACTTGGTGGGCACGATCACCAAGGGCGCGCGGCCGGCCCAGCGCTCTGCGAAGGCCAACACCTCGTCCGGGCGCGATTGTTTGCTGTGGATGAGGATGGCGTCCGCACCGGCACGGCGATAGGCCTCGGCCCGGCGCAGGGCCTCGTCCAACCCCCAACCGGCGATCAGGGCCTCCACGCGGGCCACGATGCAAAAATCGGGATCGGTCTGGGCGTCCTTGCCTGCGCGGATCTTGCCGCAGAATTCCTCCACCTCGGCCAGGGGCTGCCGCTCCCCGTCGATGAAGGAGTTGGTCTTGGGGAAGAGCTTGTCCTCGATGCAGACTCCGGCGATGCCACGCTGCTCCAGTTTCTGAACTAGTCTCCTCAAGTTATTGAAATTACCATATCCTGTATCACCGTCCAGAAGGATTGGAATGGATGTGGCATCGGACATGAACTCCAACATGTCCACCACCTGGGTCCAGCTGGCCTCGTTGTTGTCGCGTACCCCGAACTGGGCCGAGAGCGCCAGACCGCTGGCCCAGATCCCCGGAAAGCCGGCCTCTTCGACGATGCGCGCGCTCAGCCCGTTGTGGGCCTCCAGAATGAACTCGGTGCGCGGTGAGTCCAGCAGGCGACGCAGCCGGGTGGTCTTGCGCAAGGGCGGGTTTTCGGTTCGGGCGCTCATCGAAGTGGGATTCATGCCAAGCCGCGGCGGCGCATCATAGCGCCTTTGCGCCGGGCGGCGAAGCGGGCACCCACGCCCATCCCACACCGTGCGCGCACCGCATCCTCACCGAACGGGCGTTCAATCCAGTGGCCGCAGGGCAGGGAGGATGCGGTCGCGGGCATGGCGCACGTCTTCGGGGAAGTCGATCTCCGTCCAGGGCAGCCCGGTGACGTCCTCCCAGCCGAAGGCGTCCGGGTCGGCCAGCAACATGTCCCGGACGGCCTCCTCGTGGGGCGCGTCGCCACGGCCCCGTTCCAGATAGCGTTCCGTCAGCCGGGCCAGCTCGGCGGCCTTCTCCGGTCCGAACCGGAAGAACCCCACCGACTCCCCACAATAGTCGAAGCTGCCGCAGACTCGCTTGCGGAATTCGGCCAGCCGCCCCCCGCGCACGCAGAGTTTGACGGGTTCGTCTCCCGGCTCGAAACGGCGGTCGAGCAGAAAGACGTTCTCATGCCGGCTGCCGAGCAATCGATCCAGCATGCGTCGATCGTAGAGCACATCCGCGTCCATGAGGAGGACGGGGTCGCCGGCGGCGAGCGCCTCTCGCAGCGTCCACAGGGTGACCACGCTGCCTTCGAGATAGCGGGGATTCTCCACGAAGTCGAGCGCCAGACCGGCCGCTGCGCGCCGGGCGGCCGCGCGCAGCCGGTCGCCCTGGTGACCGATGGCCAGCGTGACCCGCTCGACCCCACAGGCGCGCAGGAGCAGGAGGTGGCGCTCCAGCAGGCTGCGCCCGCCAAACTCCAGCAACGCCTTGGGATGGTCGAGTCCACAGCGCCGCCCGATGCCCGCGGCCAGGATCAATGCGTGGGGTATAGGCTGGGACGCGGGATTCACGGTCTCGTGTCGGCTCTCCGTGGCATTACCAGTCCAGGCCTTTCTCATAGCCGAGTTGGATGAGCGCCTCGCCGAACAGTGCCTTGCACAAGGTAATGTGCTCGGGGGTGAATTCTTCACGCCACTGTCCCGCCTTCCCTGAACGGAAATGGGAGCCCTCCTGGATCTGGCCCGGCTCACGCTTGGCCCGATTGCGGAAACTGGCTGCCTCCACCGCCCGCATGGCCACCACCATGGCCTCCTCGTTCAACCCGTAGTGCTCGAAGATGCGGGCGAAGACACCTTGTTCGTCTGCCACCAAGTCCTCGTACCGGACCTCGATGAAGCGTGGGTCCTCGTAGTCCCATGAAAGCAATTCCCGGAGGAATGTGGCCGACAAGCGCTTCATCTCAACGGTCAGACCCGTTTCTGGATCCAAGCTGTTGAGATATTCGCGATAACTGAGATGGGCGTGCTTGTCGGGCTCGATGCGTGACCACCGTTTTTTTGCCGCTTGGGGCAATTGGGCCATGGGGATATTGGCCCATTCTTCCTTCG
>JALSSO010000124.1 GCA_026984215.1 Gammaproteobacteria bacterium | reverse complement strand
CCACCTTTCGAGTCGCGGGAGGCGGCCGACGCCGCCGCACGGGCCTTGCGGGCCAAGGGTTTCACCGACTATTTCGTGGTCACGAGGGGTGAACTCAAGAACGCCCTGGCCCTGGGTCTATTCAACCACACCGCGGGTGCGCGGCGCCGGGTGGAGGAGCTGCGCGCGCTGGGCTTCGAGGCGAGGATCGCCCCAAGGGGGCTGGCCGAGCCGGCACGCTATTGGATCGACTATCGGGTGCCGCCGGACTCACCGCTCAGGCCAGAGCTTCTACAGGCGTTGCTTGGTGAGGGGACGGCGGTGAAGGCGGTGCCAACGGACTGCGGGAACCGGGCCGGACCAGGGTCATGACCGTCCGGTGGCCGCACGCGGCGGTCATCGGGGCGTGACGTCGGCGCGCGCCTCGATGAAGGCAATGGCACGGTCCAGGCGTTCCAGGGTGCGCGCCTTGCCCAGCAGTTCCAGGGTCGCGTCGATGGACGGAGAGACGGCCGTGCCGGTCACCGCCACCCGCAGGGGCTGAGCCAGCTTGCCGAGTTTGACGCCGAGGTCCTCGGCCACCGACACCACCACCTGATGCAGGGAGGGCGCCGACCAGTCCTCCTGTCCCGCCAGTGCCGCGCGCAGGCGCCGCAGCCCTTCCAGGGCCGCCGGTCGCAGGTGCTTTTTCGCCGCGGCGGCGTCGAATTCGGCGAAGTCCTCGAAGAAGATGCGGCTCTGGGCCGCCAGCTCCGCCAGGGTCCGCGTGCGGGCCTTCTGGACGTCGAACAACCGGCGCAGATCGGGTCCGGAGGAGACGTCGATGCCCTGGCGTGTGAACTGGAAACGCAGGTCCTCCTCCACGTCCTCGAACTCGGCCATTTTGAGATGCTGCTGGTTGACCCAGAGCAGCTTGTCCGGGTTGAACGTGGAAGCCGAAGGGTTGACATCGGCGATGTCGAACAGGTCGATCATCTCTCGAATGGTGAAAATCTCCTGGTCGCCATGGGACCAGCCCAGCCGCACGAGATAGTTGAGCAGGGCTTGGGGCAGATAACCCTCCTGGCGATATTGCAGGACGCTGAGGGCCCCGTGGCGCTTGGAGAGCTTCTTGCCGTCGGCGCCGAGGATCATGGGGACGTGGGCGTAGCGCGGCGGCTCGGCCCCCAGCGCCCGGAAGATGTTGATCTGGCGGGGTGTGTTGTTGAGGTGATCGTCTCCCCGGATCACGTGCGTGATCCCCATGTCCAGATCGTCGACCACCACGGTGAAGTTGTACGTCGGGGTGCCGTCGGCCCGGGCGATGATCAGATCGTCGAGCTCGGCGTTGTCGAACACCACCTTGCCCCGCACGATGTCGTCCACGAGCACGGTTCCGTGTTCCGGATTGCGGAAACGCACCACCGGCTCGACCCCCGGGCGGGGTTCCGTGCGGGCCCGGCAGCGCCCGTCGTAGCGGGGTTTCTCCCTGCGCCGCATCTGCTCCTCGCGCAAGGCGTCGAGCTCCTCCTTGGTGCAGTAGCAGCGGTAGGCCTTGCCTTCGGCGAGCAGGCGCTCGATGACCTCGCGATAGCGGTCCATGCGTTGCGTCTGGAAGTATGGACCCTCGTCGTGTTCCAGGCGCAGCCAGCGCATGCCGTCCAGGATCACCTGCACGGCCTCCTCGGTGGAACGTTCGCGGTCGGTGTCTTCGATGCGCAGGACGAACCGGCCGCCGGTGTGACGCGCGTACAGCCAGGAGAACAGAGCGGTGCGCACCCCGCCGATGTGCAGGTGCCCCGTGGGGCTGGGCGCAAAGCGCGTGCGAACGGTCATGATCGCGTTGTCCCTGGACGGATGGGGGGCGTGATGTTACCAGACGGCGGGGATTGCTCAATCCCGTTGCAACGGTGTGGGGTCGGTGGCCTCAGTCGCAAAGGAAAAAAATGAGTTGCGGGTCCCCTTCCTGAATGACGCGGCCGAGGCTGATCACACCGTGGCCCCAGAGCGGTGCCTCCTCACGCCGCAGGTAAAGTTCGCGCCCGTCCTGGGTGCGGATGAAAGTGCCGTTGGTGCTTTCGTCGTGCAGCACGAACTTGCCGCGGCGGTAATCGATGCGCGCGTGGTGCCGCGAAACCAGCTTCGAGGGGACGATGATACGGCAGTCCGAGCCACGCCCCACCCAGAATTCGCCCTCGTCCCGGCCGAGTGTGACTTCCTGGTTGCCGTGACGCAGTCGCAGGGTGCTGTAGACGGCCTGGTCCGGGAAGCTGGTGCGGGCGACGATATTGGTGAGTTCTTCGCGCTCCCAAAGGATCTCGTAGAGGACGAGCTCGTCGTGTAGTCCTTGCAAGCGCGCCCGGTCGTAGAGGCGGGCGTTGGCGGCCAGCGCCGGCGAGAGCTGCTGGAGGGTCTGCTCGGTGGTGAGGATCTGCTTGGGTCGAGCGGCCTCGGTGACCCGCGAAGCGATGTTGGTGGCCTCGCCGAACACGTCGGTCTCGGAGACCACGCCGTGGCCGAAATGTAGCCCGATACGGACCTCGGGGGTGGCCGGCACGTCGAAGACCTGATGCTTGAGCCGGCCCTGCATGTTGCGGGCCGCCGATACGGCGTCGTCGGCGGTCTCGAACCGGCACATGATCTCGTCGCCCACCGTCTTGATGATGCGTCCGTTCTGTTCCTCGCAGGCCCTGCCGAGCAGGTCGAGGCACTGTGCCACCAACGCTTGGGCGGGCGCGTCCCCGTAGGTCTCGTACAGGCGGGTGCTGCCGGCGATGTCGGCGAACAGGATGGTCGTCTGGACGGACTGTGCGCTCACCTGCCGCTGCCCTCGGTGCCGGTGGAGTCCACGGGGGCGAGCTGGGGCTGGGGGTGCTCTTCGGTACCGGAGTCCGCCACGTAACGCAGCCGGTGCCGTCCGATCGAGATCATGTCGCCGTTGCGCAGCACACACTTGAGCACACGCTGACCGTTCACATAGGTGCCGTTGGTGCTGCGCAGGTCCTCCAGGAAAGAGGTCCCGTGCAGGGTGATGACCTTGGCGTGGTGTCCGCTCACGGAGGTGTCGCGCAACTCGAGGTCCGTGAACGGCAGGCGGCCGATGGTCACGACCTCCTGTTCGAGCGGAAATTCGATGATTTCGCCGTCCGGGGTGTGCACGATCAACCGCGCAGCGGCGTGCATCGCATCGGCCATGGCCTCCTTCACACTGCCGGGCTTCGGACGCCTGCGTTCGCGGTACGGCGTCCACTGGAGTTCCTCGATGGCCTGCTCCACCACCGACACGTCCACGACATCCAGGTGATCCACGTAGGCCGAGATCAGGGCCGTGTCGCACAGGATGTTGATCAGACGGGGGACGCCGCCGGTATAGCGGTGGATCAGCGGCATGAGTTCCTGCGGGAACAAGTCGGACTCACCCTGATAACCCGCCACCTGCAGGCGGTGGCGGATGTAATCGGCGATCTCGGCCTCACTCAGTGGCTTGAGATGAAACCGAAAGCGGATCCGCTGGTTGAGCTGCTCCATGCCAGGGGCGTCCAGCAGATCGCGAAGCTCCGGCTGACCGGCCAGGATCAGGTTGATCAGCTTGCCCTCGGCCGTCTCCAGCCCCGTCAGCAGCCGGACCTCCTCCAGCACCCGCGCAGTGAGATTCTGCGCTTCGTCCACGATGAGCAGCACATGGCGCCCTTGGCGGTGTTGCTCCACGAGATACGAGTTGAGCATGTCGAGCAGCTCCACCTTGCCCTTGCCGAAGGGCTTGAAGCCGAATTCCACGAGCACCGCCTGAAAGAACTCCAGCTCGTCGAGCTGGGTCTGGTGGATCCGGGCCAGGACTACGGAATGGTCCAGCCCGTCGATGAGGTCCTGGATGAGGGTGGTCTTGCCCGAGCCCACCTCTCCCGTGATCACCACGAAGCTGTCCCGGTTCCAGAGGGTGTACTCCATATAGGCCTTCGCCCGCGCATGACCAGGGCTCAGATAGAGGAACCGCGGATCCGGCGTGAGCTGAAACGGGAGCTCCCGTAGGCCGAAGTGTTCGAGATACATTGGGTCGGGCGGCGTGGTGTCGGATATGGCGCTTTCTGGTTAGCCCAGCCACGCCTGCATGTCAAGGTGAGGATGCGGCAGGCGGCCAAAAACGTCGAAGGACGGGAACTCTCGGGCCCCGATGGCCCGCTGGCGCCCTAATGATGCCATGAGAATACTTCCCTGGCCATGATGGCTGTGCGAAGCCACGAAGTGGTTCACGGGACGAGGTGAGCGACCCAGCGCCCGGGCGACATGAACAGCGCGTCGCGGGGCGCGGCTTGGGGTCTGTCCATGTTCGCTGGCGCCATGCTTTGTCCCCCAATCCAGCCCCCTGGGGATGCCGCCCCAGCCTTTCGGGGAATGACCATCGACACCCCTCTGTGATGGCGGCATTTTCGGGTTTGGGGAGAGGTTGGAAAAAACGGGGCAAACCCGAGGCTGGAGGCCCGCTGGATCACGGGCCGGGGGACAGTACGGGATGGGTGTTTGGTGGGTCGTGTAGGACTCGAACCTACGACCAATGGATTAAAAGTCCACTGCTCTACCAACTGAGCTAACGACCCGGCGCGCCGCCTAGTGTACTGGGCGTGTACGAAATCACAAGCCGGCCCGACGGGCTATTCCAACGCCTGGTAACGGGTGGGATCGGGCAGGCCCGCCTCGGCGAAGCCCTTGGCACGCAGCCGGCATGCGTCGCAGCGCCCGCAGGCGCGGCCCTCGGCATCGGCGGCATAGCACGAGACGGTGAGGCCGTAGTCGACGCCCAACCGGGCGCCGAGCCGGACGATGTCTGCCTTGCTCAGGTCGACGAGCGGGGTGTGAATCCGGAATCGGCGACCCTCGACGCCGGCGCGCGTGCCCAGGTTGAGTGCGTTCTGGAAGGCGGCGATGAATTCCGGGCGGCAGTCCGGATAGCCGGAATAGTCCACGGCATTGACACCGATGAACAGGTCGCGGGCCTCCAGGGTCTCCGCCCAGGCGGCGGCCAGCGCCAGGAATACGGTATTGCGGGCCGGTACGTAGGTGACGGGGATGCCCTGCGAGGGGCGGTGGGGCACTTCGATGCCGGGGTCGGTCAGCGCCGAACCGCCGAAGGCGTCCAGGGCCAGGGGGAAGATGCGGTGTTCCTCCACGTGCAGGGCGTGGGCGACGGCCCGTGCGGCCTGGAGTTCGGCCCCGTGACGCTGACCGTAGGCGAAGCTGAGCGCATGGCAGCGATACCCTTCGCTGCGGGCCACGGCCAAGACCGTGGCGGAGTCCAATCCACCCGAAAGCAGGACGACGGCGCGCGGCGCCGGGTTCATCGTCCGGGCTCCTCGCCCCAGAGGAGCTTGTGCAGCTGCAGCTGAAACCGGACGGGGAGGCGGTCGTCCAGGATCCATTGCGCGAGTTCGCCGGCGTCCTGCCGCCCCCAGCAGGGCGAGAACAAGACCTCGCAACGTCGATCCAGACGATGCTCGGTGAGCACCTCGCGTGCCCACAGGTAGTCTCGGCGGTCGCAGATCACGAACTTGACCTGATCGCGCGGGGTGAGATGGGACAGGTTCTCCCAGCGGTTGCGGTGCATTTCGCCGGATGCAGGGGTCTTGAGATCCATCACCTTGGCCACCCGTGGATCGACACCGCACAGGTCGAGCGCGCCGCTGGTCTCCAGCGAGACCGCGTGGCCCGCCTCGCACAGCGCCCGAAGCAACGCGTGGCAGTGGCGCTGCGCCAGGGGTTCCCCTCCCGTCACGCAGACGGGCTCGACGCCGTGGCCGGCCACGTTGGCCAGAATCTCATCGAGGTCCATCCAGCGGCCGCCCGTGAAGGCGTAGGCCGTGTCGCAATACGTACAGCGCAGGGGGCAGCCCGTGAGCCGTACGAAGCTGGTGGGCCGCCCGGCGTCCCGGGCCTCCCCCTGCAGCGAGAGGAAGATCTCGGTGACCTTGAGCCGGATGCGGCCGTGTTCCGACATGGAGACTCGCCGGGTGGTTCGCGGGGGTGGTCAACGCAGTTGCCGCAGCTTCTGTCGTGCGAGGCGTGCCACGCTGCTTGCGGGATATTGGTCCACCACCTCCTGGAGCACGCGCAGCGCCTCGTCCCGTCTGCCCAGGGCGATGTAGGTGTAACCGAGCTTGAGTTTGGCGTCGGCAGCCTTGTCGCTGGCGGGGAACTGTTCGATCAGCTGCTGAAAGCCCTGCAGGGCCCGCTCGTAATCCCCCTTGCCGTAATAGGCCTCGGCCATCCAATACAGGGCATTGGCCCGGTACCGGCTCTGCGGGTGGTTCTGCAGGAAACGCTCGAAGGCCGCAATGGCCGCATCCGGCCGGCGCTCTTCCAGCAGGAGGTCGCGCGCCTGCCGGTAGGCCTGCATCTCGTCCTGGGGTGGAGCGGCGGCCACGGGCGGCGCCTGGGGTGCTGCGGGTCGCAGGGGTTGAGGCGTGGTGGCTGCACCCGGTTCCGAGACCTCCGCGGGCGTTGATGCGCCGGCCTGCGGCATGGCCGGCGCGCCCCCTTCGAGGGCCTGGACGCGGCGGTCGAGGTCGCGGTAGAGGTCGCGCTGGCGCAGCCGTTCACGGTCCAGCTGATGGGTGAGGCGTTCGACCTGATCGCGCAGTTCGCGCAGCTCCCGTTCGTTGGCCTCCACGCGATCGAGCAGGTCGCGGAGCACGCCGCTGTCCAGGAGCCGCTCGAGGCGCGCGAGCCGCTGTTCCATGGTCCCGGCGGCGGACGCCGGCACGGTGGGAAGGAGGCAGAACAGCAGGCCGGCCGCCGCTCCCAGCACGGCCGCGAACCCGCTCGTGGGCCGGTCAGCGTTCATAGACGATTTCCACCCGCCGATTCTTGGCCCAGGCGGCCTCGTCATGCCCGGGGACGGCGGGTTTCTCCTCGCCGAAACTCACGATGGTCATCTGGCTGGATTGGGCGCCCTCCAGGCGCATCCGTTCGGCCACGGCGCGGGCCCGACGTTCGCCCAGGCCCAGGTTGTACTCGCGCGATCCGCGTTCGTCGGTGTGTCCCTCCAGCCGCACGTGCAGGTCCGGATACTTGGCCAGGAGTTGGCCGTGGGCGGCCACCACGTCCTGCCATTCGGGCAGGATGGCGTCGCTGTCGAAATCGAAATAGATGGTCCGCTGGGACAACGGGCTCTGCGGATCGTCGAGATATTCCAGATCGATGCGTCCCTCCGGCCCCAGTGGCGTGGCCACACCCGCCCCGCCCTCGGAGGTCGTTCCCGCGGGGGGTTCGCCTGCTTCGGCGCCGGCCTCCCCCTTTTTCTGCCCGCCCGACGTGGAACAGGCCTGCAGCAGGAGCAGGGCGGTCAACAATGCGATCGGTATCA
>JALSSO010000123.1 GCA_026984215.1 Gammaproteobacteria bacterium | reverse complement strand
CCGGGGGAGACGGGCTCGACCGGCTGCTGCAGGAGGGATGCGGGTTCGTCCGGGGCTTCCTCGAGGATGGGCGGCGTGGCGCGATGACGGCGCGTGGCGTCGAAGGCGGCCCCGCAGCGCCCGCAACGCACCCAGCCGCCGGCCGCTTCCAGCTGTTGCGGGGTGATCCGGAACACCGTGCGGCATTTGGGGCATTGTGTGGTCTCGATGCTCATCGTCGACGCGCCTCGAGCAAGACCCAGTCCCCTTTGGTGCGGGTCTCCAGGAATGCGAAATCCCGCTCGTAGGCTGCGCGCAGGGAGTCCGCCTGTCCGCGCAGCAATCCGGACAGTAGCAGGGTGCCGCCGGGGGCGGTGTGCGCGGCCAGCCGCGGGCGCAGCGCCAGGAGGGGGCCATGGAGGATGTTGGCCATCACCAGGTCGGCGCGCGTTGCCCCCAGCCGTTGCGGTGGATCCACCTGCAGCCGTTCCGCTTCCAGCCCGTTGCGAAGCGCGTTGCGCGCGGTGGCCTCGAGCGCCTGGGGCTCGATGTCCGTGGCCCAGACCCGGTGCGCGCCGAGCAGAGCGGCGGCGATCCCGAGGATGCCGGAGCCGCAGCCGTAGTCCAGCACGGTGCGCCGCCGTGGCGGATGGGCGTCGAGCCATTCCAGGCAGAGGGCGGTGGTGGGATGGGTTCCGGTGCCGAAGGCCACCCCGGGATCCAGGCGCAGCACGGTCCCCCGCGCAGGTGGTGGTTCCCAGCTGGGGCAGACCCACAGCTCGCGCCCGAAACGCCTCGCGCCGAAGCGGGCCTGCGTCTCCCGGACCCAGTCGCGCTCGCCCAGGGGGGCCACCGCCCAGCGGACCGGGCCTCCCAGTGCCGCGCGCAGCGCGGCCTCGAGCCGATCCGTAGGCGGCAAGGGTTGAAACAGGGCCTCTACGCGGACCCGGCCCCACAGGGGATGTGTACCGGGCGGGGGTTCGAGCAGCGGTTCGTCGCCGGCGTCGCGCAGGCTAACGGCCAGGGCCCCCAACGCCTCCAAGGCCGTCTCCACGGCCTGCGCGCCGCCCCGGTCGACCTCGACGGTCACCTGCTGCAGCGCAGCGCAAGTCGTCTCGGGCTCAACCACCGGCCTTGGCCGCCAGTTTCTTCTCCAGATAGTGGATGTCGGTGCCGCCCTGGCGAAACGCCGCGTCCATGATGAGTTCGCGGTGCAGGGGGATGTTGGTCTGAATGCCCTCGATGACGATCTCGCTGAGCGCCCCGCACATGCGGGCCAGGGCCGAGCGGCGGGTGTTCCCGTGGGTGATGAGCTTGCCGATCATGGAGTCGTAGTAGGGCGGAACGCGATAGCCCTGGTAGATGTGGGTGTCCATCCGTACGCCTGGCCCCCCGGGGGCATGGAAGTATTCGATGGGGCCCGGCGAAGGCATGAAGCTCGCGGGGTCTTCCGCATTGATCCGGCATTCGATGGCGTGCCCGCGGATGACCACGTCCTCCTGGCGGATGGAGAGCGGCTCGCCTGCGGCGATACGCAACTGCTCGGCGACGATGTCCACGCCGGTGACCATCTCGGTGACCGGGTGCTCCACCTGGATTCGGGTGTTCATCTCGATGAAATAGAACTCACCGTCCTCGTAGAGGAACTCGAAGGTGCCGGCGCCCCGGTAACCGATCTGGCGGCAGGCCTCGGCCACCCGCTCCCCGATGCGGGTGCGGTCGGCGTCGGTCAGACCCGGGGCGGGGGCCTCCTCGATCACCTTCTGGTGGCGCCGCTGCATGGAGCAGTCGCGCTCGCCCAGATGCACCGCGTTGCCGTGGGTGTCGGCCAGGACCTGGAACTCGATGTGGCGTGGGCGTTCCAGGAACTTCTCCATGTAGAGGGTATCGTTGCCGAAGGCCGCCTTGGCCTCGGCGCGGGTGAGCGTGATGGCATTGAGCAGGGCCGCCTCGGTGTGTACCACGCGCATGCCGCGCCCACCGCCGCCGCCGGCCGCCTTGACGATCACCGGATAGCCGATGTCGCGCGCGATACGAATGTTCTCTTCGGGATCGTCCCCAAGCGGGCCGTCGCTGCCCGGCACGCAGGGCACGCCAGCCCGTTTCATGGACTCGATGGCCGAGATCTTGTCACCCATCAGCCGGATGGTCTCGGCCCGGGGGCCGATGAAGATGAAGCCCGAGGACTCCACGCGCTCGGCGAAATCGGCGTTCTCCGAGAGGAAACCGTAGCCGGGATGGATGGCCATCGCGTCGGTGACCTCGGCGGCGCTGATGATGGCCGGGATGTAAAGATAGCTGTCCACCGAAGGGGCCGGTCCGATGCACACCGACTCGTCGGCCAGCTTGACGTGCATCAGATCCCGGTCCGGCTCGGAGTGGGCGGCCACCGTCTTGATGCCCAGCTCCCGGCAGGCGCGCAGGATGCGCAGAGCGATTTCGCCCCGGTTGGCGATCAGTACCTTGTCCAGGATGGCCATGGGCTCACCGGATGACGAACAGGGGCTGCCCGTACTCCACGGGCTGGCCGTTTTCCACCAGGATGGCGGCGATGACGCCGGAACGGTCGGCCTCGATCTGGTTGAGCATCTTCATGGCCTCGATGATGCAGAGGGTGTCGCCGGCCTCCACCTTCTGGCCCACGTCCACGAACGGCTTGGCGCCCGGCGACGGGGCGCGGTAGAAGGTGCCCACCATGGGCGAGGTCACCACGTGACCCTCGGGCAGGGCCTCTTCGGCCCCGCCGTCCTGAGTGGACGATTGGGCGGGCGCCGGGACCGGTGCCTCGGCGAGCGCCGGCGCAGCCGCCGATTGCACCACCGTGGTCTGCTGGACGCTGCTCACGCGGCTCAGGCGGACGGATTCCTCGCCCTCGTGAATCTCGATCTCGGCGATGTCCGAGGATTCGATCAGTTCGATGAGTTTCTTGATCTTACGGATGTCCATCCCATTGCCTCTGCGGGTTGAGCCAGCGGTCGGCGGCCAGCAATGCGAGATGATAGCCGTCGGACCCCAGGCCCGAGATGACGCCGCGCGCGATGTCGGACAGGTAGGACCGCTGGCGGAAGGGCTCGCGCGCATGCACGTTGGAGATGTGGATCTCCACGAACGGGATCCCCACGCCCAGCAGGGCGTCGCGCAGAGCCACGCTGGTATGGGTGTAGGCGCCCGGGTTGAAGAGAATGGCCGCGACTCCCTCGTCACGCGCGGCGTGGATCCGGTCGATCAGGGCGCCCTCGCTGTTGTGTTGAAAATCGGCCAGTTCATGACCCAGCCGGCGCGCATGAGCACGCACGGCTGCCACGATCTCGGTCAGGGTGCCCAACCCGTAGACCCCGGGTTCACGGCTTCCGAGCAGGTTGAGATTCGGTCCGTTCAGGAGCAGAATTTTCGCCATCGTGCAGGGATCTGTGGGGAAAACGGACTCGAACGCATCCAGGTCGCACGATTCTGCCCGACCCGCCCACGGCTGTCCAGCGGGGCCGCGCCGCGTGCCTCAGAGCAATTCTTCCAGCAGCGGGGCCAGATCCTCGGGCCGCAGTTCTCCGGCGTGGGCCAGGCGCACGGTGCCGTCACGGTCTACCAGGAGGCTGTAGGGCAGCACGCCGTGCCGGTTGCCGAAACGGGCCATGACCGAGGATCCGCCGGGACCGGCGATGACCAGCGGATAGTCGATACCCTGCTCCCGCGCGAATTCACCCACCGATCGGGCGTCATCCACCGCCACGCCCACGACCTCGAAGCCCCGCGCACCGTATTCTTTGCGTAGTTTCCGCAGGGCGGGGATCTCCCGCAGGCACGGCGGACACCAGGTGGCCCAGAAGTTGACGAGCACCACCCGCCCGCGAAAATCCCGCAGGTTCTGCAGGCGTCCATCCAGATCGGGCAGGCGCAGCTCGGCGGCCGGCGCACCCACCGTGCCGGGGCTCACCAGCGCCTGGGCCTCGGCGTGGCGGCGGGCCTGCTCGTGCTGTCGCAGGGCGACCCCGGTGGAGACGGCGGCCACCGCGGCGACCACGTACACGAGCGCGCGCCGAACGTTCATCGCTCCAGGGCCTTGCGCACGTGGGGTGCGAATTCGTCGGCCGGCATGTAGCCCATCACGCGGAACGCCCGACGTTCCGCGCCGTCCGGTCCGAAGAACAGGATCGCCGGCGGCCCGAACAGGCCGAAATGTTTGAGCAGGGCCTTGTCGTCGGCGTCGTTGGCCGTGACGTCCGCCTGCACCAGGATGGCGTCAGCCAGGGCCTTGCGCACCTGGGGATCCGTAAAGGTGAACGATTCCATCTCCTTGCACGAGATACACCAGTCCGCATAGAAGTCGAGCATGACGCCGCGCCGTTCGCTCCGGGCGCGTGCCAGCACCCGCTCCAGGTCGTTCAGCGTCTTGATGCGTTCGAAGCGAAGCCCTTCCTCGCCGGCCGGGGCGGTGCGCCCCCCCGACCCCGGCGTGGCGAATCCTGCCGGCGCGCCGCCGAACACCTTGAGCGGCTGGAGGAAGCTCTTCCCACCACCCAAGGCTCCCGCAAACAACGCCAGTCCGTAGAGTAACAGCACCACGCCGATGCCCTTCCAGAATTTCTGCCAGCCCGTGGCCTGGGGGCCGAGCGGATCCAGGGCGCGCAGGTAGACGGCCGGGACGATGAAGAGCAGGGCCGCCAGCAGCAGGGTGATCTGGACCGGCAGGATCCGCTCCAGCATCCAGACCGCCAGGGCCAGCAGCAACACCCCGAAGAAGGCCTTGACGGCATCCATCCAGGGGCCGGCCTTGGGCAGGAGTTTGCCCGCCGAGGTGCCCACCACCAGTAGGGGCACGCCCATGCCGAGACTGAGGGAGAACAGCGCCGCTCCCCCCAGGATCGCGTCCCCGGTCTGGGCGATGTAGATCAACGCGGCGATCAGCGGCGCGGTGACACAAGGGCCCACGATGAGGGCCGAGAGAAAGCCCATGATGGCCACGCCGGTGAGGGTGCCGCCCTGCTGGCTGTTGGCGATCCGGGTCAGTCGCGTCTGGACCGAAGCGGGCATCTGCAGCTCGTAGAAGCCGAACATGGACAGTGCAAGCAGCACGAACACGCCGGCGAACACGCTCAACACCCAGGGGTTCTGGAACAGGGCCTGGACGTTCTCCCCCGACAGTCCCACGATCACCCCGGCCACCGTATAGGTGATCGCCATGGCCAGCACATAGACCAGCGAGAGCACGAAGGCGCGGCCGGTGCCGATGTCCTTGCCCTGGCCGATGATGATCCCCGAGAGGATGGGGATCATGGGGAACACGCAGGGGGTGAAGGTCAGCAACAGGCCGAAACCGAAAAAGGCGAGCAGCACCCAGAAGACGTTTCCGGTGGCGAGCATGGACGCCAGCCGGTCCTGCTCCGACTGATAGGGCTCGCCGGGAGCCGGAGTCGGCTCCGCCGTCGGCGGCCGGGCGCCGTCCAGCGTGGCGACCGTGCCACCCTGCGGGGCGTTGCGGGCCTCGGGTTCGACCGGCTCGGCGGCGGGCCGGGGCGCGGGTGCGGATGCGGCGGCCGTTGCGGGAAACTCCAGCGTGACGCGCTTGGTGATGGGCGGGTAGCAGATCCCGGATTCGGCGCAGCCCTGATACTCGGCCACCAGGGTGAAGCGCTCGAGAGCGGGGTCTGTCCGTCGCACTGGGATCTCCACGTGCACCGAGTGCTTGACGATGGTGACCTCCCCGAAGAACTCGTCGTGCTTGGCCTCGCCCTCGGGCAGCTTGGGTTCGCCCAGGGAGACGCGGCTGGCCGGCTCGGCACGGAAGCGGAACTTGTCCCGGTAGAGGTAATAGCCCTCGGCCACGTCCCACTCCAACACGGCCGTGTCGGCGTCCTTCATTTCGGCCACGAAGCGAAATGCCTCGTCGGGTGGCAGGAACTCGTCCTCCCCGCCGATCGCCCCGCCTTGGGTCAGCGCTTCCAGCCGCGCGAGCGGCTTGGCCTCGGGCGGCGTGGCCGCCCCGGGTGCAGCCGTCGCGGCGGCGGGCAGGGCTGGGAGCGTGAGTTTCACGGCCCGATCCATGGGCGGATAGCACACGCCGATGTCGGCACAGCCCTGGGCACGGGTGTGCAGCGTGATCTGGCGTGGTGAGCCGGGCTCGCGGATCAGGGGCAGCACGATGGAGACCGACTTACGATAGATCTCCACGTCCCCGAAGAACTCGTCGTGTTTGGTCTTGCCCTTGGGGACCTGCAGGGCCCCGAACCGCACGCCCGGCTCGTCGATCCGGAACTCGAAGGCGTGTCGGTACATGTAATAGCCGTCGGCGATCTTCCAGCTCGCCACCAGCGTGTTCGCGTCGCGTACCTGCACGCTGAGTTGGTAGGCCTGTTCGGGGGGCAGCAGCTCGTCGCCGGGATCCTGGGCGGCGGCCGTCAGGGACAGCAGCAAGGCCAACAGCAGAAGCAATGGATGTGGCGGGGGTCGGCGCATGGCTCACTCCTCGGGCGCTGCGGTTTGTTCGGTCACCCAGCGCAGGTATTCGGGCAGGCCCTTTTCGATTGGGAGCCCCACGATCTCCGGGAGTTCATAGGGATGCAATCCGGCCAAGGCCTGTTCCAGTGCCGGATAGCGGGCCTCGGTGGTCTTGATGAGCAACAACTGCTCGGAATCGCGCTGCACGACGCCTTTCCAGGCGTAGACCGAGGTCAGACCGGGCAGCACGTTCACGCAGGCGGCCAGCCCCCGCTCCACCAGCGTCCGGGCGGCGGGCAGCGGGTCGCGCTCCGCCGGCCAGGTACAAAACACGATCAGGCTGTGCATGGTCTGGCGCTGCCCTCCCTGTGGCCATGGGATTTACGAGAGCCCGGGCGTTCCGGTTGCGCTGCCGCGCCCCCTCGTTGGCCGAGGCTCCCGGGTGGTCATAGTATACGTGGCCACCGGGCGGTGGGTCGGCTCCCGCCCACTCACCATGCGCACGGCTGGTCTCGCTCGCCCGGAGCCGAGACCGCGCGGCTCAGTCCCCGAGCTCCTCAGGCCGGGGCGAACCCGGCCGGCGCCGCATGGCGTGGCCCTCGCCGGCCGCTTCAGCGCACGGCGCCCGAGGCGGTCCGCGTAAGGGTCTTGCCGCAGTTGCTGACCGACAGGCGGGGCGGGTCTACGGAGACCATGAACGGCGCCAGCCGCTTGAGCGTGTCCAGCCCCAGGATGCAACGGGTGTTGCCCGGTAGCACGGCGACCTCGATGTCATGGACCTCGCAGTCGCCCCCGATGTTGAGTTTCGAGATGCGGTAGATGGGCACCACGGTGTGGTTGCCGTTGGCCAGCCGGGCCTCGATGTCGCGCACGTGCTTGGCCACGCCGGCACGCTCCAGTTTGCGCAGGGTCCGCTCGTTGATCGCGCTGTACCCGGCCCCCGTGTCCACGAGAAGATCCACGTGATCCACGTCGGCGATGGTGCCGCGCACGTAGTAGGTCGCCACCCCCTTGTCGATCAAGGGGATGTGGGTATCCGGAGGATCCGCGGCCAGTGGCTCCGCCGCGCAGGCCAGACCGAGGCACAAGGCGCGAAACCAGCGGGCTGGACTCGTGTGCTTCGGCCGCATCGCAGGCTCCTAGGCCGGGTCGGGTGGAGGCATCCGTACATCCACATACATGAACCGGTGCCTGGATGCAAGTCGGGCCCCGGGTGTTTCCGCACGAGGGCG
>JALSSO010000122.1 GCA_026984215.1 Gammaproteobacteria bacterium | reverse complement strand
TCAGCGTATCGTCGATGCGCGCCAGCAGCGCGCCGGCCTTCACGGGCTCGCCCGGATGCGGGGGCAGCTCCAGCAGGCGTCCCTGGACCTCGCTGTGCGCGCGGTAGACGCGCGTTGGCATCAGGCGCCCCGCGCTGCGCACCACGTGTTCCCCGGGGGTGAGCCGTGCGGCGCTCACCACCACGGGCACGGGTGTGGTGTCGTCGGCTCGCTCGGGACGGGCCCATGGTCGGTCCGGCGCGGGCGGCATCGCCAGCAACAACCCGAGCATGGCCAGAAGGGTGGGGCGCATGGGCGGGAGTTTATCCCGAATATCGCCCCAACGACGGTTCAGGCGGGCGAGTCGCCACCATGCAATGCACGTTCCCGGGGCGTCGCCCGAAAGGTTCAGGGGACCACCTGGTCGATGACCACCTGCACCGGGCCACCCTCGGCCGGAGAGACGGGACCGACCTTGCCCTCCAGGTCCCCACTCTGGGCCCGGGCCGTTCCAGAACGCGACACCCGCGCCTCGATGCGTACCCGGTCATAGGCCGACAAGCGCGTTTGCGGGGTCATGGCCATGCTGTCGTCGAGGACCACCGTGGTGGGAAGCTCGGAGACCCGTTTACGCACGATGGCCAGGGGCATGCGCGGTCCGTTGGCCGCGCGCGCGAAGATGAAGACGGTCTCATCGCCGTGGAGCTTGTCCACAAGATCGTCGCGGACCGAGACGCGCACCGTCAACGCCACCGGTGCAGTGGTTTTGCGGCCGGCCGGGGTCTGCGTGGCTTCGCTCATCCTGGTCCCGCCTGAGCCGGGGCCACCCATTCGTTCGCGGGCGATCTGAATGGCCTGCTGCAGATTGGCATGATCCTCGCTGCCCGGGTCGACCAGCCGGGCCAAGTGCTGCCAGCGTTGGATGGCGCCCGTGTAGTCGCCCTGCTGGAAGGCGTCGAAACCGGCCAGCCACAAGGCCCGCGGCTGGTCCGGGTCGAGCTTCAGGGCCTGCTGCGTGAGCTGCCGAACCGTCTCGGAAGGCTGTCCCTCCCGGGCCAGGGAGAGGGCCTCGGCATAGGCGGCGAGCACATCGGCGTTCTTGCCTTCGAGCAGGGTGTTGGCCTTGCCGTAGGCCTGGGCGGCCTCGGCGTAACGGTCCATCACCACGTAGCTGCGCCCGAGCATGACCCAGCCCTCTGCGTTGTCCGGGTTTTCTTCCAGCTTCTTCTCCAGCCGGGCCACCATCTCCTCGATGGAGGGTAGGGCGCCGCCCGAGGGTGCATCCGATGCCGCCTCGGTGGGGGTGTCCTCGGTGGCCTGCGCGAGCAGTGGGATGATGCGGCTCGCGCCGAGGGTCTGATAAAGCACGAAGGCGGCCAGCGGAACCGCGAGCGCCGCGCCGGCCACCAGCCAGCGGCCCCGGCCGGAGCGCCGCCGAGCGTGGGAATCCTCGGAGCGCCCCTCCACGGCGTAGAGCAATTCGCGCTCCAGGTCCGCCTTGGCCGATTCGTAGTCCGATCGCGACAGGCGACCGTCGGCCAGGTCGCGCTCCAACTCCTGGAGCTGCTGTCGGATGACCGCGGCATTGAGCCGCGTGGGATCCAGATCATCGGACTTGGGGGCGCGCAAGGCCGGCACCAACACGAAAGCCACCGCCAAGACCACCATGGCGGTGGCGAGCATCCAGAAAAGCGTCATGGGTGTTCGTCTCCCTCGCCGGCCTCGCGTAGGAGTCGCTCGGCCCGTTCACGTTCCTCGGCGCTGAGGGTGGACTCCGGGTTCCGTGTACGCCGGCGCACGGTCACCACCAGTGCGACGACGCCGATCACGAACAGGGCGAACGGGCCGTACCACAACAGATACGTACTGGGTTTGACGGGCGGATCGTAAAGCACGAAATCGCCGTAACGGGCCACGAGGAAGTCGATCACCTCCTCGTCGCTCTTGCCGGAGGCCATGAGCTGGTAGACCTCGTCGCGCAGGTCCTGGGCCAGTTCGGCGTTGGAGTCCAGCAGGGTTTCGTTCTGGCACACCAGGCAGCGGAGCTTGCCGATCACGGCCTTGAAGTGCTCCTCGGTCACCGGACCGGAGAAGTCGTAACGCGCCACTGTGCCCGCGCCGGCATGCAGGGCGGCGAGCAGCAGCGCGAAGGCGATGGGAGCCAAGGGCCATATGGCCCGTGGGGCAGGCGAGAAGATCATGTTTCGGCCTTGAGTTTGCGGACCAGGGGCAGGAGGATGTCCTCGACTTTCTCCTCGGTGAGCGGGCCGATGAACTTGTGCCGGATGATGCCCCGCTTGTCGATCACGAAGGTCTCGGGTGTGCCGTAGACCCCCCAATCGATGGCGGCGCGCCCTTTTTCGTCGAAGGCCACCGCCTCGTACGGATTGCCCAGCACCTGCAACCAGCGCAACGCCTTGTCCCGCTCGTCCTTGTAGTCGAGCCCATAGATGGGGACCACGCCGCTTTCCTTCAGGGCCTGGAGCACCTGGTGCTCCGCCCGGCAGGACACGCACCAGGTGGCCCAGACGTTGAGCAGCGCCACCTGTCCCTTGAGATCCGCCGAGCCGAACCGGCGCTTTGGATCCTCGAGGCGTGGCAGCACGAACTCCGGGATCGGCTTGCCGATCAACGGCGAGGGGACCTCCTTCGGATCGAGCTTGAGCCCGACGGCCAGGAAACCGGCCAGGGCCGCGAAGATCCCCAGGGGCAGAAGATAGCGCAGCATCAAGCCCGGCCTCCGGCCAGCGCCTCGCCCGCCGTGGCGGTGCTGCGGCGACGCACGCGCACGCGGTAGCGAGGATCGGACACGGCGAGCAGGCCCCCCAGGGCCATCAAGATGCCGCCCGCCCAGATCCAGCGCACGAAGGGCTTGTAGTACAGGCGCACCGCCCATTCCCCGCCGCCCAGGTCCTCGCCCAACGAGGCATAGAGGTCACGGGTGACGCCCACGTCGATGCCCGATTCGGTCATCGGCATGGTGCCCGGTCCATAGTTCCGTTTCTCGGGATGGAGCACGGCGATCTGCCGGTCCCCGTCGAAGACGGTGATGGTGCCGCGGGCGGCCAGGTAATTGGGACCCTGTACGTTCCGGACACCGTCGAAGCGGAATCCATAACCGGCAAGTTCATAGGTGTGGCCCGGTGCCATGCGCACGTCCCGCTCGGCCTCCAGGTTGGCCACCAGCGTGATGCCGATCAGCGTGACCGCCACGCCCAGATGGGCCAGCACCATGGCGTAGAAACTGCGGCCCTGGGTGGTGAGGTCGCGCAGCACCGCCCTGGCTCCGCGGCGGTGCTTGAGCCGGTCGCGCACCGCGAGCCACAGCGAGAGCAGCAACCAGGCCGCCAGTCCGATCCCCAACCCCATCAGCGCCGAGGCCCCCTGGTACACGGGCAGGGCGAAGGCGATGCCGATGGCCAGACTCACGCCGAAGGCGAGCCGCAGCCGCCGGACCAGATCGGCCGGGTCATGATGCTTCCAGCGCGCCAGCGGACCCACGCCCATGAGGAGCAACAGAAACGGCATGAACGTCACGAACATCTTGTTGAACCAGGGAAAACCCACCGAGATCTTGCCCCAACCCAGCGCGTCGTAGATCAACGGGAACACCGTCCCCAGCAGGATCAGGGCGGCCACCACCACCAGCAGCACGTTGTTGGCCAGCAGGAATGTCTCGCGTGAGACGAAGTCGAAGCGGCCGCCGCCCCGGATATGTGGTGCGCGCCAGGCGTAGATCGCCAGCGACCCGCCCACGACCACGCTCAGGAAGGCCAGGATGAAGACGCCGCGCGCGGGGTCGTTGGCGAAGGCATGCACGGAGGTCAGGACGCCGGAGCGCACCAGGAAGGTGCCGAGCAGGCTCATGGAGAAGGCGGCGATGGCGAGCAGCACGGTCCAGGTCTTGAACGCGCCGCGTTTTTCGGTCACGGCCAGGGAGTGGATCAAGGCGGTGCCCACCAGCCAGGGCATGAACGAGGCGTTCTCCACCGGGTCCCAAAACCACCATCCCCCCCAGCCGAGCTCGTTGTAGGCCCACCAGCTTCCCAATGTGATCCCCAGGGTCAGGAAGATCCATGCGGTGGTGGTCCAGGGCCGCGACCAGCGGGCCCATGCCGCGTCCAGCTTGCCGCCGAGCAGCGCGGCCAGCGCGAAGGCGAAGGCTACGGAGAAGCCCACGTATCCCATGTAGAGCAGCGGCGGGTGCACGGCCAATCCCGGATCCTGGAGCAACGGGTTCAGGCTGCGGCCCTCGGCGGGTACCGGATACAGGCGCTCGAAGGGATTGGATGTGAACAGCATGAAGAGCAGGAAACCGATGGCCACCATGCCCAGCACCGAGAGCACCCGCGCCTGCATCACCTGGGGCAGGTGGCGGCTCAGCAGGGCCACGGCCATGCCCCAGCCCGAGAGCATCAATACCCAGAGCAGCAACGAGCCCTCGTGCGCGCCCCACACGGCCGAGACCTTGTAGATCACGGGCAGTTGCGTATTGCCGTTCTCGGCCACGTACCGGATGGAGAAATCGTCGGCGAGAAAGCCCTGCATCAGGGCGCCGAAGGCGATGGCCAGGAACACGAATTGTCCAGTGGCGGTGGACGGACCCACCGACATCCAGGTCCGGTTGCCGGTGTAGGACCCCGCCAGCGGAACAGTGGCCTGGACCACCGCCAGGCACAGGGCCAGGATCAGGGCGAAATGCCCGAGTTCGCCGCTCATCGGACGTCGCCGCCCTGTTGGGCGGTCTTGAGCGAGTCGGCCACCTCGGGGGGCATGTAGTTCTCGTCGTGCTTGGCGAGCACCTCGTCGGCCACGAACACGCCGGCCTCGTTCAGCCGCCCCCGGGCGATGATGCCCTGACCCTCGCGGAACAGATCGGGCAGGATGCCGGTGTAGCGCACGGGAATGGTCGCCCGTGTATCGGTCAGGGTGAACTCGACGGTGAGCCCGTCGGATTGGCGCTTGACGCTGCCGTTGGTGACCAGCCCGCCGACACGAAACGGATGGTCCACCGGCGCCTTGCCTTCGGCGACCTCGCTGGGGGAGAAATAGAACATCAGGTTATCGTTGAAGGCGGTGACGGCCAATGCCGTGGCGATGCCGACGCCGACGACCATGGCCACGATCAGGATGAGCCGCTTCTTACGGGTTGGGGTCATGGGGTGCACCTCGTCTCTAGCCGCAGGGAGCCGCCTCCGGCGAGCCGTCGAGAACCACGACCACGGCCTTGCGCCTTGCCTGCCCCCTGGCCTATCCAGTTTTGACTATGTCCCGGCCGCCGCACGGTGTGCCTGGCCCGAGCCACGCGACATTTTTTCACACCCTGCCGAGGATCGCCGATCGCCTATTCCGATTCGTTGATCCAGGATTAGTTCCGCGCGGCGCGTCGGCGCCTGCGCGCGAGCAGCGCGAACAGGCGCCGGCGCTGGAGCAGGGGATGGATCACATTGGCCAACAGCACCGCGGCTGCCAGCCCGTACGAAGTCCAGACATAGACGGCGTAGCCGCCCATGTGAAAGAAATCCCGCAACTCGTTCATCCGGCCTCCACCATCTCCTGAACCCAGCGGCTGTTGCGTTCCCGTTCCAGTAACTCCACCCGCGCGCGCATCAGCACCGTGGCCACATAGTAGAGCTTGAAGCCCAGGGCCATGATCAGCAGCGGCCAGAGCATCTCCGGCGCAATGGACGGTTTGTCCAGCTTGGTGACGGTCGGCCCCTGGTGCAGCGTGTTCCACCATTCCACCGAGTAATGAATGATGGGGATATTGACCACACCGACGATGGCCAGGATGGCCGCTGCTCGCGAGGCGGTGCGCTTGTCCTCCACCGCGCCGTACAGGGCCATGACACCGAGGTAGAGGAACAGCAGGATCAGTTCCGAGGTCAGCCGAGCGTCCCACACCCACCAGGTCCCCCACATGGGTTTACCCCAGAGCGACCCGGTCACCAGCGCCAGGAAGGTGAACGAGGCACCGATGGGGGCGCTGGAGATGGCTATGATCTCGGCGAGCTTGATCCGCCAGATGAGCCCGATGGCGCCCGCGCCGGCCATGACCACGTAGACGAACAGGGACATCCAGGCCGCCGGCACGTGGACGTAAATGATCCGGAAGCTGTCGCCCTGCTGGTAGTCGGCCGGTGCCTCCACCAAGCCCCAATAGGCGCCGACCAGGATCAACAGCAGGGCGCTCACGCCGGCCCAGGGGATGATGCGTCCCGAAAGCGCATAGAAGGTTTTGGGTGAGGCCAGCTTGTGGAGGAAACGCATCATCTCGAATCGGGGCCCTCAGCTCAGGCTCACTCGCAGGGAGGCGGCGGCTGCCACCGGTGCCAGGCTGACCGCCGCCACCAGCATGGCCCCCAGGATGTAGAGCTGTGGACCCACGGGCAACGCGCTGGCCGCGGCATCCACCGCGCTGGAGGCGAATATTAGCACCGGGACATATAACGGGAGAACCAGCAGCGAGAGAATAATGCCCCCGCGGCGCAACCCCACCGTCAGCGCCACGCCCACCGCCCCGATCAGGCTCAGAACCGGCGTGCCCAGCAGCAGGGTGACCACCAGCACGCCCATGGCCTCGCCAGGGATCGAGAGCAGCAGACCGATCAACGGCGAGACCAGGATCAGCGGCACGCCCGTGACCAACCAATGCGCGAACACCTTGGCCAGCACCAGCAGCGAGACGGGATGGGCGCTCAGCATGAGTTGTTCCAACGTGCCATCCTCGAAATCGGAGCGGAACATGCCGTCCAGTGACAGCAACGCGGCGAGCAGCGCCGAGACCCAGACGATGCCGGGGCCCGCCGCCTGCAGCAACCGGCTGTCGGCGCCCAGGCCGAGCGGGAACAGGCTCGCGATCAGTACGAAGAAAAGCAGGGGGTTGACCAACTCCGCCCGGCGCCGGTAGGCGAGCAACAGATCGCGCCGCAGGAGCAGCGCCATGGCCCGTGGCGTGGACAGGCCGCTCATGGCGAGAGGTTGATGCGGTGCACGCGCTCGCCTTCCAGGGCCACGCGATGATGGGTGGTCATCACGATCATGCCGCCGCGGTCCAAGTGGGCCGCCATGACCGACTCGAACACCCCGATGCCATGCCGGTCCAGTGAGGTGAACGGTTCGTCCAGGATCCAGAGGGGGGCCTCCGTGGCCACCAGCCGGGCCAGGGCCACACGGCGCTGCTGGCCGGCCGAGAGGGTACGGGTCGGCACGTCCTCGAAACCGCGCAGACCGAAGTGCTCCAGGGCATCGAGCACGCCCGTTGCGGGGTTCGGGGCGCCCAGGGCACGTGCCATGCGCAGGTTCTCCTCGGGAGTGAGGTCCTGCTTGATCCCGTCTCTGTGGCCGACGTAAGAGAGTTGCAGGTGGTAGTCGGGGCCCAACCGCTGGATCTCGGTCCCGCACCAACGCACCTCCCCCGCGTCGGCTAGCCGGATGCTGCACAGGATACGCAACAGCGAGGTCTTTCCGCTGCCGTTGCGTCCCTCCAGCATCAATAGCTCCCCATTGCCCAACCGGAAACCGAGTCCCTCGAACAACACCCGGTCGTCCCGGATGCAGGCGAGGGCTTCGGCCTCGAGTAGGAGATCGGCATCGAAAGGCTGGGCCACGGGAGATCGGGTCTCGGACGAAAGGGGTCGCGGTCAGGGCCGCATATAGTGTTGCGGGGGCGCGCCGCCGTCAAATCAGGCGCCTGACCAGGTGTATATTACAGAATTCAAATATGCTTATTCGTGCATAGGTATTGTTTATTACCATATCGAAAATTTCGAAGTTGCCGGGGTGGCCTCTGCCGCGGGGTCGTTGCGATACTGCAACGGCATTGGCCGAACGGGATCATGGCAGGGGGCTCGAATACGGTGGGCACCGGGAACGAACTGCATCCGAAACCTTTCCCCGATGGATCGCGGCAGGGCTCCATCCCGGAGCCGGTGGCGCTGCCGGCCGATTCGCTGGAGCGGTTCGTCGGCTGCTTCGAGCGCAGCGCCAAGCGCTGGGAGCTGATCGTGTACCCGGCCCTGTTCGCCTTCGTGATCCTTGCCGGCTACGGCTTTTTCCTCGTCTACAGCCTCGCGCACGACATGCAGACGGTGGCCCATAGCATGGAGACCATGGTGGTGACCATGAACGAGATGTCGCGCAAGCTGGACACGCTGGAGCCGATGCTGATGAGCATGGGGGAGATGGACCAGTCCATCCGCGCGATCACCGCCACCAACGACGCCATGCGCCAGCAGATGGCCATCATGACCCACAGTGTCGCGCGCCCGCTGACCTTCATGAGTCAGTTCATGCCTTGGTAGTAGCCCTCACGGCTGCCGTGGCCTGCGTTGATGTGTCTGCGGCGCGGATCCGCGAGGCCCATCGCGCCGGCCGCCTGTCCCCGGTGTTTCTGCGCCTGGCGGTCTTGCTGTCTCGGATTCAAGGGATTCGGGAGCATTCTTCCCGTCGCTGATGAGTGGGGCTCCGTACCCTGTCGGAGGGCATTTGCCCCCGGGGCGGCTCATCCGCAGAATAGCCGCTTTTCCTCGCTGGCCTTCGGCATGGTTCACGGCGTCTCGCGTCGCACCGAACAACCGCGCCTCCGTCCCTCGGACCTGCGCAACCTGCGGCGCATGGGTCCCTACCTGTGGCGCTATCGGGGACGGGTGCTGGCGGCGCTGATCTGCCTGGTGCTCGCCAAACTGGCGACGGTTGGGGCGCCGCTCGTGCTCAAACGCATCGTGGATGCCCTGGATGGATCCCGGCATGCGGCGCTGGTGGTGCCGTTGGGGCTGCTGGCCGGTTACGGCCTCCTGAGGGTGGCCATGAGCCTGTTCAACGAACTGCGCGATACGATCTTCGCGCGGGTGCGCTATGCGGCCATGCACCGGCTCTCGGTGCAGGTGCTGGAACACCTCCACGAGCTGTCGCTGCGCTATCACCTGGAGCGGCGCACGGGGGCGGTCTCGCGCGATCTGGAGCGCGGCGCGCGCAGCATCAGTTCGATTCTCAACTATCTGGTCTTCAACATCCTGCCCACGGTGGCCGAGCTGGCATTGGTGGCCTTCATTCTGCTCCACCAGTACGACTGGACGTTTACTTTCGTGACGGTGGCCACCGTGGTGGTCTACGTGGGATTCACCCTGGGCGTCACCAACTGGCGCATGCATTTCCGCCATGAGATGAACGCCCTGGATTCCCGGGCCAACGGTCAGGCGGTGGACAGCCTGCTCAACTACGAGACGGTCAAGTACTTCAACAACGAACGTTTCGAGGTGGAGCGCTACGACCGGACCCTCCGACGCTGGGAGGATGCCGCGGTCAAGAGTCAGGCCACCATGTCCCTGCTCAACGCCGGCCAGGGGCTCATCATCGCCGCCGGGGTCACGGCGCTCATGGTGCTGGCCGCGCGCGGCGTGGCCGCCGGCGCCATGACGCTCGGCGACCTGGTGCTGGTCAACACCATGATGCTCCAGTTGTTCCTGCCCCTGAACTTCCTGGGGGTCATCTACCGTTCGCTCAACTATGCGCTGGCGGACATGGTGCAGGTGTTCCAGCTCCTGGACCGCGAGCCGGAGATCCGCGACCGGCCCGATGCCCGCCCCCTGCGCGTGGGAAGGGCCGAGGTGGTGTTCGACGAGGTGCGGTTCGCCTACCAGCCCGAGCGGCCCATCCTGCACGGGGTGAGCTTCCGGATCCCCGCCGGTCGCCGGGTGGCCGTGGTGGGGCCCTCGGGGGCGGGCAAGTCCACGCTCGCGCGGTTGTTGTTCCGGTTCTTCGAAGTGGACGGCGGCGCCATCCGTATCGATGGGCAGGATATTCGCGAGGTCACCCAGCAGAGCCTGCGCCGGGCCATCGGCATCGTGCCCCAGGATACGGTATTGTTCAACGACACCCTCTACTACAACATCGCCTACGCCCGCCCCGATGCCAGCCGGCGGGAGGTGGTCGAGGCGGCGCGCCTGGCCGATCTGCACGATTTCATCGCCTCCCTGCCGCAGGGCTACGACACGGTGGTGGGCGAGCGGGGGCTCAAGCTTTCCGGGGGCGAGAAGCAGCGCGTGGCCATCGCGCGGGTGATCCTCAAACGCCCGCCGATCCTGGTCTTCGACGAGGCCACCTCCAGCCTGGACTCGCGCACCGAGCAGGCCATCCTTAGCGCCCTGCGTCAGGTCTCCCGGCACACCACCACCCTGGTGATCGCCCATCGGCTGTCCACCATCGTGGATGCGGATCGCATTCTGGTGCTGGACCGCGGGCGCATCGTGGAGGAGGGCAACCACGCCGAACTGCTGGCCGCCGGCGGACTCTACGCGGGGCTGTGGGCACTGCAGCAGGAAGAACGCGAGCTGCAGGGCGAAGCCCGCATGCTCGGCGTGCCCATTTGAGTCAGGCCGCCCGCGGACTATAGTGGAATGGTCTGATCACGGAGGGTTGCGCATGGACATCGGCGGTTGTGCGGGCAGTGAGCCGTTCGCGCTGCGCGTGCTGGGCGACAGCATGGAGCCCGAGTTCGAGCACGGCTGCGTGATCGTCATCGAGGCCGACGGTGTGGTGAAAGACGGCGCCTACGTGCTGGCCGTGGTGGGCGAGGAATACATCTTCCGCCAGCTGGTGATCGACGAGCGTGGACGCTATTTCCTCAAACCCCTGAACCCGGCCTACGAGACCGTGGAGATTCCAGGGCTGGAGGCCATCAAAGGCGTCGTCGTGCAGAAGGCGGGCAAGCGGCGTCGCGACCGCAAGCACTACGTTTGAGGCACGAGCCGATCGGGCCTGTTTTCCCGGTTTCTTCGGGGGCCGGCGGGCGCCGATGGCCGCGTTTGCGCGTTGTGCCCGCACTGCTCGCCAGGTCCGGTGTCGCTGGGAACGACGAAAAAGGCCGCGTATCGCGGCCTTTTTTGCGAACCCCTCGGAGGCGCGAGGACTCAGGGATGCGAGCCCACGTCCTGGTGGGCCTGCTCCACCAGCTTCATGGCCAGCTCGTTGTACCGCTGGCGGAACCCGTGCAGCGGATGGTCTTCGGACGGGACGAAGTACTCTTCGGGCGTGACCCCGTGCTCGCGGTCGTACTCGATGAATTTACGCTGCAGCTCGAGCAGCTCCTTGATCAAAGCCTGTCTGTCACTCATCTCGGATCCTCGTTCGGCTTGACGTTCGGTCCCGGAATCAGGTCGGGAAAATATAGCCACCGGCCGGCGGGGCGTCTCTATTCCCGATTGGATAGCGTCGTGTCGGGCGGTCAATACCCCCCCTTGCGCTTGGTCTCCGGGAGTCCCGCCACCCGGGGACCCTGTTTGCTGGGGTCCAGCGGGAACAGCGCGTAGAGATCCTTGGCGGTGATCTTGCGCCCCCACTGCTTGCTCATCTCCTTGACCATGGCCCGCGTGTTGGGTTGATTTTGGTTGTTCTCGAAGTATTCCCGGCGCAGCCAGTTGATGAGGTCCCAGTGCTCCTGGGTCAGCTCCAAGCCCTCTTGCTCGGCGATCGCTTCGGCTACCTTCTCATTCCAGTCGGCGGTATTGAGCAGGTAGCCCTTCTCGTCGGTGGGAATCTCCTTGCCGTCGACCACTAAAGCCATCGTGCGCTCCTCGTGGAAGTTGGTTAAAGATAAGGGGGATGGGTTATTTTGCGGGCTCGCCCCGTCCGCCGCCAACCGCCTTATGGGGGAGGAAGACGCCGAATCCCTGCAGCCGCCCCGGTCCCAGGCCCCGCTGCTGCAGGCGGATGGATTCCTCCACCCGTAGCCCGTCGATCATCAGGCTGCGGGTCCGGATCTCCCGGTCCGGGAAGCGGTGCATGTGTTCGCGCCCGGCCACCATCTTACGCACACGGATGTCGAGGTCCTCGCGCAGCATGCGGGCCACGGCGTCGAGGAATTCCGCCTCCTCGGACTGTTCGCTCACCACATGTCGCGAGAAGACCGTGGTCAGCGGAGAGAGCTCGCGCACGTGCGGATCGCGCAGCGAGACCGCGTGACCGCCCACGTCCAGCGTCGTGCCGGCCAGCGCCCGGGCCGCCTCCACCCGGTGCTTGGGCACGCGCAGCGCGAAGCGGGTGCGTCGCGAGGGATAGAGTAGGGCCTCGGGGTCCTCGGGGCGCAGCCAGCCGTTGCCCGACTCCGCGCCGTGGATCAGGTGCACGGCCGCCTGCGGTTCCTCCCGCAGCCACGGCAAGGCCTCCAGCAAGGCCTCGGACAGCGCGTGGGCGTGATCCAGTGGCAGGGCCTTGCAGGCGACCTTGAAGCTCACGTCCACCACGTCGTCCGGGACGGTGGGTGGGGACCGTTTGTCCTCGTCTTCCTGCCAGTACATCGCCGCGTGCCCCTCAGCGCAGGGCCGCCGTGAAGGCGGCCTCCAGCCGGTCTTCCCAGTCCTCGGGGGTGTCCTCGAACTGGGGCTTCACGTCCATGCGCAGGAAACGCTCGCCGCGCTGGCCGTGCTCGCGTACCACTCGCTCCAGCTCTTCGAACGTCTCGATCTCGTGATGCTGTAGCAGGATCTCACTCAGCCATAACATGGTCGTGTCCCTGATCGGTCGGTGGGGAGTATCGCTCGCCACGAGGTGCCGGCGACACGGTCGTGGGATCGGGCGCGCCAGAGCAGCCGGCCGGGGCCTGCCGTGGGATCACGAAACGCGCTGCGGTTGTGCAGCACGTTGTTGTTGATCAGTCCCTCGCCGGGCGCAAGCCGGTAATGGAACTTATACGGTATCTCCGAACGCAGCAGCTCGGCCAGAAACCCGATGGCGGCTCGGGTTGTGGGATCGTCGCGCCATTGCACGAAGCGGCTGCGCTCGGTGTAACGCAGGATGAGCTCTCCCGTGCCGGGCTCGACGGCCAGTACCGGGCCCACGAACTCGGCCCGCAGCATCCGCCCCCCTCGCACGTTGGCGGGCACCCGCATGGCATCCGGCGCCATCAACGCGCGCACGAAGGCGGGGTTTTCATCGCGCAGGTGAATGTAGGCGATCTCCGGATCCAGGAGTTCGTTCTCGCCTCCCTCTGCGGCCTCGCGCACGCAATGCAGGACGAAGGCGCGGATCCGCCGCGGCGCCTCGTTGTAATAGCCGTCGGTGTGCCAGCCCAGGCGGCGGCTCGTGTAGGGGATGTATTCCCCGGCCGCGCCGTGCGCGCGCACCTCCAGGGCGCTGATCGCCTCCTCGTCCGCGCAAAGATTGCGATCGAAACGGATCAGGCCCATCTGGCGGGCCAGCGCCCGAAAGGCCGCCCGATCGAACCGTCGCGGGTCGGCCACCGCGTAGATCGCCATGTTGGTCCGCCGGCAGGCGTCCGTCAGACGCGCGCGTTCTTCCGGGGTCAGCCGGTGCGGATCCTGCACCGGCACTCGGATGGCGGCCGGATCGGTGGGATGCGCCGCCAGTTTGGCGGCGCGCCAACGTGCGTAGGTCGCCTCGTCGTCGGGATCGAACGGGCTGGCGGTGCCCTGGTCAAGGGGGGAAAACTGCATCGGATTCAAGGGGAAATTGCGATACCGTGGCCAGGGGTCCAGTATACCGGTGACCGGGTCTTCGCCCAGGGATAAATGCCCCTTATGGGTGCATGCCCCCCAAAGGGGATAAATGGCCCATGGGGCGCCATCCCATAGGTAGGGTGCAATTCCCCCGGGCCGGATCCTACACTTCCGCATTCGGTAGGCCGGGAGCGCCCCGGCTCGAACGTCCGCCGCGCGCGGGCGGCCGGATCGGAAGGCGGCCGGGCCCGGGTTGACGGGCGATGACACGGTAGCCGAGTCATTCCGACAACACGATCAGTTCCCAAATTCGAGGAGAGAGCGCATGGCTAACAAACACTATGAGACGCCGATGCTCGACGAGCTGGAGAAGGGTCCCTGGCCGAGCTTCATTTCCGGCATCAAGCGGCTTCGGGACCAGCATCCCGACGATCGCATCAAAGGGGTGGCCAACAGCCTGCTGGGCCAGCTGGAGCACTCCTACGAGACCCGCAAGGGTTACTGGAAGGGCGGTACGGTCTCGGTGTTCGGCTACGGCAGCGGCATCATTCCGCGCTTCTCCGAGGTCGGCCATGCCTTTCCGGAGTCCAAGGAATTCCACACGCTGCGCGTGCAGCCGCCGGCCGGCAATTACTACACCACCGACATGCTCCGTCAGCTGGCCGAGAGCTGGGAGAAGTGGGGCTCCGGTCTCATCACCTTCCACGGCCAGACCGGCAACATCATGTTCATCGGCACGGACACCGACAACACCCAGCACTTCTTCGACGAGATCAACGAATACGGCTGGGATCTGGGCGGCGCCGGCCCGTGTGTGCGCACCGGGATGAGCTGCGTGGGCGCGGCCCGCTGCGAGCAGTCGTGCCTGGACGAGATGCGGGTTCATCGCACGCTGCTCAACAACTTCACCGACGATGTGCACCGTCCGGCCCTGCCCTACAAATTCAAGTTCAAGGTGTCCGGTTGCGCCAACGACTGCATGAATTCCATCGAGCGCTCGGACTTCGCCATCATCGGCACCTGGCGTGACGACATGAAGGTGGACCAGGAGGCGGTCAAGGAGTATGTCGCCAAGAAGGGCCGCGATTACATCCTGGACAACGTGGTCAACCGCTGCCCCACCAACGCCCTGGCCTTGCGCGAGGACGACACGTTGGAGGTCAACAACCGCGACTGCGTGCGCTGCATGCACTGCCTGAACGTGATGCCCAAGGCCCTGTCTCCGGGCGACGACAAGGGCGCAACCATCCTGATCGGCGGCAAGCGCACGCTGAAGATCGGTGATCTGATGGGGACCGTCATCGTGCCCTTCATGAAGCTGGACACCGACGAGGACTACGAGCGTCTGGTGGAGCTGGCCGAGGAAGTCATCGATTTCTGGGCGGAGAACGGCCTCGAGCACGAGCGTTGCGGTGAGATGATCGAGCGTATCGGGCTGGCCAACTTCCTCGAGGGCATCGGCGTGGAGGTCGATCCCAACATGGTGGTCGAGCCGCGCAACATCTCCTACGTCCGCATGGACGGTTGGGACGAAGAGGCCGAGAAGTGGTTCAAGCGCAAGGCCGAGGAGAAGGCGGCCGCCGCGGCCGGCTGATCGTTCCGGCGGGCCGCCCGATCTCGAGTGGGCGGCCCGCCATCCCAAGAATCCGAGCAAGACACGCATAGGGAGAAGTCTAGATGGCACTTCACACCGAACACCGCGCGCCCATCGAGTCGGGCTGCCCCGACGGGCTCCAGTACATGCATCCCGTGATGCGCAAGCATTACGGCAACTGGGCCTATCACGAGGATCCCCGTCCGGGTGTGCTGGTCCATGTGGCCAAGAACGGCGACAAGATCTGGACGGTGCGTGCGGGCACGCAGCGCATCCTGGACCTCTTCACCCTGCGCAAGCTGTGCGAGATCGGCGACCAGTACGGCGACGGCTACGTGCGCTTCACGCTGCGCAGCAACATCGAGTACATGGTGGCCGACGAAGCGAAGGTCGAGCCGCTGATCAAGGCCCTGGAAGATGCCGGCTTCGTTGTGGGCGGCACCAAGAACTCGGTGACCATGATCTCCCACACCCAGGGCTGGCTCCACTGCGACATCCCCGGCACCGACGCCTCGGGCGTGGTCAAGGCGATGATGGACGAGCTCTACGAGGAGTTCAAAAGCTGGAACATGCCCAACCGCGTCCATATCACCACCTCTTGCTGCCAGATCAACTGTGGCGGGCAGGGAGACATCGCCATCAACGTGCAGCACACCAAGCCACCCAAGATCAACCATGATCTGGTGGCCAACGTCTGCGAGCGTCCCTCGGTGGTGGCCCGTTGCCCCGTGGCGGCCATCCGTCCCGCCCTGGTCAACGGCAAGCCCTCACTGGAGGTGGACGAGAAAAAATGCATCTGCTGCGGCGCGTGCTATCCGCCGTGCCCCCCGATGCAGATCAACGATGCCGAGCACACCAAGCTCGCCATCTGGGTCGGCGGTAATCACTCCAATGCGCGCGGCCGCCCGACGTTCCACAAGCTGGTGGCTGCGGGTATTCCCAACAATCCGCCGCGCTGGCCGGAGGCCACGGCCATCGTCAAGCGCATCCTCGAGGTCTACAAAGAGGACGCCAAGGACTGGGAGCGCATCAACGATTGGATCGAGCGGATCGGCTGGCCGCGCTTTTTCGAGAAGACCGGGCTGCCGTTCACCAAATACCACATCAACAACTGGCTGGGTGCGCGTCGCACGCTGAATGCGTCCACGCACATCCGCTTCTGATGTCGGTACCACCGCTCAGGGGGTGAAGCAGTGAAATTGGCAATCATGGTGAACGAGGGTCCGTACAACCATCAGGCCTCGGACTCGGCGTATCGATTCACCAAGGCGGCGCTGGACAAGGGGCACGAGATCTTTCGCGTGTTCTTTTACCACGACGGGGTGTACAACGGCACCCGCCTTGGCGTTCCGCCACAGGACGACCGCAACATCACCCAACTGTGGCAGGAGCTGGCCGCCGAGCACGATCTGGACCTGGTGGTGTGCGTGGCCGCGGCCCAGCGGCGGGGGATCCTGGACGCCGACGAGGCCAAGCGCCACGGCAAGGATGCGGACAACATCGCGGAGCGGTTCCGGATCTCGGGCCTCGGGCAGTTGATCGAGGCGGGCATCAAGGCCGACCGGCTCGTGGTCTTTGGAGATTGAGGGGGCTGAGGCGATGTCCGAGATCAAGAAATTCATGTATGTGAACCGCAAAGCGCCTTACGGGACGATCTATGCCCTGGAGTCGCTGGAGGTGGTATTGATCGGCGCTGCATTCGACCAGGACGTGAGTCTGGCGTTTCTGGACGACGGGGTGTATCAGCTGACCAAGGATCAGGACACCAGCGGCATCGGGATGAAGAACTTCTCGCCCACGTACGCCGCGCTCGGTGACTACGACGTCACCAAGATCTACGTGGAGAAGGAGTCGCTGGAGGAGCGGGGCCTGAGCCTGGACGACCTCCAGCACCTGACCTACGAGGACGAGGACGATGACTGGGCCGAAAAGGACTCCATTCGTCTCGTCAGCCGCGAGGAGCTCGCTAGGATCATGGACGAGCAAGACGTCCTGTTGAGTTTCTAAGGGGGGCATAGCGATGGCGATGTTGCACACCGTAAACAAGTCTCCCTTCGAACGAACGGCCTTGCAGTCCTGTCTGGGTCATGCCCTGGAGGGGGCCTCGGTACTCCTGTTCGAGGATGGAGTCTACGCCGCCATGCAGGGCACTGCGGTTTCGGCGCAGGTGTCCGAGGCGTTGGGAAAGGTGAGGTTCTATGTGTTGGGTCCGGACCTGCGGGCGCGTGGGTTGCGGGAAGACCGGGTGATCGACGGAATCCAGGTGGTGGACTACGACGGGTTTGTCGATCTCGTCACATCCCATGACAACGTGCAGGCATGGTTGTAGGCCCGTGCCGGCATCCTGCGCATGGATTTGAAAAACGTACTTAGGAGAAACGAGACATGGCTCTTGAAGTGAACGGTAAGGTCATCGAGACCGACGAGGAAGGCTACCTGGCCAATATCAACGATTGGACGCCGGAGGTGGCCGACGCCATGGCCAAGGCCGACGGCGTGGAGCTGACCGACAACCACTGGGAAGTCATCAACTTCCTGCGCGAGTACTACGACGAGTACCAGATCGCTCCGGCCGTGCGCGTGCTCACCAAGGCGATCGGCAAGAAGCTCGGTAAGGAGAAGGGAAACAGCAAGTATCTGTACGAGCTGTTCCCCTACGGTCCCGCCAAGCAGGCCTGTAAGTACGCAGGTCTCCCGAAGCCCACGGGCTGCGTCTAAGCGCCTGACGCCAGGCCTGCGCGGGGTCCCGGCGGCCGGGCCACGGGCCGGGACCCCGCGCGGCGCCTTTCCGCACCGCTGTCGAGGAGTGACCGGAAACATGACGTTTCTGACCGTCGTTTATGCGCTGCTGTTCTATGTGGCCACCGGCGTTCTGCTGTTCGGTCTGGGCTACAAGATCCGCCAGTACTGGAAGACGCCGCAGCCACTGAAGATTCCCACGACGCCGGCGCCGGTCACGCGCAGCGGTGTCGTGATCCGGATGCTCAAGGAAGTGACGGTGTTCGCCAGCCTGTTCAAAGGCAACAAGTGGACCTGGCTGTTCGGCTGGACGTTCCACGCCGCCCTGCTGCTGGTGCTCCTGCGTCACCTGCGTTACTTCCAGGAGCCGGTATGGGGCTGGGTGCGGTTCATCCAACCGTTCGGCAAGTACGCGGCCTTTGCCATGCTCGCCGGACTGGCCGGCCTGTGGGCGCGTCGTTTCCTGGTGGACCGCGTGCGCTACATCTCGGCTCCTTCGGACCACCTCATGCTCGCGTTGCTGCTGGGTATCGGCATCTCCGGGGCGTCCATGACCTTCGTCGCGCACGCGGACATCGTGTCCTTGAAGGCGTTCTTCCTGGGGTTGATCCGATTCGACTGGCAGCCGATTCCCAGTGATCCCCTGCTGCTCATCCACCTGTTGCTGGTGGCGACGCTCATGATCGTCTTCCCGTACAGCAAGCTTTTGCACGCACCGGGTGTGTTCTTCAGTCCCACGCGCAACCAGGTGGACAATCCGCGGGAGCAACGCCACGTCGCGCCTTGGGCGGAAGAGCTCGAGCGCAAGGAGCGCCGGCAGGCGGCCGCCGGCTGAAGGTTTCGACGAAACCCGGGCGGGGCAGGTGCACATAGGATTCTCGACCCCATAGCCGAGAGAGAGCGAATCGATGGCCGACTTCGATATTCCAGAGCTGAAGGAATACCCCATCATCCCGCACATCCAGCCGGGCGTGATGGCCCACAGCAAGCCGTTCGTCGCCAAGCCGGAGTTCCAGGAGCCGCTGGGCTACCCGGGCGAGCTGGTGGACAACTGGCAGGAGAAGGCCATCGAAAAGCTCGGCGAGCTCAAGGGCAAGTATCGTTCGCTGCAAGTGTTCCTCGATGCGTGTGTCAAATGCGGCGCCTGCACGGACAAATGTCACTACTATCTGGGTACGGCCGATCCCAAGAACATGCCGGTGGCGCGGCAGGATCTGCTGCGCAAGGTCTATCGGCGGTACTACACCTTCGCCGGAAAGTATTTTCCGAAGTTGGTGGGTGCCGTGGACCTCACCAGGGAAGTACTGGACGACTGGTATGCCTACTACCACCAGTGCTCGCAGTGCCGGCGCTGCTCGGTGTACTGCCCCTACGGCATCGACACCGCCGAGATCTCCATGGCGGCCCGTGAGATCATGGACTCGATCGGGCTGGGGCAGAAGTACTGTAACGAGATCATCGGCAAGGTATTCAAGATCGGCAACAACCTGGGCCTGCCCGAGCCGGCGCTGGCCGACACCCTGGAGGGCCTGGAGGAAGAGGTCTACGAGGACACCGGAGTCAAGGTCCGCTATCCGCTGGATGAAGAGGGTGCCGAGATCCTGCTGGTGACCCCTTCGGCGGATTTCTTCGCCGAGCCGCACGTGGACGGACTCATCGGATACGGGAAGGTCTTCCACGAGGCCGGGGTGAGTTGGACCCTGAGCTCCTACGCCTCGGAGGCGGCCAACTTCGGCATGTTCATCGGCAGCTATGAGAACATGCGGCGGGTGGCCCTGCGAATTCGCGAGGCGGCCATCAAGCTGGGTGTCAAGCGCATCGTGTTCGGTGAGTGCGGGCACGCCTGGCGTGTGGCCTACAGCTTCCTGAACACGCTGGCGGGGCCCTTCGACTTCCTGGATCCCAACTACCCGGTCCCGCAGCACATCTGTGAATTCACCTACGACCTGATCAAGCAGGGCAGGCTCAAGTTCGACAAGTCCGAGAACGACCACATGGTGCTCACGTTCCACGACTCGTGCAACGTGGCGCGCGCCTCCCGCATGGGCGATTTTCCAGGCGGCCAGTTCGTGATTCCGCGCGAGATCATCAAGGCCACCTGTAACCACTTCTACGACATGGACGATTGGGGCATCAAGGAGGCGACCTTCTGCTGCGGCGGTGGCGGCGGACTGCTGACCGATGACCTGATGGAGGTCCGCATCAAGGGCGCGCTGCCCCGCATGGAGGCCCTGAAGGACGTGGTGGAGAACTACGGCGTGACGCACATGGCGGCCATTTGCGCCATTTGCAAGAGCCAGTTCACCAAGGTGCTGCCCTACTACGGGTTCACCATGGACCAGATCGTGAGCGTTCACCAGCTGGTCAGCAATGCGATCATCCTGACCCGGGGCACGGAAGAACCCGGAGGCGAGGCGGAGACGGCCGACGCGGCCTGAGCCCTCCGGACGAGCATCCGTTCCAGCAGTTTCATTCCGGCCAGAATACAACCGGTCTCGAAGGAGAAACACGATGGCGACTTCCAGCGACGAGATGAAGAAAAAGTTGACCTTCCGGCGCTTCCGGGATGGCGACAATCAGTGGAAGCGGTTCACGGAGAAGATCTTCATCGCCGACCACTCCCACAAGTGTCCGACCTACGTCCATCGTACGCCTCCCTGCCAGGCGAGCTGTCCTTCCGGTGAGGACATCCGGGGCTGGTTGCAGATCGTGCGTGGAATCGAGCAGCCGCCCGAGGGCGTGAGCATGCAGGAGTACGCCTTCCGGCGCGCGACCGACGCCAACCCCTTCCCGGCGTTGATGGGTCGGGTCTGCCCTGCGCCCTGTCAGGACGGCTGCAACCGCAACAAGGTGGAGGATTTCGTCGGTATCAACTCGGTGGAGCAGTACATCGGCGACACCGCCCGCAAGGAAGGTTTCGGCTACCACGTGGACGTGCCGCTGTCGGGCAAGCGCGTGGCCATCGTGGGCGGCGGTCCCGCGGGCCTGTCGGCCGCCTACCAGCTGCGCCGGCGCGGTCACGCCAGCGTGATCTTCGAGGAACAGCCGGAGCTGGGCGGCATGTTCCGCTATGGCATTCCCGGATATCGTGTACCGCGCGACGTGCTGGACACGGAAATCGGCCGGATCACCTCGCTGGACGGGATCGAGGTGCGCACCAACACCAAGGTGGGGCGTGACGTCTCGGTCGACGAGCTGGAAAAGGAGTTCGACGCCATTCTGTGGGCGGTGGGCACGCAGAAGGGCCGTCAGCTACCCGTGCCCGGTGGAGACGCCCCCAATTGCGTGGGCGGTGTGGAGTTCCTCGAGGCCTTCAACAAGGGCACCCTGCAATTCGTACCCAAAAAGGTGGTCTGCGTGGGTGGTGGCGACACCTCCATCGACGTGGTCTCGGTCGCCCGCCGCCTGGGCGCGCTGGAGGAGATCCCGGAGGAGCAGCTGCCGGAGCGGGTGATCGGCGGCTATGCCGCCCATGATTCGGCGGTGGCCGCGGCCAAGACCGGTGCGGACGTGACGCTGACTTCGCTGTTCCCCCGTGGTCAGATGATGGCCCAGGACCACGAGGTCGAGGAGGCCGAGCACGAGGGCGTGAAAATTCTCACCGGCGTGATGCCCCTGGAGGTGATCCTGGACGAGGACGGTCGCGCCAAGGGGCTGAAGATGGCCGAGTGCGACATGGTGGAAGGCCGTCCGGTCGCGCGCGAGGGGACCGAGTTCGTGCTCGAGGCGGATCTGATCGTTGCGGCCATCGGTCAGCAGACCGACTTGGAAGGCTTCGAGGATCTGGCCAACGAGCGCGGGCTGATCGACGCGGACAAGAATTACGCCGTGCCGGGCCGTCCGGGCCACTTCGTGGCGGGGGACGTGGTGCGCCCGCACCTGTTGACCACCGCCATCGGCCAGGCCTGGATCGCCTCCGAGAGCATCGACGCCTTCCTCAAGGAGCAGGAGATGCCGCGCCGGCCCAAGGTGGACGTGCATCACTTCGACCTGCTGGACAAGCTGCGCGAGGCGGGCAAGGCGCCGGAGCGGTTCGATCCAGAGAAAATGGGTGACCTGCGGGGCACCTCGTTCGGCGACTGGGCGATCCACAACTACGAGGACCGCGCGGCCAACGAGATCATCACCACGGAGAAGATGTTCCTGGGGCATTTCGAGTACACCCCCCGTCACAAGCGCGAGGAGATCGGCCCCTCCGTGGACGAGGTCCTTGGCCACTTCCAGGAGCGTGTCGTCGGGCTTCCGGAGGAGGAGGCCGTCGCCGAGGCCGATCGATGCATGAGTTGCGGCATGTGCTTCGAGTGCGACAACTGCGTGGTGTTCTGTCCACAGGACGCCGTCTATCGCGTGTCGAAGGACAAACGGGCCTACGGCCGGTACGTGGACACCTACTACGACCGCTGCATCGGCTGCCACATCTGCTCAGACGTGTGCCCCACGGGTTACATCGACATGGCACTGGGTGAGTGAGCCTGGAGCGGGGAGGCGAGATGAAAGCGATACGACTCCCTCGGCGGTTCGCCTGGATCGTCGCGGTGGCCTTGCTGGCCGCCGCGGCCGCCCAGGCCGGGCGCGTTCCGCTGCCTCAGCCCCAGCAGGTGCCGCCCGAGATCGCCACGTCGTGTGTCGAGGACACGGACGTCATGCGACACAAGCACTTCGAGTTCATCCTGCACCAGCGGGACGAAACCATGCATTGGGGCATCCGGACGAAAAGGCACAGTCTGAAGAACTGCCTGAACTGTCACGTACGGCAGCGGCCCGACGGCAGCTATCCGAAACACACGGATCCGGATCACTTCTGCAATGCGTGCCACGAGTACGCGGCGGTGCACATCGACTGCTTCGACTGCCACTTCGATGGTCCCGAGAAGGCGGCCAAGTGAGCCGGATTCAATCAGGATTGGCGTGAACCTATGAAGGACGACAAAGCCAGAGATCAGCAAGCGCAGCTCGCACCCGCCGAAGCGGCCCGGCGCCGGTTCCTGGCGGGCGTGGCCGGCGCGGCCGGCGTGGCGTTGGCGCCCGGCGTGCTGCTCTACGGAGTGGCGGGCGCCAAGGCGCCCGACGCGCCTGTCACCGACCAAGTGCGTTGGGGTCTGCTCATCGATACCACGAAGTGTGCCACCGAGTGTGACGCCTGTGTGACGGCGTGCAAGACGGAGAACGGTTGGGGGCAGAACGAGGTCCGTTCCCGGCCCGACCAGCGCGCTCACTGGATCCGCAAGCTCACCGTCAAGGACCGCTCCAGCGGCCACGTGATGTCCATGCCCATGATGTGCCAGCACTGCGAGACGGCACCTTGCGCGGATGTGTGCCCCACGGGCGCCTCTTTCCGGCGCATCGACGGAATCGTGCTGGTGGACAAGCACATCTGCATCGGTTGCCGCTACTGCATGATGGCCTGCCCGTACAAGGCCCGCTCTTTCATCCACGAAAACCTGGAAGGGCAGAAGCCTTACGCGCCGCGTGGCAAGGGCACGGTGGAGTCCTGCACGCTCTGCGTGCACCGTGTGGATGCCGGAGAACAGCCCGCCTGTGTGGTGGCCTGTAACCGCGATGGTCACAAGGCCATGGTGTTCGGGGACCTCAGAGATCCGAACAGCGAGATCTCCAAGGTCATCCGGGCCCGCGGATCGACCCAGGTGCGCGCCGATCTGCAACTCAATCCGGGTGTGCAGTATCAGGGGTTCTGACCGGCGGGCTCGTCATCGGGTCCAGAAACGACGGGAAGCGACGTAAAACAGATGAGCAAGATACGATTCACGACCATCGAGGGCCGCTCACCGGGGTTCTATGCGCTGATCGGGGTGCTGGGCGTGTTCCTCCTGGGGGCGGCGTTCGCCTGGCACACGATGGAGACCGAGGGTCACTGGGTCACGGGCATGAGCAACCAGGTGATCTGGGGCACGCCGCACATCTTCGCCGTGTTCCTCATCGTGGCGGCGTCAGGCGCATTGAACACCGCATCGGTCTCGTCGGTGTTCCAGCGGGCGGAATACAAGCCCATGGCGCGTCTTTCGGCCCTACTCGCGATCGCTTTGCTGGTTGGCGGCCTTGCCATCCTGGTGCTCGATCTGGGTCGCCCCGATCGTCTGATCGTGGCGATGACCTATTACAACTTCAAGTCGATCTTCGCCTGGAACATCTTCCTGTACACGGGCTTCATGGCCGTGGTGGCGATCTATCTTTGGATGATGATGGATCGCAATATGACGGCCTTTGCGCGGCCGGCGGGTATCGCGGCCTTCACTTGGCGAATCATCCTCACCACGGGTACCGGGTCGATCTTCGGTTTTCTGATCGCGCGCGATGCGCTGGGTACGGCCCTGTTGGCGCCCATGTTCGTCATCATGTCCTTCTCCTACGGCACGGCGATCTTTCTGCTGGTGCTGGTGGCCGCTTATCGCTGGACCGGCAGACCGCTGGGCGATGCGGCGGTGCTGCGCGTGAAGAACCTGCTTAGCGTGTTCGTGATCTCGGTGTTCTATTTCGTGCTGGTCTACCACCTGACGAATCTCTACTTCACCGCCAAGCATGACGTGGAGGCCTTCCTCCTGCTCGACGGCGGGCCAGTGACTCAGGCCTTCTGGTGGGTGCAGATCGGCCTGGGCACGGTGGTTCCGCTGGCTTTGTTCTGGTCTCCGTGGACCAAGGATTCCATCGCCGCGGCCATCGCGGGGGCGATCCTGGTCATCGTGGGTGGATTCGGGCAGATGTACGTCACCATCATCGGCAGTCAGCTCTATCCGCTGGAGCTCTTTCCGGGCAAGGAGATCAGCAGCGATTTCTTCGATGGGGTGGTGGGCCATTACGCCCCCAGCAGTTACGAGTTGTTGCTGGGGCTGGGTGGCGTGGCGCTGTCGCTGCTGATCGTGGTACTGGCGTTGAAGGTGCTCCCATTCATTCCGGAACGTCTGGACGACGCCGAGGAGGGCGCATCCTGAACCGGGCGCCTCTGGAACACGTCGTCGTTCTCGGACGCCGGGGCCGTGGGAATCGGCCCCGGCGTCGCCGTTTGCAGCCGGGTCGCCGGACCACGTCATGACCACCGCCATTGCGCGCTTCCTGGTCTCGGCGGCGCACAAATCCTCGGGCAAGACCACCATCGCGCTGGGGTTGTGTGCGGCGTTGCGTGAGCGGGGCCAGGCGGTGCAGCCCTTCAAAAAGGGACCCGACTACATCGACCCGATGTGGCTGGGGCGCGCCGCCGGCAGGCCGTGTTACAACCTGGATTTCCATGTGAGCAGCCGGCCGGAGATCCTGCACGAATTCGTGGTACGCGCCGGTGGGGCCGATGTGGCAGTGGTGGAGGCGAACAAGGGCCTCTACGACGGTATGGATCTCGAGGGCTCGAACAGCAATGCGGCGCTGGCCAAGCTGCTGGGACTGCCGGTGGTGTTGGTGCTCGACGTGTCGGGCACCATTCGCGGGGTGGCCCCGCTGATTCTGGGCTACCAGCGGTTCGATCCCGCGGTGCGCTTTGCAGGGGTGATCCTCAATCGTGTTGGTGGTGCGCGCCATGAGTCCAAGCTGCGGGCCGTGATCGAGCGCTATACGGATTTGCCGGTGTTGGGCGCGGTCCATCGTGACGAGCGCCTACTGTTGCGCGAGCGCCACCTGGGCCTCATTCCCAGCAATGAGTGGCGGGCGGCGGAGGCCCATGTCAGCGCGGTGGGCCAAGCGGTCGCTCGGCAGGTGGAGCTCGAGGCCGTGCTCGACGCCGCCCGTTCCGCGCCGCCTCTTGCCGAGGTCGGAGGCGGGCCGTCCCGGCCGGTCAGCACGGGGACCCCAGTCCGCCTGGGCGTGCTCATGGACCCGGCGTTCGGCTTCTACTATCCCGGGGATCTGGAACGCCTGGAGGAACAAGGGGCCGAAATCGTGCGTATCGACGCCTTGCACGACACGCGCCTGCCCTCCGTGGACGCCCTGTTCATCGGCGGCGGGTTTCCCGAGACGCACATGCGGGAACTGGAGGCCAACTCCGGCCTGCGCGAGGCGATTCGTGCCGCCGGCGAGGCGGGCCTGCCCATCTACGCCGAGTGCGGGGGGCTCATGTATCTGAGCCGCAGTCTACACTGGCAGGGGCACAGCGCGGACATGGTGGGGCTCGTGCAGGCCGATGCCGTGATGTACGATCGCCCCCAGGGCAGGGGCTATGTATGCCTGGAGGAGACCGTGGCCCACCCATGGCGCAGGGGGGGTGGAAGCTCACCCGCGCGGATCGCGGCCCATGAGTTTCACTATTCGGCCCTGGAAAATCTTCCCGACGACACGGTGTTCGCCTATCGCATGCTGCGGGGGCGCGGCATCCGGGGGGCCATGGACGGCATCGTTTACCGCAACACGCTCGCATGCTACGCTCACCTGCGCGATGCCGGGGCCTATCCATGGACGTACCATTTCCTCGAATTCGTGCGTCGCATGCATTCCCCGGCCGCCGCCAATCCAAGGCCTTGAGAATCGCCTCCGAACCATGATGACCTTGACCCCGGCCGCCGCCGCAAAGATCCGTGAAGCCGCGCGCGAGAGCGGTGCCGACGAGCCGCGTATCCGCGTCGCTGCCCAGCGCTCGCCCGGTGGGGAGTTTCAGTATGCCTTCGGGCTCGATGACCTGGGCATTCAGGAAGGAGACTTCCGCTTCAACTCCGAGGGTGTCGAAATCGTGGTCTCGCGCGATTCCATGCCGCTGCTGGAGGGGGCGACCCTGGACTTCGTGGAGATCGAGCCCGGCGAGTTCCGTTTCATCTTTCTCAATCCCAACGATCCCAACCACGTACCCCCGAAGGACGAGTGAGCTTCCCCCACGACCGGCCCGGTTGAGCGGGGGGTGGCATGCGGGCATAATCATTGCTTATACCCGCTGGTTTCCAGCAGGGACTCCGTTCGGCTCACCGTCATGGAAAGCCCGCTGCTCCGCCGAGTGCTCCGTTGTATCGCGCAGTGCCGGATCCTGCTGGCGCTGTCGGTGGTCGGCACCGCGTTGATCGTCTTGGGGACTTCCGCGCTGCCGGGCTGGAGCGGGCATCCGGCGGTGAGCTGGTCGGTCCGTGCAGTGGCATTCTTGGCCGGTGCCGGGGCGCTCGCGTGGGCCGTGTGGCAGATGTGGCGGGACTACATCGAACCGATCGGGCAGCTGCGCGAATGGGTGCTGCGCCTGCGCGGGGGGGATCTGGCGGCGCGGATGCCTGCGTTGCGGCGCGGCGAGTTCGCCGAGCTCGCCCAGGACCTCAACGCCCTGGCGGAGATGTTGCAGTCGCTGTCGCGCGACACCGAACAACAGCTCCAGCGTTATACCGAGCACATGGACCAGAAGGCCCGCTCCCTGTCCATCCTGTACGATGTGGCCGCCAGCATCAACGTGGCGCGTGATCTGGACGACCTCCTGCGGCGCTGCCTGGACACCCTGGTGGAGGCGGTGGGCGCCAAGGCCGGTGCCGTGCGGCTGGTGACCCGAGACGGCCAGATGCGCCTGGTGGCCAGCCGCGGCCTGGACGCCGAGATCGTCGAACGCGAGCGTGTGTTGCCGGCGCAAAGCTGTCTGTGCGGGCAGGCGGTGGTCAACGACGGGGTGCTCGTTCAGTCCGAGATGGCGCCCTGCACGCGCCGCGTGGGCCGGCCTTTCTTCAGCGACGACCGCTACTTCATGGTGGTGGTGCCGCTGCAGTATCGGGGGCGGACGCTCGGGGTGTACAACCTGTATTTGGATCGCGGCGGCGCCGGCTTGGAGGAGGGCTTCGACGCGCTGCTGACCAGCGTGGGGCGGCACCTGGGCATGGCCATCGACAAGGCACGCCTGGACGAAGAGACCAGCCAGCTGCAGATCATGGAGGAGCGGGCCCGGCTCGCCCACGAGTTGCACGACTCCCTGGCCCAGACCCTGGCCAGCGTGCGGTTCCAGATCCGGGTCCTGGACGAGACCCTGCACCAGGGCGACGAGCAGGCGGTCTGGGCGGAGCTGGAGCGGATCGAGAGCAGCGTGGACGAGGCCAACACGGAGCTGCGCGAGCTCATCGCCCATTTCCGCGCCCCCGTGGACAAACGGGGCCTGATCCCGTCCATCGAACGCACGGTGGCGCGCTTCCGCCAGGAATGCCCGGACGTGCACGTGTTCCTGCAGACCGAGTGGCCCGATCGGGCGTTGCCCGCGGAATACGAGATGCAGGTACTGCGCATCGTGCAGGAGGCCTTGGCCAACGTGCGTAAGCATGCCCAGGCCGACACCGTGCGCGTGCTGATGCGGGGAGACGAGGCGGGACACTACCTGGTCCTGGTCGAGGACGACGGCGTGGGTATGGTGAGCCCGGCCCGCTCGGAATCTCCCGGCGAGCACGTGGGTCTCAGTATCATGGAAGATCGCGCGCGCAAGATCGGCGGAACGCTGCAGATCGAGAGCGACGCCGGCGAAGGCGTGCGGGTCGTGCTGCGTTTCACTCATCCACCCTCGGAGCGCCGGGAAGCCGTCTCCGAACTGATGCAAGAGAGGAACCCGCATGGGCTTGCGCGTTCTGGTTATTGACGACCACACACTCTTTCGGGAGGGGCTGCAGGGCCTGCTGTCGCGCCGTGGTATCGAGGTAGTCGGTTCGCTCGGCGACGGCGCCGAGGGTATCCGTCTGGCCAAGGAGTTGGATCCCGACGTGGTCCTGCTCGACATGCGCATGCCGGGCATGGACGGCTTGCATATCCTGCGCCGGCTGCTGCGGGACGAAGGCTTCACCAAGCCTGTGGCCATGCTCACGACCTCCAGCGACGAGCGCGACCTGGTCGAGGCGCTGCGCAACGGGGCGCGCGGGTATCTGCTGAAAGACATGGAGCCGGACGACCTGGTGGTGGCCCTGCGCGACATCGTGGCCGGCAAGACGGTGGTGGCGCCCAATCTCACCCACGTGCTCGCCCAGCTCGTCAAGGGCGACACGCCGCCCGAACCCAAGTCCAGTCCGTTGGACGAGCTGACACCGCGCGAGACCGAGATTCTGAGCCTGCTGGCCGAGGGGCAGAGCAACAAGGTGATCGCCCGTAATCTCGGGATCTCCGACGGTACGGTCAAGCTCCATGTCAAGGCCATTTTGCGCAAGCTCGGCATCCATTCCCGGGTGGAGGCTGCAGTCATCGCCGTCGAACACGGCTTGCGCGCCAACCGCAACACACTCACCGACTGAGTGGATTTCCGTGAGTCGGGCGCGGTCTCTGGCCGCCGCGCCGTGGCCACGGCTATGATGGGAGACCATGAAGAAATTCATCGAGCTGATCGCCGAGTGCCTGCCCACGGTGGAGGAGCTCTTTCCGTGGGACGTGGACGAAAAGCTGCAGGCGGGCGAGCGTCCGCTCCTGCTGGACGTGCGCGAACCCTACGAGTACGAGGCCATGCACATCGAGGGTTCGATCAATGTTCCCCGCGGCATCCTGGAGTCGGCCTGCGAATGGGACTACGAGGAAACCGTGCCCGAACTGGTCGAGGCCCGTGATCGTGAGGTGATCGTGGTGTGTCGCTCAGGGAACCGCAGCCTGCTGGCGGCCAAGACACTCACCATGATGGGCTACCGTTCGGCCAAATCCCTCAAGACCGGTCTGCGTGGCTGGAACGACTACGAGCTCCCGCTGGTGGACGCCGAGGGCCGGGTGGTGGACGTGGACGAGGCGGAGGAATATTTCACCCCCAGGCTCCGTCCCGAGCAGCTCGACCCCAAACGCAGGTCGGCCGCCTGATGACACCGGGACCCGCCGTCTGAACGGTCCCGGCGCTGCGTCGGCGCCTCGCGCCTTCCCCCGGCTCACCCGCTACAGCTCCGCCCACATGCGCAGCAGATTGACGTAGCTGCGGTCCACCTGTTTCGTCTCCTCGGCTTCCGGCGCCCTGGCCAGGAGGCGGTCGCGCGCACGGCCCAGTTCCCAAAGCAGTTCCCGGCGCGCCGGGTCGCGCACCATGCTTTGTGCCCAGGTGACCGCCACCACACGCTCTCCGCGCGTGACGGGCGCCACGTGGTGGCGGCTCGAGGAGGGATAGAGCACGGCATGGCCGGCGGGGAGTTTGATCGCCCGGGGGCCGAAGGCGGTCTGAACGACCAGTTCGCCGCCTTCGTAGTCGTCGGGTCCGGAGAGAAAGATGGTGGTGGAGACGTCGGTGCGGTAACGGCCCTGGGCCGGACCCATGATGGGGTCGTCCACGTGGTCGCCGTAGGTCATGCCGGGTGTGTAGCGCGCGTAGAAGGGCGAGGCCAGGCGATGTGGCAGCACCGCGTGCTGGTACCAGGGGTGCCGGACGAGATTGCCCATCACCAGTTCGTTGAGGGTCCTCAGCCGCGGATCGTCGGCCGCCGCCTCCTCGTTGTGCTTCACTCGCCGGGCGGCGGCACCGGCCGAGGCCCGGCCATCGACGAAGCGGACTCCGGCGAGGAGCCCACGCACCCGCTCCAGGTCTCGGGGGCCGAGTACATTGGGGATCTCGAGCAGCATGCGGCGATTGTACCCGCGGCGCCGGCGGGGTTGATAGCCCGCCCGGCCGGGGCTCGGGGTATACTCCGGGGAAGACACCAGTGGACAGCCCGGAGGCCGGAGCGAGGGGTACGATGGAGCTGAAAGTATTCGTCGATGGGCAGATGTTTCCCATCCGCATCCCGGACGAAATGGTCCGGGAGGCCAAGCCGTTCTTCGACCGCATGGACCGCGACATGGACGAGGGCTGGCAGATGAGCCGGCAATGGGTGGACAGACCCAACGCGGAACAGCGCTGTCAGATCGCCGCCGACAAGATGCTCACCGCCATGGAACAGGGCAACGACAACATGATCGCCATGATGGCGGCCTACATCCTCTACAAGATGCCGGGGGTGCGTGAGGTGTATATCGACGTGAGCGGCGACATCAACGAGACCGACCTGGTCGTGGGCGAAACCACGGGCTGATCCCGATGGCGGATCTATTCTCGGTCCGCAAGCCGCTGGTGATCCGACTGCCGGACGGCAGTCACCGCCTCTCCGTGGCGGTGTTCCCGCACCCGGCCGGGCTGGTCTGGTGCGAGCCGATCTGGGAAAAGGAGGAGATCACCGCGCGGGTCCATCTCCTGGCCGGCGAGATCCGCGGCGGCGGACCCTGGAGGATCGGCGACGCCGTGATCCGCCTGCTCGGCTGTCGCGGCACCGATCCGGATCTGGCGGCCGAGTATGCCGAGTGGCAGGCCTGGTGCCACGAGCAGGGTCGGGGCCGCTGTCCGCTGCGCGCGGAACTGGAACAGGCGGCACGCGCGCTCGGTGCCGAATTCTGAAGGACGGCTCCCCTCTCCGGCGGACGTGGCCGCCGCGCTGGCGCACATCCGAGCGCATGTGCGACGCACTCCTGTGAAGCGCTCGTCGGCGCTGGATGCCGTCAGCGGCGCGCGCCTGTATTTCAAGTGCGAGAACCTGCAGGAGACCGGCTCTTTCAAGCTTCGGGGCGCCACCCATGCCGTGCTCGGGCTCGATCGGGCGGTTGCCGCGCGCGGCGTGGCGGCCCACTCCTCCGGTAATCACGCCCTGGCGCTGGCCCACGCGGCGCGGCACAGGGGCATCCCTTGCACCGTGGTCATGCCCCGGGATGCCGCTGCGCCGAAACGGGTGGGAGTGGCACGTCTGGGTGCGCGCATCGTCTCCTGCGCGCCGGGTCAGGCGGCGCGCGAGTCCGCGCTACACGCGGTGCTGGAACGCTCGGGGGCCGCCGAGATCCATCCGCACGATCATCCGGGGGTGATCGCGGGGCAGGGTACGGCGGCGTTGGAACTGTTCCGGCAGGTCCCTGGCGGGCTGGACGCCGTAGTGGTTCCGGTGGGCGGCGGGGGGTTGTTGGCCGGTACGGTGCTCGCCGCCCGGCTGCACGGCGGATTGCGGGTGTTCGGGGCCGAGCCCTTGGCGGTGGACGATGCGGCCCGCTCCCTGCGCCGGAATCGCCGCCAGCCGCCACCGCAGGGGGAGTCGGTGGCCGATGGTCTGCTCACCGGGCTGGGGGCCGCGGCCTGGGAGATCCTCCGCTCGGGCACCGAGGCCATCCTGACGGTGGAGGAGGCGCAGATCCTGGCGGCCATGCGTCTCGTACGAGTCCATCTGGGAATGGGAGTCGAACCCTCGGCCGCGGTGGCCCTGGCCGCGGTCCTGGCTCACCGGCCGGTCTTCCACGGGCTGCGTGTGGGGGTGATCCTCACCGGCGGCAATGTGGACCCCGCGCGATGGGGCGGCATCCTTCTTCCATCCACCGGCCTCGAGGATGTGCCATGAGTGGACGCATGGACTGGCGCCGGTTGCTTTCGACCCGGCGATTGGGCAGGGGTGCAGTGCCGTTGGCCGAGCATCGGGCCCCACGCACCGAGTTCGCGCGCGACTATGACCGCATCGTCTTCTCCTCGGCCTTCCGCCGGCTGCAGGACAAGACCCAGGTCTTCCCGTTGGCCAAGAGCGATTATGTGCGCACCCGACTCACCCACAGCCTGGAAGTGGCCAGCGTGGGACGTTCGCTGGGCATGCTGGTTGCCGAACGGGTGCTGGCTTTGGAGCCCGGCCTGGAAGGTGTGGTGGTTCCGCAGGATGTGGGCACGCTGCTGGCGGCGGCCTGCCTGGCCCACGACATCGGCAACCCCCCGTTCGGCCACGCGGGCGAGGACGCCATTCGGGCCTGGATCGCGCGTTGGGACGGCCTGGAGGCGCTCGATGCCTGGGAACAGGCCGATCTGCTCGCTTTCGAGGGCAATGCCCAGGGTTTCCGGACGCTCAGCGTGCTGCAGAATCCCGGCGAACCCGGTGGGATGCAGATGACCTGCGCGCTGCTGGCCACGCAGGCCAAGTACCCCCGCGCGGCCCAGGTCGCCCCGCAGCGGCGGACCGGGGCGAGCGGACGCAAGTTCGGATTCTTCCGCTCGGAGGCGTCCCTGTTCGCGGAGGTGGCCGATACGGTGGGGCTGCTGTCCAAGCCGGGACCCGACGGGCCCGGCGGTTGCGCGTGGTTCCGGCATCCGTTGGCCTTCCTGGTGGAGGCGGCCGACGACATCTGCTATCACGTCATCGACGTGGAGGATGGGTTCAAGACGGGGGTGGTGCGCTTCGACGAGCTGGAGGCACTGCACCGTCCCTTCCTGGAGTCCCGACACCTGGACCGGGCCGCGCGCTTTCCCGACGATTCGCGTCGCGCCGGGTACTTCCGCGCGGTCACCATCGACCGGGTCATCCGTCAGGTGGTGGACGTGTTCACACGGCGCTACGAGGCGATCATGACCGCGCGCCACGACCGCCCGTTGCTGGAGGAGATCGAGCAAGCCGGGGACTTCGCCGCCTTCACGGCGCTCGCCCGTCGGCAGATCTACGACGCGCGGCCCGTGGTGGAAGTGAACGTCTGCGGCTTCGAGGTCATCGCCGGTCTCCTGGAGGCGTTCCTGGAGGCAGTGGAGGACCGCGCCGCCCATGGGGATGCGCTGGGCGCCCGCAGCCGCACCTTGTTGCACCTGCTGCCGCGCCCGCATCCCGATCCGGCGATGCTGGAACCCTATGCGCGGGCCCAGCTGGTGACCGATTTCGTGGCGGGCATGACCGACTCCTACGCCGTCGAACTCTATCAGCGCATCCGGGGGATCTCACTGCCCTGACTCACCGGCCGTCGAGAGACGGGCGCGGGCTCAGAACAGGCGCAGCTGCGCGGGCGATCCTCGAAAGCGTCCGATGTCCAGCGGGGGCGGCGGTTCGTCCAATCCGAGCCGGCGGATGGCGAGGCGGAAACGCTGGTCGATGAGGTCCGCGAACACCCCTTCGCCGCGCATGCGCATGCCGTACCTCGGGTCGTTCGATCGCCCGGCGCGCGTGTCGCGCACGCGGGCCAATACGTGCTCGGCGCGCTCCGGCAGGTGCGTACGCAGCCAGTCCTCGAACAACGGGGCGACCTCCAGGGGCAGGCGCAACAGCACCCAGCCCGCCGCCCGAGCGCCGGCCTCCGCGGCCGACATCAGGATCCGCTCCAGCTCGTGGTCGGTGAGCGCAGGGATCACCGGGGCCACCATCACGGCCACGGGGACTCCCGCCTCGCCGAGGGTGCGGATCAGTTCCAGGCGACGTCGGGGCGAGGCGGCCCGGGGTTCGAGGATGCGGGCCAGCTCGGCGTCCAGTGTGGTCAGCGAGATCTGCACCTGCACCAGGCGGCGCGTGGCCATGGAGCTCAGCAGATCCAGATCCCGCTCGACGAGCGCCCCCTTGGTGGTGATGGTGCAGGGGTGTTCCAGCTCGCTCAGGACCTCCAGGATCCCGCGGGTGATCCGCCAGCGCCGTTCGATGGGTTGGTAGGGGTCGGTATTGGTACCCAGCGCGATGGGGGCACAGGTGTAGCCGGGCCGCAGCAGCGTGCGGCGCAGAATGGCCGGGGCCTCGGGCTTGGCGGTGAGCCGCGTTTCGAAGTCCAAGCCCGGCGACAGGCCCAGCCAGGCATGGGTCGGACGCGCATAACAGTAGATGCAGCCGTGTTCGCAGCCCCGATAGGGGTTCACGGAGCGATCGAACGGGATGTCCGGCGAGCGGTTGCGGCTGAGGACGGCGCGCGG
>JALSSO010000121.1 GCA_026984215.1 Gammaproteobacteria bacterium | reverse complement strand
GGCCTCCCAGAAAAAGGGCAGCGTGCTCGAGCGCTACGTGCTCAAGGGCGCAGGCGAGGTCCTGACCAGCGGCCGCGCCGTGGGAACCAAGATCGCCGCGGGCAGGGCCCGGGTCATCCGGGATCTCGCTCATCTGCACGAGTTCCAGCCGGGGGAGGTCCTGGTCTCGGACACCACCACGCCGGATTGGGAACCGGTGATGAAGATCGCCGCGGCCATCGTCACCAACCGTGGCGGCCGCACCTGTCATGCGGCCATCATCGCCCGCGAGTTGGGCATTCCCGCCGTGGTGGGTTGTGGCGACGCCACCGAGAAAGTGCCCACGGGCGAGACCGTGACCGTCTCCTGCGCAGAAGGGGACGTGGGCAAGATCTACCGGGGCGAAGTCCCGTTCGAGATCGAGCGCACTGACCTGTCGCAAATGGAACGTCCGGCGGTGGACATCATGCTCAACATCGGCAACCCCGAGATCGCCTTCAAGACCTCCTTCCTGCCCAACGACGGGGTCGGACTGGCGCGCATGGAATTCATCATCAACGAGTACATCAAGGCCCATCCGTTGGCCCTGCTACACCCGGAGCGCGTGGAGGATCCGGCCGAGCGAGCAGAACTCGAGGCACTCACGCGCCACTACGACGATCCCGCGGACTTCTTCGTCGAGCGGCTCTCAGAGGGGGTGGGGACCATCGCCGCGGCCTTCTATCCCAAGCCCGTGGTGGTGCGCATGTCCGACTTCAAGTCCAACGAGTACGCCTCGTTGCTCGGCGGGCGCGGCTTCGAGCCTCATGAGGAAAACCCCATGATCGGCTTCCGTGGGGCCTCGCGCTACACCCATCCCGCCTACGAAGAAGGCTTTGCCCTGGAGTGCCGGGCCATGAAGCGGGTACGCGACGAGATGGGGCTGACCAACGTGCGGCTCATGATCCCATTCTGCCGGCGGGTGGAGGAAGGCGTTCGGGTGCTCGAGACCATGGCCAAGCACGGCCTTGCGCGGGGCGAAAACGGCCTGCAGATCTACGTCATGTGCGAGATCCCCAACAACGTCATCCTCATCGACGAATTCGCCAAACACTTCGACGGGTTCTCCATCGGCTCCAACGACCTCACCCAGCTCACGCTGGGCGTGGACCGCGACTCGGAGATCGTGGCCTTCGAGTTCGACGAACGCGATCCCGGTGTGAAACAGATGATCCGCATGGCCGTGGAAGGGGCCCGGCGTAACGGCCGCCACTCCGGGCTGTGCGGACAGGCGCCCTCGGACTATCCCGAGATGGCCGAATTCCTGGTCGAGATCGGCATCGATTCCATGAGCCTCAACCCGGACACGGTCCTTGAGACTACCCTGCACCTGCTGGAGGTCGAGAAACGGCTGGGCAGGAAGCCACGGGACTGAGCTCCGCGGAGGCCTCGGCCCCCGAGCCACGCCACGGTCCACGCCGCCCGGGCAGGGCGGAATATTGTCCTTTTGATAATCAATGGGTTGCGTTGTAAACATCCGATGCTTCCTTTGACCTTGCCAAACCCGGGCGTACTCATTACAATGCGCTCGACGTTGATGCGGGGTGGAGCAGTCCGGTAGCTCGTCGGGCTCATAACCCGAAGGTCGCAGGTTCGAATCCTGCCCCCGCTACCA
>JALSSO010000120.1 GCA_026984215.1 Gammaproteobacteria bacterium | reverse complement strand
CATCGTCCCCATCCCAATCAGCGGATCCGCCCGTCTCCCATGGCCTCGCTTCCGACGACCGGCCGTGTGCGCACCGTGGACATCAGTTGCGCAAGGGCTTGCCCGTGGTCAGGGTGTGCTGGATGCGAGCCTGGGTCTTTTCCATCCCGGCCAGGGCCAGGAAGTGTTTCCGTTCCAGGGCCAGGAGCCAGTCCTCGCTCACCCGCGTGCCCGGATCCACCTCGCCCCCGCACAGCACCGTGGCCAGGCGCACGCCGACCTCGTGATCGTGCTCCGAGATGAACCCGCCGCGCAGCAGATTGGCCAGGTGCGCGCGCAGGTTGGCCAGGCCCGTGGCCCCGGCCACCCGGACGTCCTCGCGCCGCGCCGGGGGCCGGTAGCCCGCCTCGTACAGGGCGAGCCCGTAGCCCTTGGCCACGTGCAGCAATTCGCGCGGATGGAACACCACCGGCTCATGGGGGAGTAGGTAGCCCCATTCCCGCGCCTCCAGCCCGCTGCCCGAGGTCCTCGCCATGCCCACCCGTTCGAACCAGTCCCGCAGGCGGGGAAAGACGTCTCCCCCGTGACTCTCGGCCTCGCAGCGCAGCGCCAGCTCCTTGCAGCCGCCTCCGGCGGGGATCAGCCCGACCCCCGCCTCCACCAACCCTATGTAGCTCTCCAAGGCCGCCACGCGCAGGTCGCAGTGCAGGAGGAACTCACATCCCCCGCCCAGCGCCATGCCTTGTACGGCGGCGATCACCGGCAACGCGCTGTGTTTGAGCCGCAGAGCGGCCTGTTGGAAACGCGCCACCATGGGCTCGACGGCTTCCACCCCGTCCTCCTCCAGCGCGGCCAGGAACTCCATGAGGTTGGCGCCCACGCTGAACGGCGGCTCCTCCTGCCACAGGATCAAGGCCCGGCAGTCCCGCTCGGCCAGGTCCACGGCCTCGAACACCCCCTCGATCACCTCCGAGCCGATGGTGTGCATGTAGCTGGTGAACTCGAGCACCGCCACCCGGTCCCCCAGATCCCACAGATGGACACCAGGCCGTTCCAGCAGCGTGGGTTTCGGCACCGGCGGCTCCCCGAGCAGTCGCTCGGGCACGAGCTGGCGGCGGTAGACGGGGCGGTCGGGACGCGGCAGATCCCGCCCGGCACGCGGCGACCACGACCCGCGCGGGCCGTGCACGCCCTCCCGGCGCGGATCCACGGCCCACTCGGGCAGCGGCACACGGGCCAGGGCCTCTCCCCGTTCGATGCGATCGTTGATCCGTTCCACCACCCGCTGCCAACCCGCCGCCTGCCAGGATTCGAACGGTCCCGCACGCCAGCCGTAGCCCCAGCGCATCGCCAAGTCCACCTCCCGGGCGCTGTCGGCGAGGGTCTCCAGGTGCCAAGCGCAGAAGTGGTCCAGATCGGCGAACGCGGCCGCCAGAAAACGGGCCTGCGGGTGGTCGGTGGTCACCAGGGCCTCGTACTGGGCCGCCGGGTCGTCCAGGCGCAGGATCTGCGCCACGCGCGGGTCCGGCCGTCCCTCGGCCGGGCGGTACTCCAGGGTCTCGGGGTCCACCACCTCGATGACTCCCGCGCGCTTGCGGTACACCCCCGCACCCGTCTTCTGGCCCAGATCGCCCCGCTCGATCAAGGCGAGAATCCATTCGGGCAGTCGGTAGTGCGCCCGCCACGGATCGTCGGTCGCGCAGCGGGCCAGGGTCTCCACCACATGCGCGAACACGTCCAGCCCCACCAGATCCAGGGTGCGGAAGGTGGCCGACTTGGGCCGACCGATACCGGGCCCGGTGAGCCGGTCCACCAGGTCCGGAGGGAGCCCGAAGCGCGCCGCGTTGTGCAGCACCGAGAGCACGGCGAAGGCGCCGACCCGGTTGCCCACGAATCCCACCGTGTCGCGCGCCCGCACCACCCCCTTGCCGAGCACGGTGGTGGCGAACGCCTCCACGAAGTCCAACACCGCTGGAGCCACCCGGTCGTGAGGGACCAGCTCCAACAAGTGCATGTAGCGCGGCGGATTGAAAAAATGCATCCCGCAGAACCGAGCGGCGAGCCCATCGTCCAACTCCGCGGCCAGCCGGTGCAAGGGGATTCCGGAGGTGTTGGTGGCAAGCACGGCGTCCGGCGCCAGATGTGCCGCGATGCGCGCGTACAGCGCCCGCTTGATCTCTTCTCGCTCGACCACCGCCTCAATCACCAGGCCGGCCCGGCCCAGCCGGTCGAGATCGTCCTCGTAGGAAGCCGGCCGCAACCGCTGAAGCGAGGCCCCATCGGCCAGGGCCGGTGGACTCACGCCCTTCAGCGCCTCGATGGCACGCCGGGCGGGGGCGCGGCGGTCGGCCCCCTCGCCCGGTAGCTCGAACAGGTCCACCTCCAGGCCGGCCGCCGCCAGCAGGGCCGCGATCTGCGACCCCATCACGCCGGCGCCGAGCACGGCGGCGCGCCGCACCGCGCGCCGTTCGTCGAAGGCTGCGGGGATCTCCCGGCTCATGCGGCCTCCTTCCGGTCTTTCCGGGCCCCGGCACGACGCCGGGGAAATTCGTCCACGCGAATGGCATCGGCCACCGCCCGATGGGCCTCCCGCAGGGCCTGGGCTCCGGCCTCGTCCAGCACCCCCTGCGCGAGCGCCGCCTCGATCCAGGCGGTGTCCCCCGCGTGCGCGGGCCGCAGGCCCGCCTCGCGCAACCGCGCCTCCAACCCGGCCACCGCCCGCACCCGCTCCCAGGCCCACTCCAGGCGCCCGTGCACGTCCCGGGGATCCTCGGTGATCGCAATGCCCTCGGTGAGCCGGTCGCGCAAGGCGGCGTCTTCCATCACCGCCCGGGCCAGCCGGCGCGTCAGCGCGTCGGAGGGGGGGTGGGCCCGCCGGCCGAGGGGCAACACCGTCGCCCGCAGCAGCACGCGCAGCCAGGGGGGACCCAGATTGCGCAGCACGCCATCCAGGGCCGCCTCCGCATCGGCCAAGGTCTCCTGCACGACCCAGTCGCGCACGACGCGCTCGGCGGGGCTCACCGGCCGGGACAGCACCGCCCCCAACACGTACAGGGCCCCCAGGACGTCGGCGAAGCGGCCGGAGATCATCTCGCGCCGTTTCAGCGTCCCGCCCAGGCGGGCCAGGGCCACCTCCGTCAGCCAAGCGAAGGCCGCGCTGTAGCGCGCCACACGGCGCCAGGCCGCGCGGGAGGTCCGGTCACCGGGAGGCAGCGTCACCCACCAGACACGGCCTGTGAGCCCCGCCAGGGTGCTGCGGACCGCCACCCGCAACACGTGCCCCAGGTGCGCGGCCAACGCGGCGTCGAAGCCCACCAGGTCCCGTGTCTGGGCCGTCTCCATCTCCCGGCGCAGATACGGATGGCAGCGCAGCGCGCCCTGGCCGAAGACGATCATGCTGCGTGTGAGAATATTCGCCCCTTCCACCGTGATGGCGATGGGCACCGCCTCGTACGGGGCCGCCATGTAGTTGCGCGGGCCGATGCAGATCGCCCGGCCCCCGTGCACGTCCATGGCCGCGTTCACCACCCGGCGCATGGATTCGGTGGTGTACTGCTTGGCCATGGCCGTGGCCACCGCCGGCCGCTCACCCCGGTCCAGGGCCGCCACCACGAAACGGCGCAGCGCATCGGCCCGCCAGGTCAGGCCGATGATCCGGGCCACCGGCTCCTGCACGCCCTCGAACTCCCCGATGGGCCGGTGGAACTGACGCCGGATGCGCACGTAGGCGCTGGTGGTGCGCAGGCAGAGCTTCATGGCCCCGCAGGACAGGGCCGGCAGCGAAATGCCCCGGCCGGCCGAAAGCGTCTCCATCAGCATGCGCCAGCCCTGACCGACACCGTCCCGGCCGCCGATCACCCACTCCAGGGGCACGAACACCTCGCGGCCCCGGGTCGGACCGTTCATGAACGCGCTCTGCAGCGGGTAGTGGCGGCGGCCGATCTCCACCCCCGGCGTGTCCGTGGGGATCAAGGCGCAGGTGATGCCGAGCGACTCGCGCCCACCGAGGAGCCCCTCCGGGTCCCGGGCGCGGAAGGCCAGGCCGAGCACCGTCGCCACGGGGGCCAGTGTGATGTAGCGCTTCTCCCAGGAGACACGGAAACCCAACGTCTCGCGTCCCCGCCACCGCTGCCGGCACACCACGCCCGTGTCCGGGATGGCCCCCGCATCCGATCCCGCCCACGGGCTGGTGAGGGCGAAGCAGGGGATCTCCTCGCCCCGGGCCAGACGCGGCAAGTAGTGCGCGCGTTGCATCTCGGTGCCGTAGTGGAGCAACAGCTCGGCCGGCCCCAGGGAGTTGGGAACCATCGCCGTGACGCAGGCCGAGCCGCTGCGCCCGGCCAGCATCTGCACCACGGCCGAATGCGCCGCCACCGAGAATCCGTGGCCACCGTATTGGCGGGGGATGATGAGCCCGAAGAAGCGGTGACGTTTCATGAAATCCCACACCTCGGGCGGCAGGTCGCGTTCCCGCGTGATCCGCCAGTCGTCCAACCGGGCACAGAGCTCGCGCACCGGCCCATCCAGGAAGGCGCGCTCCGCTTCGCTCAGCCGCGGCGAAGCCGTACCCTCGGGCAGGGGGGCCGGGCGCCCCGCGAACAGCGACCCCTCCCAGCCCACATCGCCCGCATCCACCGCCACCCGCTCGGTCTCCGACATGGGCGGCATCACCCCCCGCACCCAACGCATGGCCGGCCCGCTCAACAGGCGGCGCCGCAGCGCCGGAACCGCCAGCAACCCGACGCCCGACCCCAGCCCCACCACCGGCACCCAGAGCCAGGCCGTGGCACCCCCTGCGCCCCAGGCGGCCACCAGGCCCAGGCCCCAGTACACCGCCCAGGCCGGATACCCCCAAGGGCGCAGGCTCACCCACAGCGGCGCCGCCGCCAGCCACAACAGCAGGATCCCGTCAGCCATCGGAAGCCGCCCCCGCGGGCACCGGTCCCGCCGCCATCCCGGGCGCCGGCGCGCGTAGACCCGCCGCCACGAAGCCGCGCAGCCGGGCTTGGATCGCCGCGGTGTCGCCCGGCTCGCACAGGCGGCAGGAGGCGATCAGCCGCATCAGGTCCGCCCCCGACATCAGATAGGCCAGCAGCCCCACCAGGAAATGCAGCCGCCAGTACAACTCCTCGGGCGGCAACCCGGGAAGCACCCCCGCGAAGGCCCGCTTGAAACGTTCGATCACGGGCTCGTACAAGTCGCGCAGCGCCGCCTGCAGACGCGGGTCCGGCTCCGTGTAGCTGCGTCCGAGCAGCCGCACGAACACGGCGCCGCCGGGGCGGCGCGCCAGCTCCAGGGGCGGACCGGCGAATGCGTCGATGAGCCCTTCCAAATCCGCCTGGGCGGCCGCCTCCCAGGCCTCCAGGCGCCGCAGCCGCTCGCGGTTCATGGGCACGATGCGGCGGGCGAACACGGCCTCGATCAACGCCTGCTTGGAGCCGAAGTGATAGTGGACGGCGGCCAGGTTGACCCCCGCCGCCCGGGTGATGGCCCGCAGCGTGGTGCGCCGGAAACCCTGCTCGGCGAACAGGGCTTCGGCCGCCCGCAGCACCGCTTCGCGTGTGTCCCTGCCCATGTACGGAGCTTAGTCGAACATCCGTTTGAATCAAGTCGCCGACGGCGGTCCCCCCCCTCGGGCACGCTTGCGTGCCGCCGCTTATCGGTGCCGGAAACGGGGCGCGCGTACATGCCGGCGAGGGCCGCGCCGGCGCCGTCCCCGTACCCCGGTCCGCACCGGTGCGACCGCATATCGCGGGAGGTGCCGCTTGCGAACGGGCGTGCGAGTGATAGGCTCTATCCTGCCGTGGCAAAGGGCCCGCTTGCGGCGGGGAACCGCGCCGCGAAAACGGCACTCCAAGCAGCAGATGGAATCCATGAGGGAGGAAGGCGCTTGAACATCCATCGCATCACGGGATTCACGCTGTCCCTGCTCGCCACGCTCGTGCTGTCCGCCGCCACGTTCGTGTTCTCCACCACAGACGCCGAGGCACGGCGCCTGGGCGGCGGGCGTTCCTTCGGCGCGCGTCCCGCCTACAGCACCCCGTACCAGCGGGTGGCCCCCCGTGTCGCGTCCCGGGCGGTTCCACGCACGGCCGCGGCCCAGAAGAACGCCGGACTGCGCGAACAATTCTCGCGGCGGGGCGGGTTGATGGGGCTGCTGGGCGGTCTGGCGCTGGGAGGACTGCTGGGTGCGCTGTTCTTCGGCGGGGCCTTCGAGGGCATCAACTTCCTGGACGTGCTGGTCTTCGCGGGGATCGCCTTCCTGCTCTACAAACTGTTCGCCAGCCGCCGCCGACCGGCCGTGCTCTCCGGGGCCGGGCCCCTGCCGCCGGAGCAGCCGCAGTCCTCGGGGCCGTCGCGACCGACGCCGGCCGCCCGACGGTTCGACACCGACCTCCTGTTCGGCCGGAACCAGGCGAACGCCCACCCGAGCACCCCTCCGCGCCCAGCCGGCTTCGACGAGACGGAGTTCCTGACCGGGGCGGAACGCGCCTACCGGATGCTCCAGGAGGCCTGGGACACGGGCGACCTGGAAACCCTGCGCGCTCTGACCACCCCGCACATGATGGCCGAGTTGGAACGGCAGGCCCGTGAGCTGCCCCCCCAGGGCCGGACCGAGATCCTGCGACTGGCCCCGGAGCTGCTCGAGGTGCGCGACGAAGGTGGCCAGTGGCACGCGGCGGTGTTGTTCGAGGCCGACCTGGCCGAAACGGACGACCACACCGGGCGGCGGCTGCCAGCGCAGCGGGTGCGCGAGGTCTGGCACTTCCTCCGGCCGGGCGGTACCGATCGGCCGACCTGGTACCTGGACGGCATCCAGCAGGTGGCCGATGATGAAGGGTGAGAAACAAACCGCCGGAAAACGGCGGGACGCATGTGGCGCGAGAGGAGGCACCTGACAGACGACGGCAACGGACGACGGGAGGAGGCATGCGTGCCAGAGCGGAAACGCTGATCGAGACCCGGGATCCCAGGGCGTTCTTCCGGGAAACCGTGGAGCAGGCCATGGCGCACCAGCGGGTGCGGGCCGATGCCGACACCGTGGCCTACGTCATCAACCTGCTGGCGGCGTTCGTCCGCGCCGAAAGCCTGTTCGAGCACACGCCCGAAGGCCCACGCCTGAAGCCGCTCGCCTATCTCTATCTCGAGGCCGCCCAAGCGCCGAACCCCGGAATCCGGCGCGAACTGCTGCGCAAGCTGGGAGACGTGGCCTTGTTCGTCGCCGGCTTGTTCGCCGAGAGTTTCAACCGGCGCGCGATCAACATCGACTACTACGTGGCCATGGGCGGCAACGCCTACGGCCGTCTGTCCCGCGAGCCTCGGCTTGCCGACCGGGCCGCCCGGCGCGTGTACGGCGAGCTGGCGGAAAAGTTCATCGCCTTCGTGGACGTGCTGAACGAGGTGGCCGAGCAGGCGAGACCCGGCTCAGGGCGGGACGTGCTGGCGCTCTACGAGCGGTGGCTGCGCCACGGCAGCCCGCGGGCGGCTCGGCAGCTCGCCGAACTCGGGATCACCGTGGCCGAACGCACCGGCGCGCCGCCCCGCCGCCAGTGAGCGCGGAGCACCCGCCGCGACGAATGGACCAGCCGGATGCACGCCACCGGGCGACGGCGGCCGCAGAGCAGCCCCTGCGCGCCCTTCCGCTCGTTCAGGCCTTGCAGGACTTCCTGCAACGCTTGTACCGGATCGAGTCCGGCCACCGGGTGACCGACTTCGTGATCACCGACCGCAGGCTCGCGGCCATCCTGGACGCGCGTGGCGCGAAGCAGACCGCCCCGGAACGGCTCCTCCTGCGCGAAGGGGACGACGCGCTCGAGCTCAGTCTCTATCTCGACGCGCGCCTGCTGGCGATGCTGCCGGGTCATCCCGACGAGCCCATTCGCGCCTGTCAGGTGGATGCCTTCTGCAAGGTCCTGGAAGGCGTGAGTCACTTTCTATACGCGGTCCACCGGGGCAGCCGCGACCGGCCCTTCTCGCGACTGGAACTGGAACTACAGGCGGAGGTGGACAAATACGCCACCCTGGCCACCCTGATCCGCCACGCCTATGGGACCCGTCCCGAGCCCTGGCTGCGCACCGGCCTGTTCGAAAGGATCCGTTTCGACCCGAGGCTGGAAACCGCGGAGCTACTCCGCTATCGAACCGCCAACCGTTACGCGGCACGGTATTGCGGGCGACTCGAACGGCGCTACGCCTGGGGTTGGGCGAGCGCGGATGCCCGCAAGGAACTGCGGCGCTTCTACCGGATGGGCCACGCCGAAAAACTGCGCCATATCGGCCCCCCCTGAGCCTGCCGCGGCGTGCCCGCGCACCATGGCGGCACGCAAAAAAGCCCGGCAGGCGACAGCCATGCCGGGCCTCCAACTTGGGATCGGCGGGCGCGCGGCGCGCGCCTCGCCGGATCAGGGGTGATGCGGATTGACGATGGTCTGCCGCGCGCTGAAGGCGGCGCTGCGGACCACGGAATAGCTGACCACGCCGTTGCCGTCGGGCGTGTTGGCCGGGGGATTGTCGACATAATCACCCGCCCCATCGTCCGGCGTGCGCCACTCGATGAAGCCGTTGACGAAGTTGGCCGGACGGCCCACGATGGCGCTCGGGTCGATGACATTCTGCTCCTCGTTGGGGAACGGAATATTGACCGACTTGCGGTTCTCCTGATCGTCGTACAGGTTGACGGTGTATTCCTTCCCCGGCCCGCCGATGGACTCGGCCGACCACGTCACCACCTCGGTGGTGTCGCCGTTGGCGATGGAGTAGCGCATGGCGATCAGCTCGTTGCCGCCCGCTCCTATGGCGTCCAGGGCGCCGGCCTGCAACGTCGTGATGGTGGTGTCGTCCATGGCCGTGAGGTCGGGGACACCGGCGCCGCCGTTGGCATCCTGATAGTTGATGGGCCACACCGGGCGATACGCCACGTCCGCATCCCCCGCCACCACGTGGAAGGCCTCTCCGGCCAGGCACGGCGTATCACGATCGTCCGCCGCGTTGTCGCCGTTGGTGCTCACGAAGAACACCAGATAGCCCGGCACCCCCGCCAGGCCCTGACCGGCCTCGGCGGCCCAGACGAAGGCGTGCACGTCGGCGTCCGTCATCGGGAAGTGGCCGTCGGTGAGGTGCTTGGAGTTCTCGTCGAAGAACGCCCAATACACCATGTTGTTGTTCGTAGGACAACCGTGTGTGACCAGCCCGACGGCCGTGGTATCGCCCGTCCCGTTGTGGATGACCCGCGGCACCAGCAGCCCGTTGTCGTAGATCCCCATCTGATACGAATGGGCGACGCCACCCGCCACCACCGCAGCCACGGCTACAGCCAATGGAAGTTTCTTCATCGTCTATTTCCCCCAAAACTTGTGTTTCCAGGCCTGGCGGGCGGCACGCCCGCGATGCGCGCCCAGCCGCCCGCTGCGCGTGGATTGGTACGATAGCAGACCCGGCCCGAATTGTACATGTGATCGGACGCCGCCCCCTGTGCAGGCAAGGCGGGCGGAGCCAGCCAGCCCCGCCCGCCCCACCGCCGGTCTCAGGCGATCAGCCCACCCCGATCAGTGATGGGGATTGACCACCGTCTGCCGGGCGCTGAAGGCCGCCGAACGGATGACCGAATAGCTGACGACCCCGTTGCCCGCCGGGGGGTTGTCGCGGGGGGGGGTCAGCGCCGCCGGATCCGGCGTCACCCACTCGATGAAGCCGTTGACGAAGCTGGCCGGGCGGCCCGCGATGGTGGACGGGTCGATGGAGTTCTGCTCGGCGTTGGGCAGCGCGAAGTTCACCGACTTGCGGTTCTCTTCGTCGTCGTACATGTTCACCGTGTACACACCGGAGATGTCGTCGGCGCTCCAGACGGCGATGGAGGTCGTGTCGCCGTTGGCGATGGAGTAACGCATGGTGATGACGTCGCCCACCGGCGCACCGGACGTCAGCGTGCCCAGGGTGGTGGCGTCCATGGTGGTCGGATCGGCGATCGCACCGCCATCGACATCGTTCGTCACGTCGATGGGCCACACGGCCTTGTAGGCCACGTCGTTGTCGGCGGCCACCACATGGAAGGCCTCCCCGGCCAAACAGTCGGCATCGGCGGCACTAATCTGCCCGTCGCCGCTGGGGTCGGCGAAGAAGACCAAATAGCCTTGTTTTCCTTCCAACCCCACACCGGACTCGCTGGCCCAGACGAAGGGATACACGTCGGCCTCGGTCATGTGGATCTCGCCGTCGGTGACGTGCGTGGAATTCTCGTCGAAGAAGGTCCAGTACACGGTGACGGCCGCCCCCGGGTCACCGCACCCATGGGTGAGCAGGCCAACGGCCGTGGTGTCCCCCGCGCCGTTGTGATAGACCTGCGGCACCAGCAGGCCGTTGTCGAAGGTGCCCATGGTGTAGGCGCCGGCGGCCCCGGCGCTCATGGCCGCGGCAACTGCTACTGCAATCGGAAGTTTCTTCATGTTTCTCGCTCCTTAAATGAGGCTTTCGGACCCAAAATCGGCCCGGCGGTCCGAAACCACGACCCGCCGGTCATCACGATACCCAAGCCTAGTCACCCGGTGCGCAAAACGCAAGCGCACCACGCAACAATTCATCGCCATTCTGCAACACGTCGCGGAACAGCGACACCACCTCCCTGTCCAAAAACCGAATTCCGCTCACAATTTCCGGAACCCGTGTCCCGGCCGCGTCCATGCGGCCGGGCTCCATTGGAAGACCCTGATCCCAGGCATGCACACGCTACCACAGAGGCAGCGCTTACGCAACACCATGTTGTATTTTCACCACCACCCCGATCAGCCGCAGCGCTTCCGGTCCAGCACGCTGCACGGGGCGTGGTACCACCGGCCGTCGATCCGCTCCCAGCGGTCCTGGATCTCGCCCCGGATCACGTGTTGCCCCATGCCCGGGAGGAGATACTCCAGATACACACGGACCTTGCCCACATCCCCCTCGCCCACGTCCACACCGCGCACCTCGGCACGCTTGTAGACCAGGCCGCCCTTGCGGGCGTAGGCGGCGAGCGTCACGCGGCCCGTGGCCTTCACCTTCTCGTATTCGTAGGCCTTGATCACGTCCCCGGCCGCCCGCGCCGCCCAGAAGGCCTCGGCCCGCGCGCGCAGGGCCTCGGCGTCCGCCGCGCGGCGCTGCTCCGGGCCGGCGCAGGCCGCCAGCAACACGGCCAGCAGTAGCACGATCCCATACGGCCACCGTCGATCCCGACGCCACCCGAACATTACCAACATGCAAGATCCTCCGTCCCATCCGGGCCCGGGCATCGCCCCCGCGCCGCACGCCACGGCGGAACTCCGCCGCGGGGCGAGCGACATTATAGAACCAAGCGACGCGGATGCACGCATGTCGCGTTGATCCGCCGCGAGAACGAATGGACCCTCCGACCGCGGGCCGGCCCGCACGGACGACTTTCAAGGGGAGATTCCTCCGTGTGTCGCGCGAAACGCATGTGAAACGACGTGCTCGGGGCTTGCCGCCGGTATTGCCGCATCTGGCCCGCGGCGGCCAGATGCGATGGCGTGAACGGTCGATTCCACGGGTCGAAACGGCCCTCGCCAGCGATACCGAATATATTATGGAGAGGAAGAGGGCCGCCATCGCCGGTCGCCATTGGAGAGTCCCGTGCCGCTCTACTTCGCCTACGGTTCCAACCTGCACCCGCGGCGCCTGTGCGCCCGAGCCCCCGAGGCGACACTGATCTCGGCCGCCACGTTGCCGGGATTCCGCCTGCGCTTTCACAAGCGTGGCGCCGACGGCTCCGGCAAGTGCGACTGCGCCGCGGCGGACGGCTCATACAGCGTGCACGGCGCGCTGTACGAGCTCACACCGGCCTGCCTGACCCGCCTGGATGCGGTGGAGGGCCCCGGGTACCACAGGCACCCCGTGCAGGTGACGACAGACTTCGGCGTGATCGAGGCGTTCACTTACCGCGCCCGGCCGGACTGGATCGCGCCCGCCCTCCGACCCTTCCACTGGTACCGGGAACTGGTGCTCGCAGGAGCCCGCTTCCTGGGATTCCCGGAAACCTACCGCCGCGCCATCGAAGCGGTCCCGACGCGGGACGACCCCGATGCTGAGCGCGCCGCACAACATGCGGCGCTGCTCGAGGCGGTCCGGGGGGCGCGGGGCCGGTGACCACCGACATTCCCCGGGCACGCCGGCGACGCCCGGCGGTGCGCGCCGGATGGGCGCTGCTGATCGCACTGTATCTGCCGGACGCCGCGGCCCTGTCCGGCAACGCCTTCGTCAACGAGGACGGCACGCTGCGCCTACGGGGGCGGACCGTGACCCTGGCCTACGTGTATGTCCCACCCACGCCTCGAACCTGCGACACGCACCGGCGACCGCCGCAGTGCGGCAGCCGCGCGCAACTCGCTCTGGAATGGGCGATCCAGGGCAGTTTCGTCCATTGCGAGCCGCTCGAGATCCATGCGGACGGCGGCATGCTGGCCACCTGCATGGCGGGAGACCGGGATCTGGCGTTGTGGCTCGTGGAACGCGGGTGGGCGCTGGCCCTGCCCGAGGCGCCGTTCGCCTACCAGGCCGCCGAGCGGATCGCCGAACGGCGAGGCCGAGGGGTTTGGGGGATCCCGGTGGGCGAGCCGGGCGGCCGGCCGCACCGTGCACCACCGCCACGATGACGGAGCATTATTGCGTACGGCGATTGTCCCCTTTCATGGGGACCATCCAGGCCGTCGAGATCGAACACGCCCGGGCCATCAGTCCGGACGGGGTGCGCTGGCAGCTGCAGATCCGCACCGCCGTGCCGCGCCCGCCCGGCGCGCCACCGGCCCCCACCGCGCGCCGTTTCCTACGTTACGGCACGTGGTCGCGGTCCGAAGGGCTGTCCCGGTTCCCCCTGCCACCCGGCGTGGACGTGGAGCAAGTCAACACCCGGGCCGCGGCGCTGCGGGAGCGGTTGGAGGCCGCGCGGCGGCCCCTGCCGTATCCGTCGCGCGACCGCTTCGAGCTCTGGCTGCTGGATGCGCGCGACCGCTTGCCGCTGGCCCTGCTCGCCAGCGTGACGGCCCCGGAGCGCCTCACCCTGCCGGCGCACCCGGCCTGGGTGGCGGTTCCCGCCGAAGGGCTGCTCACGCCCGGCGACCGGCCGCCTCCGGCCGCCTCCGGCGCGGTCGAGACCCGCATCCGGGACCGGGCCGGCCGGCCGGCGACGGCGCAGTGGTTCGAGCGCCTGCCCGACGGCGGGGGCCGGGGGCTGGACGGCGTCCATCTTCCGGATGCGCTGCACGGCCGCCGGCTGCCGGCGCCGGCCTTTCCGGCGCTGCTGGTCTCGCGGCGTTGGAACGAGCGGTCGGCGCGCGAGGCGGTCGAGGACCTGTTGCACTGGCAGGCCCCCTGGCTGCTCGCCCTCGATCACCTGGACGAGACCACGCGCGCCCGGCTGGAACGCGATGCCGTGGACCGGCCGCTGGCGGTGCACGCGATGCGCCGGCTCTATCCCCGTATCCTCCAGCCGGCACTGATCCGTCGCGCCCTGGTGGAGGCCGAGCTGCGGCTGGCCCGGTGAGCGATCACGATGCCGCATCGACCGCGCAAACGCTTCGGCCAGCATTTTCTGCACGACCCGCGGGTGATCGACCGCATCGTCCGCGCGATCGATCCCCGACCCGGCCAGCCGATGGTGGAGATCGGTCCCGGCCAGGGGGCCATCACCGGCCCGCTGCTGGAGCTGCTGGGCGGTCTGGACGTGGTGGAGCTAGACCGGGACCTGGCCGCCGCCCTGCCCGGACGCTTCCATCGGCCCGCCGGGCTGCGCGTGCACACCGCCGACGCGCTGGAGTTCGACTTCGCCGCCCTGGCCCCGGAGCCGCGCAGCTTGCGCGTGGTCGGCAATCTGCCGTACAACATCTCCACGCCCCTGATCTTCCACCTGCTGGCCCAGGTCCAATGCATCCGAGACATGCACTTCCTCTTGCAGAAAGAGGTGGTCGACCGGCTGGTGGCCCGCCCCGGGGGCAAGGACTACGGGCGGTTGAGCGTCATGGTGCAGTTCCACTGCGAGCCGCGCGCCCTGTTCGGTGTCGGCCCCGGGGCATTCCGACCACCACCCAAGATACAGTCCGCCTTCGTGCGGTTGACGCCCCATGAGCACCCCCCCTGGCCGGTGCGCCAACCGGCACGCTTCGCCTGCATCGTGCGCACCGCTTTCGGCCACCGCCGCAAGACCCTGCGGCGGGCCCTGGCCGGCGTGTTGTCGGCCGATGCGATGGAACGGGCCGGCATCGATCCAGGCCTGCGCGCCGAGAATCTGAGCGTGGCGCAGTTCGCGCGGCTGGCGAATACGGAGGAGACGAGCAGATGAGCAGCACGGACAAATACCGAATCGAAGTGCAGGTGACGCCCGCCTATCTCCCGGAGCAGTCCGACGAGCAACGCAACCGCTTCGTCTTCCGCTACACGGTGACCATCCGCAACACGGGGCGTATCGGAGCCAAGCTCCTGACCCGCCACTGGATCGTGCGCCACGGCAACGGCCGTGTGCAGGAGGTGCGCGGCCCGGGGGTGGTCGGAGAGCAGCCCCATCTCGATCCGGGTGAGGGTTTCCAGTACACCAGCGGCACGCTGCTGGAGACACCGGTGGGGAGCATGGAGGGCAGCTACCGCTTCCTGGCCGACGACGGCACCGAGTTCGACGCCGCGATCCCCCGCTTCGAGCTCAACATGCCCCGCACCCTGCACTGACGTGGCCGTCTACGCCGTCGGCGACGTCCAGGGCTGCCTGGAACCCCTGGAGCGCCTGCTCGAGCGGATCCGGTTCGATCCGGCCGAGGACCGGCTGTGGCTGGTGGGCGATCTGGTCAACCGCGGCCCGGCGTCGCTGGAGACACTTCGGTTCGTGCGCGGGCTGGGGCGCAGCGCCGTGGCCGTGCTCGGCAACCACGACCTCGCCCTGCTCGCCAAGGCCTGCGGGGCGCGCAAGCTCAAGCGCGACGACCCACTGCGCGCCGTCGTCGACGCCCCCGACGCCGGCGAACTGATCACATGGTTGCGGCATCGACCCGCGCTGTTCCGGGATCCCGAGACGGGCTGGACCCTGGTCCATGCCGGACTGGCGCCCCATTGGGACGAGGCCACCGCGCTCGCTTGCGCCGCCGAGCTCGAGGCCATCCTGCGCTCGGAGCGGTGGACCCGCTTCATGGGGCGGCTCTATGGAGACGAACCCCGACGTTGGGACGAAGGGCTGAGCAACTGGAAACGGCTGCGGTTCATCGTCAATACATTCACACGGATCCGCTACTGCGACGCCCAGGGGGCGCTGGACCTGAAACACACCGCCCCCCCCGGCTCTCAGCCCCCCGGTCTGACACCCTGGTTCGAGATCCCATGGCGGCGCAATCGCAAGATGCGTATCGTGTTCGGCCACTGGTCCACCCTCGGCGTCCTGCTGCGTCCCGGATTGCTCGCACTGGATAGTGGCTGTGTGTGGGGCGGGTATCTGAGCGCGGCCCGGATCACGCGCGGGCGCGTGGAGCTGGTTCAGGTCCCCTGCCGCCGGAGCGGGTGAATCGTGCCATTCTGCTCAGAAAGCCACAAATGTTGGTTGCAAACCACACCCGAGGCGACTAACATCCGGAATGTCTCGCGCGGATCTTCCGGGTTTTCTTGCGCGTGTCCCGGCTTGGACGTAGACTTGCCCGTTAACTGCAACCTCGCGCACTGCCAAATCGACCGAACAATATTTATTCACAGGGGGTTTACAGACATGAAATCCATCAGCCGTACCACGCTTGCGGTGGCCCTGGGCGCCGCTTTGGGAGCGCAGTCCGTTTCCGCTCAGGTGACGGAACCCTTCGATCCGTTCGACGTCTCCCAGGGCGACCCGGCGAGCCCTGCGGTTCAGGTGACGACGCCGGGAGGCACGGACAGCAACACCCGCAACGACGCTCCCAGTGCCGGGATCACGCGGCAGCTGACCGTACATCTGAACAGCGGCCTCGGCGTGCGTGCCTACGTCTCGGGCGGTTTCTACCACTACTCACAGGATTCCGGCAGCACCTCCGCCAACGGAACCATCGACTGGACCATCCCCGCGGCGAGCTGCCTGGATTGGAACGACGTGACGGGCCTTCGCCTCGTCATCCGCAACGATCATCCCGTGCCGATCAGCGTCTCGGTGAATGGGGCCAGCGTAACCCAGAATCTCGCCGCCAGCTTCAATTTCCGCGACGTGGACTTCGCCGTGGGCGGCAACAGCTGCGTGACGGCTGTGCGTCTGCACATCGATGGCGCCACCACGCCGGACCTGGACCTCGATCTGGATACCATCGCCATCCTGCGCACGCCCATCGTGCCGGTCCCGGCCGTGTCCACCACCGGCCTCGGACTGGCCATGCTGGGCATCCCGCTGGCCGCCGCCGGTCTGGCGCGGCGCCGCCGCAACCGGGTCGAGAAGGGCTGATCCCCAGGGCAACCGACCGGTTCGCCGAGGGCGGGACCTTCCGGGTTCCGCCCTCTTTCTTCGCGCCGATCGGACATTCAGAGCCGATGGAGCCTCTCATCGACCTTCGGAGGCAGCAAGCGTCGGCGCAGGCCCCGCAGCCCGCCCTTGCCCCGGGCCCCGGAAAAGGGGTCTTCGTTCTCCAATGCATCGCCCAGTTCCGCCTCCACCTGGTCGGGATCCTCACCCCGCTCCATGCGTGCGATGGCCTCTTCCAGGGTGGGCGCCAGCGGCAGGCCCGTGGCCTCGTAGATCATGCGCATGGCCTGCGCCGCCTGGCGCGGGTCCTCCTCGTCCATCCCCTCGAAACGTTCCTCCAACCGGGCCATGGCCCGCATGAGGCGGTGCTCGTCCACATCGGCCAAGGGATCGGGTCCCGCCTCGTCCTGCGAGTCCTTCAGGCCGCGGCTGATACCGACGGGTGACAAGCGCCGTTCGAGCCGTTCCCGGCCGCAATCCGGGTTCGGGCAGGCCGGGATCTTCTCGGTGTCCACCCGGCTCGACCAGAACTGGTAGATGGTGTGGCAGTCTTCGCAATAGAACTCATAGATCGGCATGCGCACCCCCTTTCCCCTCATGTGCCGCCGTGACCCCGGCGCGGGTGTTCTTCTGCTATCCTTCGCGACCCGTCGCCATTCCATCGGCCATCTCGCCATGAACCCCTACCTCAACATCGCCATGCAGGCCGCGCGCGATGCCGGGCGCATCATCCTGCGCTACAGCAACCGGCTCGATGCCATCGCCGTGGAAACCAAGGAGCGCAACGACTTCGTCTCCGAGGTGGACCGTGCGGCGGAACAGAGCATCATTCAGCGGATTCGGCGCGCCTATCCCCGCCACGCGATCCTGGCCGAGGAGAGCGGCCACCGGGGCGATGGCGAGTTCGAGTGGATCGTCGACCCCCTCGACGGCACCACCAACTACCTGCATGGGATCCCACACTGCGCGGTCTCCATCGCGCTGCGGCATCGCAATGAGCTCAAGGTGGGGGTCGTCTACGATCCGTTCAAGGAAGAGTTGTTCTGTGCCGCCCGTGGCGAAGGGGCCACGCTCAACAACCGGCGTATCCGGGTCAGCCGGCGCCGTTCGCTGTCTGGGGCGCTGCTCGGCACGGGGATCCCGTTCCGCCCCCATCAGAACCTCGACCGGTATCTGGAGACCCTGAAGGCCCTGATCCCGGACACCGCCGGCGTGCGGCGGGCAGGTTCGGCGGCGCTCGACCTCGCCTACGTGGCCGCCGGCCGCTTCGATGGATTCTGGGAATTCCAACTACGTCCCTGGGACATGGCCGCCGGCGTGGTTCTCATCCGCGAGGCCGGCGGGATGGTGGGTGACCTGACAGGCGGCGGAACCTACATGCAGTCTGGAGACATCCTGGCCGCCCCGCCCAAGGTCTTCCAACAGATGGCGGCTAAGCTGCGCCCGCTGATGACCTGAAGCATATGGCCGCACCGACGCGCCCGCCGCGACAGGGAACGCTCAGGATCCAAAGACGACTTGGAACGACGAACGACCGTCTCAGGGCAATCCGTCGGCCCCCGCCCCCTCCTTCTTCGGCGGCAGCAGGTCCTTGCGGCTGACCCCTAGTATCAGGGCCGCCGTGCTGGCCACGTAGATGGACGAGTAGGTGCCGATGACCACGCCCACGATCAGTGCCAGCGCGAAGCTGTGGATCTCCTCGCCCCCGAATACCGCCAGGGCCAGCAGGACCAGCAAGGTGGTCAGCGAGGTGATGAGGGTGCGCGACAGGGTCTGGTTGATGGAGGCGTTGATGATCTCCACCGTGGTGCCCTTGCGCATCCGGCGAAAGTTCTCGCGGATCCGGTCGTAGACCACGATGGTGTCGTTGAGCGAGTAGCCGATGACAGCCAGCACCGCGGCCAGCACCGTCAGGTCGAACGGGATGCGCGTCACCGAGAAAAAGCCCACCGTGATGAGCACGTCGTGCACCAGCGCGATGACCGCCCCGAAGGCAAAGCGGTACTCGAAGCGCAGGGCCACGTAGATGAGGATACCGATCAGCGCGTAGACCACCGCCAATCCACCGTCCTCGCGCAGCTCTTCACCCACCTGCGGCCCCACGTACTCCACCCGCCGCAATTCGACCTTGCCTTGGGCATGTCCGCGCAGCAGACGCACCACTTCGTCGCTCAGCTCCGCCGAGCTGCGTCCCTCCAGGGGCTGGAGCTGGATCAGCACCTCGTGCACGGTGCCGAAGTGCTGGACCACGAAACGCTCGAAACCAGCCTCCTCCAGCGTCTTGCGGATTTCCTCCAGGCGCGCTGGGCGCTCGTAATGCAGCTCGATGAGCGTGCCGCCGGTGAAATCGATCCCCAGCTCCAAGCCCTGCATCACCAGCGAGCCGATGGATACCAGGATCAATGTCAGCGAAAAGGCCAGGGCCAGCTTGCGCCGCCCCATGAAATCGAAGTGCAGAGCCCGATTGAACTGGAACATGCGCGACCTCGTCAGATGGCGAGCCGGGGCTTGCGCTGCCGCCCATAGATCAGATTGATCACCGCGCGGGTGCCGACGATGGCGGTGAACATGGAGGACAGGATGCCGATAGAGAGCGTCACCGCGAAGCCCTTGATCGGGCCCGTGCCGAAGCCGAACAACACCAGCGCGGCGATGAGCGTGGTGATGTTGGCATCGGCGATGGTGGAAAAGGCCTTGCCATACCCCGCCTGGATGCTCGCCTGGGGAGAGTTGCCGGCGCGCAGCTCCTCGCGGATGCGCTCGAAGATGAGCACGTTGGCGTCCACGGCCATGCCCACGGTGAGCACGATGCCCGCGATGCCCGGCAGGGTCAGTGTCGCCCCGATCATGGACATGACCGCCACGATGAGCAGAAGATTCACGAACAGGGCGAGATCGGCCACCAACCCGAAGACCCGGTAGTAGACGGCCATGAACGCCACCACCAGCAGAAATCCGATCACCACGGCCCGGAAGCCCTGGTCGATGTTCTGCTGTCCGAGACTGGGGCCCACCGTGCGCTCCTCCACGATCTGCATGGGCGCGGCCAGCGCGCCGGCCCGCAAAAGCAGGGCGAGATTGCGGGCCTCACGCGTGGAGTCGAGCCCGGTGATCTGGAAGCGCTTGCTCAACTGCTCACGGATCCGGGCCACGTTGATGACCTCCTCCTTGCGACGCACCTTGCGCACCGGCTTGCCGTCGACCTGCTCGGTCTCCACCTTGTCCTCGATGAACACCACCGCCATGAGCTTACCCACGTTCTCTCCGGAGACCTTGCTCATGGCACGGGCCCCCTTGGCGTCCAGCGTGATGTAGACGGCCGGCGTGCCGCTCTGATTGTCGATGCCCGAAGCGGCGTCCACGATCCGGTCACCGGTGATGATCACTTGGCGCTTGAGCAGAATGGGATTGCCATCCCGGTCGAAATACAGCCGCGAACCCACCGGGATCTTCCCGGTATCGCGCGCCAGGAAGGCGTCGTGCTCCTCGTCCACGAGGCGGAACTCCAGGGTGGCCGTGGCGCCCAGGATCTCCTTGGCGCGCGCGGTGTCCTGGACCCCCGGCAGCTGCACCACCACCCGGTTCTCCCCCTGCTGCTGGATGACCGGCTCGGCCACCCCCAGCTCGTTGACGCGCTTGCGCAGGGTGGTGAGGTTTTGCTGCAGGGCGAATTTCTTCAGGGCGCGCTCGGCCTGCTCGGTGAGCCGGGCCCGCACCACCCAGGAGGTGTCCTCCTGCGCCACGTCGAACTTCAGCTCGTCCCGGTACTGATCCTCGAGCAGCTCGCGCGCCCGCTCGGCGGTGGCCTGGTCCTTGAAGCGGACGGTGACCTCTTTCTTGCCGGCACGCACGCCGAGATAGCGGATGCGGGCCTTGCGCAGTTCCGCGCGGAATTCACTCTCATACCGGTTCATGGCCTGGCGCACGGCGGTGTCCATGTCCACCTCGAGCAGGAAATAGACGCCGCCGCGCAGGTCCAGACCCAGATTCATGGGCTTGGCGTCGATGGCCCGCAGCCAGGCGGGGGTGGCCGGGGCCAGGTTCAACGCCACGATGTAGCCGCGGCCCAGCTCGGCCTTGATCAGATCGGCCGCCTCGAGCTGATCCTCGGGATTGGTCAGGCGGATGAGCAACTTCTCGGCGTCCTGTTCCACACCCTTGACCGCGAGTCCCTTCTCTTCGAGCCGCTTGCGCAGCCGCTCGCCGAGCGTCGGATCCAGCTCTCCACTCTCGTGACTGACCTGTACTGCGGGATCTTCCGGGTAGAGATTCGGCGCGGCATAGACCGCCGCGATCACCACCACCAGGAGCACGAGCAGATTCTTCCAGAGCGGATAGCGGTTCATGGGCGCGCGCCGGTCAGCCTTTCGCCTTGAGTGAACCCTTGGGCAGGACGGAGGACACCGCCGCCTTCTGGATCTTCACCACGACCCCGTCGGCCACCTCGACGTCCACGAAGCTCTCGCCGATCTCCTTCACCCGGCCGGCCAGTCCGCCGTTGGTCACCACCTCGTCGCCCTTCTTGAGGGCCTCGAGCATCTGCTTGTGTTCCTTGGCCCGCTTGGATTGCGGTCGGATGACCATGAAATACATGATCAGGAAGAACACCCCGATCATGATGAAAAAGTCGAGCCCCGCCCCGGCGGCAGGCTGGCCGCCGGCCTGCGCCAGCGCGTCGGATATCAGCAGACTCATGGAACGATCCCCCGGATCCCGGAAAAAATGGCGCCGTATTATGCCACAGAGTCCGGCCCCGCGGCCTGCTGGGCATGGAAGCCGCGCACGAAGGCCTCCAGGCGGCGGGTCTCGATGGCCGCGCGCAGATCGCGCATCAGCTCCTGGTAGTAATACAGGTTGTGGATGGTGTTGAGGACGGAGGCGAGAATCTCGCCGCAGCGGTCCAGATGGCGCAGGTAGGCGCGGGTGAAGTGGCGGCAGGTATAGCAGCCACATTCGGGGTCCACGGGGCGCAGGTCGCGGGCATAGCGGGCGTTGCGCAACCGCAACAGACCCCGACGTGTGTAAAGAAAACCGGTGCGGGCGTTGCGGGTGGGAATCACGCAGTCGAACAGATCGATCCCGCGGCACACCGCCTCGACGAGGTCCCCGGGCTTGCCCACGCCCATGAGGTAACGGGGCCGTTCGGCGGGCAGCCAGGGCTCCAGAGCCTCCAGCACGCGGTGACGCTCCTCCATGGGCTCGCCCACCGATAGCCCTCCCACGGCGTAGCCGTCGAAGCCGATCTCCAGCAACCCCTGCAGCGAGGCGCGGCGAAGATCCACGTACATCCCGCCCTGCACGATGCCGAACAGGGCCGCCGGATTGTCCCCGTGGGCCCGCCGACTGCGCGCCGCCCAGCGCAACGACAGCTCCATGGACGCGCGTGCCTCGGCCTCGGTGGCCGGATAGGGGGTGCACTCGTCGAAGGCCATGACCACATCGGCGCCCAAGGCCCGCTGCACGGCCATGGAGCGTTCCGGATCGAGGAAGACCTCCGCCCCGTCCACCGGGGAGCGGAAGCGGACCCCCGCCTCGCTCACCCGGCGCAGTTTGGCCAGGCTCCAGACCTGAAACCCGCCCGAATCCGTCAGGATCGGGCCGTCCCACCCCATGAAGCCGTGCAATCCGCCGTGGGCGGCGACGATCTCCGGCCCCGGGCGCAGCATCAGGTGAAAGGTGTTGCCCAGGATCATCTGCGCGCCGATCTCGCGCAGCCGGTCCGGCGTCATGGCCTTCACGGTGCCCTGCGTGCCCACCGGCATGAAAGCGGGCGTGTCCACCTCGCCGCGCGCCAAGCGCAGCCGCCCGCGCCGCGCCGCGCCGTCGGTGGCGAGTAACTCAAACTGCATCCCGGCCCTCCACCCGATGCAGGAACATGGCGTCCCCATAGCTGTAGAACCGGTATCCGGCGGCCACCGCATGTCGATAGGCCCGCATGACCACCTCGTGGCCGCCGAACGCGCACACCAGCATGAGCAAGGTGGATTCCGGTAGGTGGAAGTTGGTGAGCAGCGCATCCACCACCCGGAAACGGTAGCCCGGCGTGATGAACAGGCGGGTCTCTCCTTCGAAGGGCGCGAGCGGCCCGCCGGCGGCCGCCGTCTCCAGCGCGCGCACCACGGTGGTGCCCACCGCCACCACCCGGCCGCCGCGGGCGCGGGCGCGCGTCACCGCCTCGCAGACCGACTGGGACACCCGCAGCCACTCCGGGTGCATGCGGTGGGCCTCGATGCGCTCGACGCGCACCGGCTGAAAGGTCCCCGCCCCGACGTGCAGCGTGATTCGCGCCGTCCCCACGCCCCGCTTGCGCAACGCATCGAGCAGCGCCGCGTCGAAATGCAACCCCGCCGTGGGCGCGGCCACCGCGCCCGGCTCACGCGCGTACACGGTCTGGTATCGCTCCCGATCCTGCGGCGTGTCGGGCCGGCGCAGGTAGGGCGGCAGCGGCACGTGGCCCAATGCCTGCAGCACGTCCATGACCGGGCGATCCGGGGGAAAGGCCAGTTCGAAGAGCGCTTCCCGCCGTCCGCTCACCTCGAGACGGGTGCCGTCCTCCAACCGCAGCTCGCCGCCCGGCCTGGGTGCCTTGCTCGCCCGAACGTGGGCCAGGGCGCGATCCGGCGCCAGTATCCGCTCCACCAGGATCTCCACGCGGCCGCCGGTGTCCTTGCGACCAAGGAGACGGGCCGGAATCACGCGGGTGTCGTTGAGCACCAACAGGTCCCCCGGTCGCAGGAGTTCCACCAGGTCGCGAACCCGCCGGTCGACGATGCTCCCTCGGGGAAGCCGAAGCTCCAGCAGCCGCGAGGCCGCACGCTCCGGCAGCGGGAACCGCGCGATGCGCTCCGGCGGAAGCTCGTAATGGAAGTCCTGGCGGCGCATGGCGCGCATGGTACACGGGCGCGGCCGACGGTTGCAGCGCCGCCGGGATCGGCTAAACTGGGCGAGATCCTGCCGGGGTGGCGAAACTGGTAGACGCGCCAGACTCAAAATCTGGTGGTGGCGACACCGTGCCGGTTCGAGTCCGGCCCCCGGTACCACATGCCCAGCGAGGCACCCGCCCCCGGCGATGTCCGTATGCCGGCGCGGCGGTAGGCTTATCCCGCCAGACGGCCGAAGATGCGGAAGCCGGCCACATAGGTGCCCACCGCAGAACCCAGGGTGCTCAACAGGAACACCAGTAGGGTGCGGGCCACGCGATTGCGGCGCCAACCGGCCAGGCGCGTGGTATCCTCACGAAGCCGGTGGAAGTCCTCCACTCGCGGACGGCGTAACATCACCTCGACCGCGGCGGTCACCATGCCGGCCCCGATGGTGGGGTTGAGCGACGTGATGGGCGCAGCCACGAAGGCGGTCAGCACCGTGAGCGGGTGCGCCCCGGCCACCAGCGCGCCCAGCGCGGACAGCGTGCCGTTGATGAGCACCCAGTCGCCCACCATGGCCCAGCCCAGCGCGGGACTGCGCATCCAGCCGGCGGCGAAACCGCCGAGGACGGCGGCCACCACGAGCCACGGGATCCAGCGCACCCAGCGGGCCGGGGGCGGCACCCGGTCGAGATACTGAATCACCCCCTCGGGGTCGCGCACGCCCTGACGCAGATGGCGCGCGATCCCTTTGAGGTGCCCGGCCCCCACCACCGCGAGAATCCGGGCGTCGGGACGCTGGCGCAAGACCTGCTCCAGCCGCGCCGCCATGTAACGATCGCGTTCGGCGATCAACGGTTCGAAGAGCTCGCGCTCCTGGTCGGCGAACTGACCGAAGGTGGTCTCCAGGATGTCGCCCTCCTTGAGCCGTTCGATCTCCTCCTCCGTGACCGTTTCGCGCGAGACCAGGCTCGCCACCAGCCCCGAGGCCAGCGCGAACCGCCGCCACCAGGGCACGTTGCGGTAGACCCGCTTGAGCGTCACCCCCACCTCTCGGTCGATGAGCTCCAGGGCCAGGCCGCGACGGCGCGCCTCTTCCACCGCGACACGCAGCTCCTCGCCCGGCCGGATGCCGAACTGCTCGGCCAGGCGCTGCTGATAGGCGCCCAGGGCGAGACTCGCCGCCACCATGGCGGCCTTGCCCTGCCGGATCACCTGAAAGAGGTCCAGGCGAGCCAAGGCGTCGGGATCGACCACCGCCCGGTAACGGCTGGGACACAGCTCCACGGCCACCACGTCGTATTCGGCCGAGTCGATGAGCGCCCGGACCTGCGCCACACTGGCACGCGAGACGTGGGCCGTGCCCACCAGCGTGACGCTTCCGCCGTCGCGCTCGATACGTTCGACGGGCCCCCCGGCCGATTGCGGGGCGTTCATCGGTAGGCAGTGTACTTGAGCGCGCTGCCCCGCACCCGCTCGGCCGGATACTTCTCGGCATTGCGCCGCATCTTCGCCCGGGCGGCCTCGGCGAGATCCACATCCAGGGTATCCGCCAGGCGGACGAGGTAGAGCAACACGTCGGCCAGCTCCTCACGCACGGCCTCGCGCGTGGCCGCATCCAGACGAGCCGATTCCTCGTTGGTCAGCCACTGAAAATGTTCGGCCAACTCCGCCGCCTCCACCATCATGGCCATGCACAGGTTCTTCGGCGTCTGGAATTGCTCCCAGTCCCGCTCGCGCACGAAGCCGCGCAGGGCCTCGCGCAACTCAACCAGCGAATCCGCCCGCGCAGTGCCCGGCCCGTCACCCGGTCGGTTGCCGTCGTCCACTCGTCTTCTCCTCCTGGTCCTGGTCCCGATCCCGCGCTCCCCCTCCACCACCGATACGGGCCACCACCGGGGCACCGACCAGTTGGGCTGCCAGCGCCTTGAGCGTCAGCCCCGCCACTGCCTCGCGCGCGCCCGCACACCAAGCCTGCATCACGGGTTCCACCGGCCCCGTGGCCTCACGGGCCCCCGGCAACAGGACCATGCGCTCGCCGGTACTGCGCACCGCCTCCAGCACCTCGTGGACTTGGATCCGTTCCGGGGGGCGGGCGGGCACGTAACCGGGCGGATCGTCCCCGGTCTCGAGAATCAGCCCACCCTCGCGCAATATCCCGAGCAGGTGATCCACCGCCGGTCCCGGCAGGGCCAGGGTCTCGCTCAGACCACGCACCGTGTATGGCGCCCGGCCCCGCTCGAAGCGGGCGGCGATGTGCACCATCAAGGCGAGGGCGAAGCGCTCCTGCATGCGCAGGCTGAGCGCGGTCTGGTGACTCGGCGCCGAAAGATACTCCGGGTGCTGCTGGTAGAACGCCACACTCGCGCCCACCAGCATGATCAGCCAGCTCAGATATACCCAGATCATGAACAGCAGGACGATGGCGAAGCCCGAGTAGATGGCCGTGTACTTGGCCGTCTCCACCACGAAGGCCGCGAACAACTTCCCCGTGGCCACCCACAGTACGGCGGCCACCACCCCCCCGGTCACTGCGGCGCGGGTCCGCACATGGGTGTTGGGGATCAGCAAATAGGTGAGCGAGAAGGCCGCGCCGATGAGCAGATAGGGCAAGATCACCCCGGCCAGATGCAACAAGCCGCCCACCGGCTCCACCGCCGCCACCGCCTGGATCCACTGACTGCGCAGCAGCGATGCGCCCACGCCGAGCGCGGCGAACACGAGCACCGGTCCCAGCAATAGGACCGTCAGGTAATTGCTCAAGCGAACCGTGAAGGCCCGGGCCCGGCTCACCCGCCAGGTGTAATTGAAGGCCTCCTCGACCTTCTGGATCATGGTCACGACGGTATACAGGAGCACCACCAGGCCGACCGCGCCCAACACCCCCACCTGGATGTTGTCCACGAAGCCGATGATCTGGTGGGTGAAGGCCTCGCCCTGTTCGCCCAGGGGCTCCATCAGACGCAGCAGCAACGGCTCGACCTGGTTGTGCACGCCGAAGGCCTTGAGCACGGAGAAACTCACCGCCAGCAAGGGGACCAGGGACAGGAGTGTGGTGTACACCAGGCTCATGGCGCGCAGGGTGAGCTGGCCTTCCGAAAGATCGCGGATCAAGGCCGCCAGGATGCGCAGCGACCACAAAAGCACCGCACGCCAGCGCGGCAGGCTGGACAGATCGCGCCTCCAGAGCGCCTCGATCCGCTGCCGCAATGCTTCCGGGAGGAAGTACATCTCCACAGGGCCTTACTTGCGCACCCAGCGCCCCTTGGCGTCCTGATACCAGGTCCCCTTCGGAAACTCCCTCACCCACACCTTGGCAAAGGTCTCGCGGATCTCGTCCTCCCATTCGGGGTGGCCGTTGGCGCGCGCGATCTCCCGGTACAGGGCCCGGCGGTCCCGGTTCTCGTCGGCCACGAGCTTCTTGAGCCGGGCGCGCGCTTTCAGCGGCACCGCCTTGGGATCACGCAGGGCCACCAACCCGTCCCGAGTGAGCCCCAGGGCGCCTTTGGAGAACCAGGGTCGCAGTTGCGGCTGGCGGTTCTTGAGGGAGGAACGGATCCTGCGGATCGCCGGCGTGTCGATCTCCAGGTCCGCCTCGGCCTCGGCACGCCTCACCAGCCGGTCCAGCACACCGCTCATCCATACCCGCCAGCCGCCACGCATGGACTCCGGCTCGGACCGCGGCTCGGCGGGCGGGCCGGGCTGCCGCGAGGGAGTGGGCCGCTCTCCCACCACGTCGCGCACGATGGTCTCGGCCGCCTGCTCCGCGGCGGCGGCCGGGAAATACACGTTGATGGTGACGCAGGCCGAGACCCACAACGCGGCCAGGCCCACGAATACGATGCGCGTGTCGTTCATGGCTCCCATCTCCCGGGCGGGTGGTCGGCGGGAGTCTATCTTACCCCCTCATTCGACGACCGGACCGCCCTCCAGGCTCAGATCCGCCAGCCGCTCCACGAGTCGCTCCCAGTCCACCCGCTCCCGGTAACCGATCACGTCGATGCGCGGCAGCCCCGCCCCCTTGACGATGTAATACCCGCCCCCCTTGGCCGGTTCCACCCCACGCATCGTACAGACGCCGCGCTCCAGACGACACCCCAGACCCAGCCGATCGTAGGAGAACGACTCGAACATGCGCAGGAAGCCCGACGAGAGCACCGCCGTGGGTCCGCCGCCCAGGCTGGAGAGATTCTCCACGGCACGCTGGCTGATGCGGTGCCGGGAGCGGTCGCCCGCCGGCGTGCCCAGCCAGGCATCGAAACGTACCGGGGCCCAGTCCTCGAGCACCAGGTCCCTCACGTAGCCACCCAGCCGCCCGGTGATCCGCCCGAATCGGAAGCGGCGTGTGAGCAGGTCGAGATCCAGGTTGCGCAGGCGCGCGTCGGCACGCAGCACCGGCACCACGCCGAATGGGTCCTCCAGCGTGAGGTCATCGACCACCACCGCTCCGTCGAACACCCGCACGAGGAGCGCCCCGCCCACCCGCAGCACCCCGCCGTCGTACACCACGTCGGGGATCACGCCGGAGAGGGTTCCCTCCATCTCGGGCCATTGCAGCGCATGCGTCAGCGCGGGCATGGACACCGGGGTCAGGACCGCATCGAAAGACCAGCCGGCCCGGGGGTCGGCGAGGTCCCGGAGCTCGAACCGGTCGATCTCGAGCCGGCCGTCGAAGACCGGAACACGCACCGGACTCGCCAGCTCCAGCCCACGGCCGCGGGGCCGCAGGCGCACATCGAATGCCCCGGAGACCAGGCGGTAGAAAGACAATGCGTCGAGATGAACCCGACTCTCCCCGGCGTCCCGCCCCGCCCCCCAGCGCAGCACGCCCTCCAGTCCCCGCAGGGCGAACCGCCCCCGGCGATCGGCCGCAAGGACATCGTTTGCGGAAACCTCCACGGCGGTCACGGTCTGCCCAGAGAGTTCCAACTCCCCCCCGATCCGTCCCGCGGTTTCCAAGTCGTCCAGCACGGTGCCGATCAATGCCGGCCTCAGATAGGTCTCGTAGGCCGCGGGCAACACCAGGTCCATGCGCCGCACGTTCAGCCGTGAGAGTTCCATCCGGGGATGGGTGCGAAGCGCGAGCGCGCCCTCGATCCGCGCGCTGCCCGGATCGTGATACCGAAACCGTGTCAGCTCGAGGGTGCCCGCCTCCGGATCCAGGCGCCCTTCCAGGTCGGCTTGGATCGCGCCGCGGGCGGGTTCCAGGTACCAGGGGTCCCAGTAGAGCTGCCCCGCATGCACCCGTACCCCGATTCCGCCCCGCCACCGCCCGGCGCTGCGTCTTGCCTCGAGCTGGGCGTGCAGCCCCACGCCCTGGGCCTCGCGCGTACCCGTGGGCTCCGAGTAACTCAGGTCCACGCCGTCGAGCGTGAGCGAGGCTTGCAGGGTGTCGGCCTCCGCGGCCATGCGACCGTCCAGCGACAGGCGGCCGCCGGCCTCGCCCGCAAGCCCGGGAATCGACGCCGCAAGCCGGGCGAGCTCGAGCCCCCGACCGTGCAGCGCCAGTCGCCACGAACCCGTCTCGCCCCACCTCAGTTCCAGTCCGAACGTCCCCCCGGCCAGGTGCCCCTGCTCCACCGCCAGATGCGATTCCCCGCGCCGGCGCCAGGCCAGTCCTCCCTCCCCTCGCACCGTTCCGAGACCGGCGGCCTGAAGCTCGAAACGCAGCCGCCCGCAGGTCGCGACGTCCCGACCCAGCGATGCCCTCTCGCAGTCGATCCACACCCCGCGCAAGGGCTCGGTGAAGCCCTCGATGTGCACGGTATCCACGCCCAACGACCAGCCAAGGCCGCCATCCGGACCCACGCGCGCCTTCACCACCACCCCATCGGCCGCCCAGCCCGGACCGGCCATCGCCCCCACCGTCACGCCGGCGTCCAGCCCACCGGCCCGCGCGAAGGCAACCCATGCGCAGACACTCAACACGAGCGGGACGAACCAACGTACGATACGCTGGGACACTCCATTCAGTAGCCGTTCAGCCACCGAGGGGCAAACTCCCGCCTGGATGGGATCGCAACCGACCCTGTGGATGTGACAGACGCAAAACCGGAGTGGACCATGACTCACCGCAAAGCGAGAGCGTACACGAGGTGGTTCATCGGCGGGATCACCGTCGCAAGCCTTGCCTTCGGCACCCACGCCATGGCGCTGGACCGTGACGACAATCCGCCGGGGCCCGCCGGTGGACCAGGCACCAACTGGGAAAACCCACCGGGACCGGCCGGTGGTCCCGGCGCCTCCCCCAATCGCCGCCCCTGGGCCTGGGCGCCTCCCCGCCCACCCTATCACGATCATCCCCCTCGCTGGCGCCGTGACCGCGACGACAATCCGCCGGGGCCCGCGGGCGGACCAGGCACCAACTGGGAAAACCCGCCGGGACCAAGGGGCGGGCCGGGCGCTTCTCCGAACCGGCGGCGGTACTGATCCTGCGCTGCGCCGCGGCGGAGTCAGCCCGCGATACGCTGCGCCGCGGCGCGGGGATTGAAACGCGCACCCGCGCGCGAGCCCCATCCAGGGCCAAGAAAAAGCCGTCCTCGGGGGGACGGCACAATGGGGAGGAGGATATGAGGCGTGCGATCCTGCCGGATCAGGATCCGCCGACGTCCGACTGCCGCGCCACGGACAGGCGCCATTCGATGGCCTCCGCCGTATCGAAGACCCATTCCCGTTCGTCCGGGGGCTGGCCATCGCGGGTCCTCGGCTTACGCACGTAAGGCAGCCCTTTGTGCAGCCACATGTCGATCACCGGCGGCTCGACTCCGAAGATGTGCGCGAGATCATTCTTACTCACCCGAACACCAGCCATTTCGCTTTCCTTACACACGCACCTGTTCCCAGCTTGATTTCGCCTCGGGTTTCGGGCTTCATTGCCCACAACTCGTTCCGAAACCGCCGCCCAAGGAGCTGGGTCTCATTGTAGCCGCTGAGATTGCCGTGAATATCCGATTTGGACAAATGCGCGGAATCCGCGGATGAAAGGCCGAGCTCCGATGAGCGGCCGGGCACCGCGCCGCGCAATCGCTTACATCCTTCTGATTTTTATCCATATTTATTCGTATGCGGGAGCAATCGGGCTGGGAAGGCTGAGCACGAGTGGGGACACCGGCGACCACGTCGAACTGTGGATGGACGTGATCGTGCCGGAAGGCGGCCCGGTGGCCGGGTTCCACGCGCGACTCGCGGACCCGGCCGCCTTCGAACGGGAGGGCATCCCCTACGATCCGGCGCTGCACGCCTATCGCATCACCGTCGAGTCCCATGACGGTATCCCGCAGCGCATCCACGTGCGGGGGCCCCGTCCCCAGGGGTCGCCGCTGCCCATGCTCATCGAGGTGCGTTGGGACAACGGGCGGCTCTTGCGCGAAATCGAGGTGCCAGCGGCGGCCCCCCCGCGGCAGCTTCCTTCTGGACGAGCCGCCGAAACCCGCCCTCCGCCCGCCCCGCTGGCGCCGCAGACGAGGCGTCCGGAGGCAAGGCCCCACACGCAACGAGACACCGGCGGGAACACGGCCCTGGCCGCACCGCCCGCCGAGCCGCCGGGCGTCACTCCGAAGCCCGGGGAACATTATGTGGTCCGACCCGGTGACACCCTTTACCGGATCGCCCGGCGCATGGGAGCCGGGGATCCACGCAGTGTGGCCCGGCGCATCTTCCTGGCCAACCCCGACGCCTTCGCCGGCGGCGACATGGACCGGCTCCTGGCCGGAACGGTACTCGATCTCGGCCGTCTCCCTCCGGCTTCCAATCAGGCGGCTGCGTCCGGGGTGCCGGCGTCGCCGCCGACACCGGCGGGCGCGGAATCCCGGGAATCCGCGACCACGCCACCGGCGGACGAGACCGTGGACGTGGAACCGCCGGAGCCGTTCGGACCGGAGTTGGGCCCCGAAGTGGACGAGGGACCCGAAGAGGTGGATCATGCTCAGGCGCGGCCACGAGAGCCCACGGGCGAAACGCTCGAGGCGCCCGCGCCGGCCGAACTGCACATCCTCGCGCCGGACGAGCACACCGCGTCCGGAACGGGCGCCGCCCCCTCCCCTTCCCGGGAAGAGGCCTTGGCTCAGGCCCTGGGCCTTGCCCGGGAACTGGCCGAGTCCCGGCGCCGGGAGGCGGAAGGATTGCGCGACCGGCTCCGGCAGCTCGAGCGCCTGGTGGAGCGGCAGGAGAACTTGATCGCGCTCCAGACCGAGCAGCTCGCCGCGCTTCAGGCCCGCTTGGACCGGGTGTTGGAACGGCAGTCCCCCGCGCCGACGCCGCCCCCGTCCCCCTGGGTGATGTGGGCGGCCCTGGCCGTGAGCACGGTCACGCTGATGCTGGCCCTGACCCTGGCCCTGGCAGTACGGCGCCGCCGCGGGAGCAGACGGTAACCGGCGCTCGGCGGTGTGCGCCTGCGCCGGGGTCCGCGCAGGGGGCCTGTTTTTCCCGCTAAACTGTTGAGCATGGAACGCATCTGGTTGCGGAACTATCCCCCGGGGGTCCCCGCCGAGATCGACCCCGACGCCTATCCCTCCGTGGCGGCCGTGCTGGATGAGGCGTTCGGCCGGTACGGGCCCCACGCCGCTTTCGCCAACCTGGGCGGCACGCTGAGTTACGCCGAGGTGGACGAACGATCGCGCAGCTTCGCCGCCCATCTGCAGGCACGAGGCGCCAGGCCAGGCGACCGCCTCGCCATCATGATGCCGAATCTGCTCCAGTATCCCGTCGTGCTGTTCGGCGCGTTGCGGGCCGGCCTCACGGTGGTCAACGTCAATCCGCTCTACACCGCCCGGGAGCTGCATCACCAGCTCGTGGACTCCGGCGCGCAGACGCTCGTGGTCCTGGAAAACCAGGCCCACGTGGCGAGCCGGGCCTTGGAAGGCACGCAGGTCCGGGACGTGATCGTGACGGCGGTGGGTGACCTGCTGCCCACGGCGCGCCGTGTGCTGACCAACTTCGTGGTCCGGCGCGTACGCCGCCTGGTCCCGCCCTACCGCTTCCCACGCGCCATGGCGCTGCACGAGGCCCTGCGCACACCGCCGGAACGCTTCGTGCCCGAGCGGATCGGCCCGCAGGATCCATGCCTGCTCCAGTACACGGGTGGCACCACGGGCACCTCCAAAGGCGCCGTGCTCACCCAGCGCAACCTGGTCGCCAACATCATCCAGGTGCGCACGTGGTTCACCGATGTGCTGATCCCGCGCCGGGAAATCATCGTCACCGCGCTTCCGCTCTATCACATCTTCAGCCTCTCGGTGAACTGCCTGAGCTTCCTGACCCTGGGAGGCACCAATCTGCTGATCACCAATCCCCGGGATCTGGACGGCTTCGTGCGCGAATTGGGCCGCTGGCCGTTCACCACTTTCATGGGCGTGAACACCCTGTTCGCGGCACTGCTGCGGCATCGGCGCTTTCCACGGCTCGACTTCTCTCATCTGAAACTCACGGTGGGCGGCGGGATGGCCGTGCAGGAGGCGGTGGCGCGGCAGTGGGAGGCGGTCACCGGCTGTCCCATTCTGGAGGGCTACGGGCTCACCGAAACCTCGCCGGTGGTGACCATCAATCCCCCCCATCTGCGGCGGTTCACCGGGAGCATCGGCCTGCCGATCCCATCCACCGAGGTAGACATCCGCGACGAGACGGGCCGCTCGCTGGGACTGGCCACCGCGGGCGAGCTATGCGTGCGCGGGCCGCAGGTCATGGCCGGCTACTGGCGTCAACCCGAAGAGACGCGCGCGGTACTCTCGCAAGACGGATGGCTGCGCACCGGGGACATCGCGCGCATCGACGCGCAGGGCTTCGTCTACATCGTGGATCGGAAGAAGGACATGATCCTCGTGTCGGGATTCAACGTGTATCCCAACGAGGTGGAGGAGGTGCTGGTGATGCATCCCACGGTGGCCGAGGCCGCCTGCATCGGCGAACCCGATCCCCGGACGGGGGAGGCGGTCCACGCCTTCGTGGTGCTGCGCCCCGGCCAGCGGGTGGACGCCGAGACGCTGATCGCGCACTGTCGTGAACACCTGACGGCATACAAGGTACCCAAACGCATCACCTTCCGCGACGAGTTGCCCAAGACGCCGGTGGGCAAGATCCTGCGCAGGGCGCTGCGCGAGGGGGCGTTCGCTCAGGTACGATCCGGGGCCGGGACACCGCCGGCGGCAACCTCCTGACCGGCCGGCGGCTCGGTCTCCCCCCCGCCCACCACGGACACCGGCTCCCCACCGCCCTCGTCCGCGAACAGGCTCCGACCCGCGAATCCTTCCAGCCGTCTGCGCAGAAACTGCTGGGTACGCTCGGCGTCTTTGGACCGATCGCGCAGCCAGTAGGCGAAAGTGGCCAGATACAGCGCGGTGAAGGCGGTCTCCTCGATGCTCCGGCGCAGCCCGCGGGAACGCCGTCCCGCCGCCTCCAGGAACCACTGTACCGTCCGGCTCACCCGCAACACGCCGAGCACCTGCAGATGGATGTGGGGCGGTTCCAGCTTGTAGAGGAGCATCTCTCGCACCAGGGCGCGGTGCGGGGCCAGGGCCTCCAGCCAGGCCATCACGACCCGGTGGAGGCGTTCGCGCGGCAGGAGGAAGCGGAACTCCCGTTCCCCCGCCGCTTCCAGCATCGCCCGGTCGGCCCGATCGAACAGCGCCTCGGCCAGATCGTCCTTCTGCCGCACGTGGCGGTGGATCTCGGTCAGCGGCACATCGAGCAGCTCCGCGATCCGGTGCAGGCGCACCGCATCCCACCCCGCACCGGCGGCCAGGCGCAGCGCCGCATCCAGAATCTCATCCATCGTCACCATCCGGTCGTCCATCGCAGCGCCCCTCCCGAGACATCGAAACGCACATGCCATCTCCTGGTTGTCAGTATAGGCCAGGCCGGGGCTGGGAGTTGCAATCCACCGCGCACCCGGTAGCATCGGGCGCTGGCCCCCCACAGATCCCCCTTTCCATGCGGGCCTTCGCGCTGTTTGTCGCCTACATCGCTGCCTTGCTGGTCGGCGGTGCGCTGCTGGAGTATCCGGTGTACCGGCTCGCCCGCCTGTTCGATGCGGACATCGGGTATTGGACCCTTTCCGGGCGCCTGACCATCCCGCTGGGGCTGATCACACTCTATCCGTTTCTGCGCTGGATGCGGCTGGCTGACGCGGCCAGTCTGGGATACGCGCTACGACGCGGCGAGTTCCCCAAGGCGCTGCTCGTGGGATGGGTGCTGGGGGTCGCCATGATGCTGCCCCTGTTCGGTCTGCTGCTGGGGCTCGGGGCGCGGGTCCTGGACCTCGCTCCACCGGCGATCCCGGCCGCGCTCCTGACCGCCGCGGCCGGGGCCTTCTTCTCCGGGCTCAGCGTGGCCTTCATCGAGGAGACCTTCTTCCGCGGGGCCCTTTATACCGCCGTCGCACGCCTGCGGGGTCCTGTGGCCGCCATCGTCTTGAGCAGCGTGCTCTACGCGCTGCTGCACTTCGTCGACTCGGACCACCGGGTTCCGGCCCATGCCATCGGCTGGGAGACGGGCCTGCGCGTGCTGCTCCACTCCTTCGGCGCGTTCGCGACACCCCAAGAGATCCTGGACTCGGCGCTGGCGCTGACGGCCGCCGGCGTGTTTCTAGGCCTGGTGCGCCTGCGCGACGGTCACATCGCACGCTGCATCGGCCTGCACGCGGGATGGGTGTTCGCCATCAAAGAGCTCAAGGCCGTATCCCATGGCGTGCCCGAGGCCCCTTGGGGATGGCTGATCGGTGGCTACGACAAGGTGACCGGATGGCTGGCCCTGGTGTGGCTCCTACTGATCATGGCGATGATCCTCCGATCCCGCCGCAGCATATGAGCCCAGCCACGCACCAAGGGGCGCCAACGGTAGCCGTCACACCATGAGCGACCCCGTTCCACGAAACCCGTGCCCGGACCGGATCCGCCGGGGAAACTCCGGGTATCATGCGGACCCTACGAACCATCATTTTCGAGACCCTCATGCACGCCATGATCCAGGCCTTCAAGGACACGCTGAAACCCTTCGTCCGTCGGCTCGACAACTGGCACCGTCACGACCCGGATCACCCCCCGGTGTTCGTGTTCTCCACCCCCCG
>JALSSO010000119.1 GCA_026984215.1 Gammaproteobacteria bacterium | reverse complement strand
CCGATCTCGCTGCCGGTGGCCAGCCAGGCCATGGCCTCGGGCGCCGGCAGGCCCAACCCCCAGTCGGGATTGCCGAACCAGGCCGTCACGCTGTCCATGTCGGCCAGTTTGTTGTTCCCGGCCACCCAGAACACGGGCACCAGATAGGCGCGCAGGGCGAGCGAGCCCAGGAAGTCCAGGCGCTGCAGCGCGTCCATCACGTCTTGGGCCCGATTCGCCACGTACACGATCGGGTTCATGGTTTCCTCCTCTCCCGGCATTCGGGCAACGGTTTGTGTCGTGCCGTTGTACGTTGCCCGGGGCGGTGGCAGACGCAGGACAGCGCCTGAAGATTGATTATTCTAAATTCTTGTCCGGGTATTCGCACAGGTCCCGAAGGATGCAGGTCTTGCACTTGGGCTTGCGGGCGGTGCAGACGTAGCGTCCATGGAGGATGAGCCAGTGATGGGCGTCCTTCTTGAACTCGTCGGGAACGACCTGCTCCAGTTTTTTCTCCACTTCCAGCGGCGTCTTGCCGGGCGCGAGCCCCGTACGGTTGGCCACCCGGAAGATGTGCGTGTCCACCGCGATGGTCGGATGGCCGAAGGCGGTGTTGAGCACCACGTTGGCGGTCTTGCGGCCCACGCCGGGCAGGGCCTCCAGGGCCTTGCGCTCGGCCGGCACCCGGCCGCCGTGCCGTTCCAGGAGGATCCGCGACAGGCGCACCAGGTTCTTCGCCTTGGTGTTATAGAGCCCGATGTGGCGGATGTGGCGCTTGAGCCCCTCCTCGCCCAGACGCACGATGGCCTCGGGTGTGTTGGCCACGCGGAACAGGCGTTCGGTGGCCCGGTTGACGCTCAGATCGGTGGCCTGGGCGGACAGCACCACGGCCACCAGCAGCTCGAAGGGGGAGTCGTAGCGCAGCTCGGTGGTGGGCCGTGGGTTGGTCGCCCGCAGCCGCTCGAACAGCTCGCGCACCCGGTCGGGGCTCACGCCGTGGGGGCTGTGGCGGGCTGCGCGGCGACCGGCTGGGCGGCGCGCCCGGCGCGGCGGGCGTCGATGACGTTCTTGATGGCGATGAGCAGGCCCAGTCCGAAGAAGGCACCCGGCGGCAGGATGGCCAGCAACAGGCCGTGGTCGCCGGGCCAGACCGTGATCTTCCAGTGCGCCGCCCCGGTGCCGAACAGGAATTGCGCCTCGCGCAGCAAGGTCCCGTGGCCGGCCAGCTCGCGCAGGGCGCCCAGGACCACGAGCAGGGCGGTGAAGCCGGCGCCCATGGCCAGCCCGTCCACCGCAGCCTGGGGGACGGGGTTGCGCGAGGCATAGGATTCGGCCCGGCCGATGATGGCGCAGTTGGTGACGATGAGCGGCACGAAGATGCCGAGCACCCGGTAGAGATCGTAGAGCCAGGCGGCCATGAGGAGCTCGATGGCGGTCACCGCCGAGGCGATGACCAGCACGAACACGGGGATGCGGATCTCCGGTGTCACCCAGCGCCGCACCGCCGAGACCGTCACGTTGGAGGCCACCAGCACGAACAGCGTGGCCAGCCCCAGGCCCAGGCCGTTGACCGCGGTGTTGGTCACGGCCAGCAGGGGACACAGGCCGAGCAGCTGGACCAGCCCCACATTGTTGTTCCACAGGCCCTCGGAGATCAGGTGGCGGTATTCGGCATTCATGGCTTCGGCGCGCGTGCTTCGGCGGATTCGGCGAACAGCCGCTCGCGGTTCTCCTGGAAGTATAACAAGGCGTTCTTCACCGCTCGCACCACGGCCCGCGGGCTGATGGTGGCGCCGGTGAACTGGTCGAACACCCCCCCGTCGCGTTTCACCGCCCAGCGCGCGGCGGGTGGATCCCCCAGACGCCGGCCGGTGAACGCCAGGATCCAGTCGCTGTGGGAACGCTCGATCTTGTCGCCCAGACCCGGAGTCTCCTTGTGCGAGAGGACCCGCACGCCGCCCACGGTGCCATCGGCGAGAATCCCCACCAGCAGGTGGATGGCGCCGCCGTAGCCGTTGGGGGCCACCACTGGCAGGATGATGCCCACGGGCCGCCCGCGCCGGCGGGCGATGTAGGCGGTGACGGGCTCGTCGGTGCCCAGCCGCGGGTCGCGCACGGTGACGGTGTCGCGCAGCACGTCGTTGTCATAGGCGTCCTCGGGGATCACGTCGTGGATGCCACGCAGCAGGACGCGGCGCTCGTTGTCGGCGATCCGCGGGGCGGTGAACTGGTGGATCCCGGCCACGAGCAGGGCCCCGGCCAGGGCGAAGAGCCCCAGCACCAGCGGCGCGCGCAGCGTGGGGGCGAGCTTCACGGCTCCAGGTCTCCCGGGCTGCGGTGACCATAGGTGCGCGGGCGGGTGAAGTAGTCGATGGTCGGGGCGGCCATGTTCATGAGCAACACGGCGAAGGCCACCCCGTCCGGATAGCCGCCCCAGGCCCGGATGACGAAGGTGAGCAGGCCGATGCCGGCGCCGTAGATCCAGCGCCCGCGCGGCGTGGAGGCGGCCGTCACCGGATCGGTGGCGATGAAGAAGGCTCCGAGCAGGGCCCCCCCACTGAAGACGTGGAAGGCGGGGAAGGGATGGGTGTCCGGGTCGGCCAGGTAGAACACGGTGGAGATCGCCACCAGCGCGCCCAGGAAGCCCGCGGGGATCCGCCAATCGGCCACCCGCCGCCAGACCAGCCAGAGCCCGCCGAGCAGATACCAGTTGCCGATCCATTCCCAGCCGCGGCCGCCGAAGTCGCCCCACAAGGGGCTGGTGCGGATTTCTTCGATGGTCCGATTCATGAGCAGCTGGGTGCGCATGGTGTCCAGGGGCGTGGCCGAGGCCAGGGCGTCCCAGGCCAGCCCCTCCGGCAGGACGCCGGTGAACACGTGGCGCAGGGACTCCAGCGGCCCCAGCCGCACCTCGGCGAGCACGCTCGGGGCGATCCAGTGGGTCATCTCGGTGGGGAAGGAGATGATGAGCAGGACGTAACCCGCCATGGCCGGATTGAACGGGTTGTAGCCCAGGCCTCCGAACAGGTGTTTGGCCACCACCACGGCGAACAGGCTGCCCGCCGCCGGCAGCCACCATGGGGTCAGGGGAGGCAGCGCGAGCCCCAGCAGCCAAGCGGTCACCACCACGCTGAGGTCGGCGAGGGTGGCGCGCACCGGCCGGCGGCGCAGGCGAAGGATCGCGGCCTCGGCGGCCACCGCCACCCCCGTGCAGATCAGGATGTTGTAGAGGACCCCCCAGCCGAAGTACCAGAACATGGCCAGTGTGCCGGGCACCAGGGCCAGTAGGACCTGCAGCATGACGCGGTCCACGGCGCCGCCCCCATGGACGAACGGTGAGCTGGCGGTGGGAAAGCGCATGCTCAGTCCTCGGTGGGTGCGGTGTCGCCTCGTGCGGCCTTGCGGGCCTGGGCGCGCTGGACGGCCGCCTGGACCGCGGCCTTTTTCCGCTCCGGGTCGGCTTTGTGGGACACGGCCGCCTTTTTCTTGGCGAGCCGCTCGGCGCGCTCGCGCTTCTCGCGCTCGAGGCGTTCCAGGCGGAACTCGTGCCGGCGCCGGGCCCTGTCGGCCGCCTGTCGTTCCCGCTCCAGGTCACGGATCTCGGACTTGGCGTAGCGATAGTAATGGACCAGGGGCAGGTGGCTCGGGCAGACGTAGGCGCAGCAACCGCACTCGATGCAGTCGAACAGGTCGTACTCCTGCGCACGGTCGAATTCCGCGGCCCGGGCCAGACGGTACAGCTCGTGGGGCAGCAGTCGCGCCGGGCAGACCCGCACGCACTCGCCGCAGCGGATGCAGGGCAGCACCGGCCCGGCCGCGCGCAGCTCTCCCCGGCGCGCAGCCAGCAGGCAGTTGGTGGCCTTGACCACGGGCACGGCGTCGTCGTGCAGCGCGACACCCATCATGGGACCGCCCATGAGCAGCCACTGCACCGGTTCCACGTAGCCGCCGGCGTGGGCGATGACCTCGTGTACGGGGGTGCCGATGCGCACGAGGTGGTTGCCCGGCTCGCTCACCCCGCGGCCGGTCACGGTGACGATCCGCTCGATGAGCGGCTCGCCGTGCACCACCGCGCGGTAGACGGCCCGCGCGGTTGCGACGTTCTGGCAGACGACGCCGATGTCGGCGGGCAGCCCGTCGGCCGGTACCTCCCGGCCCGTGAGCACCTGAATGAGCTGCTTTTCGCTGCCGGTGGGATAGATGGACGGAATGCTCACGAGCCGGAACGACCCGGAAGACGTGCCGCCAAGGACCTCGCGCAGGGCCTCGTAGGCCTCGGGCATGTCCTCCTCCACGGCGATGAGGCAGCGCTCCGGCCCGCCCAGGGTGTGCATGAGGATGCGCGCGCCCTCCACGACCTCGGCCGCATGGTGACGCAGCAGGGTGTCGTCGCAAGTGATGTAGGGTTCGCATTCGGCGCCGTTGAGGACCAGGGTATGGATGCGTTGTTCGTGCAGGGGATTGATCTTGGCCGCGGTCGGGAAGGCGGCCCCGCCCAGTCCGACGATGCCGCACTTACGCACCCGGCGGCGAATCCTGCCGGGGCTGAGCGCGCGGTAGTCCTCTAGCGGTTCCAGCCGGGCATCGCCCCAGTCGTCGCGCCCATCGGCCTCGATGACCACGCAGAGCCCTTCCAGCCCGGAGGGATGAGGAACCGGGCGGTTCTCGATGGCGATCACCTTGCCCGAGGTGGGGGCGTGAACGGGCGCGCCGATGTATTCCCTGACCTGGGTGAGCTGTTGGCCGCGGTGGACGTGTTGTCCCTCCCGGACCAGCACGTCACCCGCCTGGCCGATGTGCTGCTGGACCGGCACCACGAACTCGGCGCTGAGCGGCACGGCGCCCAGGGGGCGTCCGGTGGACAGCTCACGCTGGCCGTCGAGGCGGATCCCACCGTGGAAATGCCACAGCTTTTCCCCCGGGGCGTACATGGCCGGTCAAGCGGCCTCGGCCCGGGACGGCGGTGCCGCGGTCTGTGGGGCTTGCGGCCCCCATGGGGCGGGCCATTTCCAATCCTCGATGCCGCGGGGAACGGGCACCATGCGGATACATTCCACCGGACAGGGCGGGATGCAGAGCTCGCAACCCGTGCACTCGGAGGCGATGACCGTATGCATCTGCTTCGCCGCTCCGAGGATGGCGTCCACGGGGCAGGCCTGGATGCAGAGGGTGCATCCGATGCAGGTGTTCTCGTCGATCACAGCCACCCGTTTTTCGGCCGGAGCGGCCTTGGACTCGTCCAGGGGCTTGGGCTCCACCCCGAGCAGGTCCGCCAGTGCCTTGATGACGGCCTCGCCGCCCGGGGGACAGAGGTTGATGTCGGCCTCGCCGCGGGCGATGGCCTCGGCATAGGGCCGGCAGCCGGCGAACCCACACTGGCCGCACTGGGTCTGGGGCAGGAGATGCTCGATCTGGTCGGCCAGCGGGTTGCCCTCGACCTTGAAGCGCCGCGAGGCATAGCCGAGCAGGGCGCCGAACGCCAGGGCGAGTCCGCCCAGCGCGGCGATGGCGGCCAGCACGGCGATCATGCCCGCACCAGCCCGGCGAAGCCCATGAAGGCCAGCGACATGAGGCCGGCGGTGATCAGCGCGATGGCATTGCCGCGAAAGGGCACCGGTACGTCGGCGGCGGCCAGGCGTTCACGGATCGCGGCGAACAAGACCAGCACCAGGCTGAAGCCCACCGCGGCGCCGAAGCCGTAAAGGGCGGATTTGAGAAAGCCGTGCTGTTCCTGCACGTTGAGCAGGGCGACTCCCAGCACGGCGCAATTGGTGGTGATGAGCGGCAGGTAGATCCCCAGCAGGTTGTAGAGCACGGGGCTGGTCTTGTGCACCACCATCTCGGTGAACTGGACGATGGCGGCGATGACCAGGATGAAGGCGATGGTGCGTAGATAGCCCAGACCCAGCGGGTCCAGCAGATAGGTGTTGACGAGTTCACTGGAGACGGCCGACAGCGTCAGCACGAACGTGGTGGCCAGTCCCATCCCGAGCGCGGTCTCGAGCTTGCGCGAGACCCCCATGAACGGACACAGGCCCAGGAACCGGGCGAGCACGATGTTGTTCACCAGGACGGTGCTCACCAGGATGAGGACGTATTCGGCCATGGGATGATCGTCGCCCGCGTGCAAGCTTCGCGCAAGCGCGCCGCATCAGTGCGGCCGCCAAGCGCAATGATACCGAAGCCGTGGCCGGTTACTGAATGACCATCTTCACTTTACGCGCATTCCCGGCCGTGCACCGGCGTCCGGGCCGAGCAGATAGATCTCTTTGCCGCCCGGGCCGGCGGCCAGCACCATGCCTTCGGAGACACCGAAGCGCATCTTGCGCGGCTTGAGATTGGCCACCATCACCGTCAAACGCCCTTCCAGGGCTTCGGGGGCATAGGCCGCCTTGATGCCGGCGAAGACGGTGCGCGTCTCCAGCCCGATGTCGAGGGTGAGCTTGAGGAGCTTGTCGGCGCCTTCGACGGCTTCGGCGCGGACGATCCGGGCCACGCGCAGATCGATCTTGGCGAAGTCGTCGATGGTGATCTCTGGGGCGATGGGTTCCAGATCCGGGCCGTTGTCCGCGGCGTGGGCAGCCGTCTCCGGACGGCGCTCCAGGTCTGCCGCGGCCGCCTCCAGCATGGCCTGGACCTGCTCGGGCCGGATGCGGGTCATGAGCGGGCGGAAAGGCTCGATGGCGTGGTCGAGCAAGGGGTGCTGCGGCGAGCTCCAGTGGAGGGCGCCGCAGCGCAGGAGGGCCTCGCTGTCGGCGGCCAGACGCGGGAGCACGGGTTTGAGCCAGGTGACCAGCACGCGGTAGAGGTTGAGTCCCTGGGTGCAGATGTCCTGCACCGACCGCGCTTGGCCGGGGTCCTTCGCCAGCACCCAAGGCTTGGCCTCGTCGATGTACCGGTTGGCGCGATTGGCCAGGTGCATGATCTCGCGCATGGCGTGGGAGAATTCACGTGTCTCGTAGAGGTGCGAGATCCGTTCGCCGGCTGCCACGAAGTCACCGTACAGCTCGGGTTCCGGCAGGCGCGGACCCAGGCGGCCGCCGAAGCGCTTGGTGATGAAGCCCGCGCAACGGCTCGCGATGTTGACCAGCTTGCCCACCAGGTCGCTGTTGACACGCTGCTGGAAGTCCTCGAGGTTCAGGTCGATGTCGTCCACCCCGGCGCCCAGCTTGGCGGCGAAGTAGTAACGCAGGTATTCGGGATCCAAGTGATCCAGATAGGTGCGCGCCTTGATGAAGGTCCCGCGCGACTTGGACATCTTCGCCCCGTTGACCGTGAGGAAGCCATGGCACCACACGGCCGTGGGGGTGCGGAATCCCGCCCCATGCAGCATGGCGGGCCAGAACAGGGTGTGGAAATAGGCGATGTCCTTGCCGATGAAGTGATACAGCCCGGCCGTGCTGTCCGCGGCCCACACGGCGTCGAAGTCACAGCCCACGCGCTTGCAGTAGTGGGCGAAACTCGCCATGTAGCCGATGGGCGCGTCCAGCCAGACATAGAAATACTTGCCCGGGGCATCCGGGATCTCGAACCCCCAGTAGGGCGCATCACGTGAGATGTCCCATTCCTTCAGCCCGTGTTCGAACCACTCCTCCAGCTTGTGGGCGATCTGCGGTTGCACGTGTCCCTCGCGCACCCATCGGCGCAGGAAGTCCTCGAAGTGATCCAGGCGGAAGAAATAGTGCAGGTTCTCCCGCGGCTCGGGCACGGCGCCGCTCAGGGCCGAGCGGGGGTTCTTGAGCTCGGCGGGGCTGTAGGTGGCCCCGCAGGCCTCGCAGGAGTCGCCATATTGGTCCGCCGCCCCGCAGCGGGGGCACTCGCCCCGGATGAACCGGTCGGGTAGGAAGGTCTCCTCCACCGGATCGTAGAGATCCACCACGGTGCGGGTGACGATGTGGCCCGCCGCCTTGAGCCTGCGATAGATCTGTTCGGCCAGCTCACGGTTTTCTTCGGAATGGGTGGTGTAGTATTCGTCGAAGCCGATGTGGAAGTCGGCGAAGTCGCGCCGGTGTTCGGCATGGACCTGTTCCACCAGCGTCTCGGGGCTGATCCCCAGCTCCCGCGCCTTGAGCATGATGGGCGTGCCGTGCGCGTCGTCGGCGCAGACGTAGACACACGCACGTCCCTGGAGCTTTTGATGACGAACCCA
>JALSSO010000118.1 GCA_026984215.1 Gammaproteobacteria bacterium | reverse complement strand
GACCGGGAGTTGACCCATGGCCGACACCACCCTCGTCTGCCCCAATTGCGGCACCGAGATCCCCGTCTCGGAGGCGCTCGCCGCCCAGATCCGCGCGGAGACCGAAAAGCGCCTGCGCCGGGAGCTGGAGGCCGACCTGCGCGCGCGCATCGAGGCGCGGTTGCGCCACGAGACCGAGGCGGCCCAGGCCCGATGGGCTGAGGAGCGCCGCCTGCTGGAGGAGCAACTGGCCACCCAGCGCAAAAAGGCCCGCGAGGCCGAACGGGCCGAGATGGAACTGCGCAAGCGCCAGGACGAGATCGCCGAGCGGGAACGCGCGCTGGATCTGGAACTACGTCGCCGGATGGATGAGGAACGCCGGCGCCTGGAGGCCCGGCTGCGGCGCGAACAGACCGAGGCCCAGCGGGAGCTGGAGGACCGCCTGCGCCGGCAACTGGCCGAGGAACAGGAGCTGAAGCTCAAGGAGAAGGAAAAACTGATCGCCGACCTGCGGCGCGACCTGGAGGACGCCCGGCGGCGCAGCGAACAGGGCTCCCAGGAGCTGCAAGGCGAGGTGCTGGAGCTGGATCTGGAGGCGAGGCTGGCGCGCCACTTCCCGCGCGACCGCATCGAGCCGGTGCCCAAGGGCATGCGCGGCGCCGACCTCATCCAGACCGTCATGGACACCCAGGGGCGCGAATGCGGACGCATCGTCTGGGAGATCAAGAACACCAAGCGCTGGCAACCCGCCTGGATCGCCAAGCTCAAGGACGACCAGCGGGCCTGCGGCGCGGCCCTGGCGGTGATCGTCTCGATGGTCCTGCCCGAGGGGCTGGAAGGCTTCGGGCGCATCGACGGGGTATGGGTGTGCGGCCCCAAGGCCTGGCCCGCCCTGGCCACCGCCCTGCGCGAACAGCTCGTGCAGGTGGCCTTCGCGCACGCCGCCGCCGAGGGCAAGCAGGAGAAAATGGAACTGCTCTACCAATACCTGGCCGGCGACGCGTTCCGCCAGCGCGTGCAGGGCATCGTCGAGGCCTTCACCGCCATGCAGGACCAGCTCCAGCGCGAGCGCCGCGCCATGGAACGCCTCTGGCGCGAGCGGGAAAAGCAGATCGAGCGCGTCATCACCCACACCGTGGGCATGTACGGCGAGATGCGCGGCCTGATCGGCAGCACCTTGCCTGCCATCCCCGCCCTGGAACTGGACGGCAGCCTGCTCGAGGCCGGAGACGAAACCGGATGAACCACGGCCATTTATCCGGCCCTTTCCCGTATCCGTCGCCACGAGGCCAATGACAACCTTGTCGACCGCGCCACCCCGTGCGTGACGGGCTATATTTCGCATTCGCATTGTGGCCTTTGTCACAGCCCGCATACGACGTGCCGAGGCAGATTCGGCCCCTGCGCCGAGGCCGCTTTTCGAAAGGGAGAACGATCATGACCGCCGCGACCGCCCCCCACTCCACCCCGATGCAGACCCGTCAATATACCGTGCGTTTCCTGACTCCCGCCTTCCTGGGTAATGCCGAACAAAACGGCCAGTGGCGCACACCCCCCTTCAAGCACCTGCTGCGGGAGTGGTGGCGGGTGGCCTGGGCGGCGCAGAACGATCCGGCCGACTGGCCACGCATGCGCGAGATCGAGGGACGGCTCTTCGGTCATGCCTGGCTGGACCCCGCAAAAGGCGAAGACACGGTAAAGGCGCGCCGCAGCCGTGTCCTCGTACGATTGAGCCGTTGGGATAAGGGCAAACTGCAATCCATGCCCAGGACAAGACCTGCGGGGCCAGG
>JALSSO010000117.1 GCA_026984215.1 Gammaproteobacteria bacterium | reverse complement strand
CCCCCGCTTCCCGCAAGAATCCGATCAGCTCGGCGAGGTCCCGGCGGTAGGCGGCCACCGTATGCGCGGAATACCGACGCCCCTCGGCCAGCGTGCGCAGGTAGGCCTCCACCGGCCCCTGCAGCGGCTCCGGCAAGGCGGCATCATATTCGGACATCGGTGGACAGCTCCTGCGGCGCGGACACGTCAACGAGTCCCTCCAGGCGCACCCGCAGGGCCCGGGCGATGAGCGCCGCGAGCTGGCAGACGAACAAGGTCCCCATGCCTTCGCGGAAGCGCTCCGGGTCCGTGCTGCCCAGCCCCAGCACCCCATGCCAGTGCCCGTCGGCGAGCGGCACGAGAACGACCGAGCCGAGCTCCGCACATCCCAGCAGGTCGTGGACTCGCGCATCCTTCGTGCCCGGGAACACGGCGCGGCCGCCGCGAATCACATCACCGAACCGTTCGTCCCCTTCCGACTGCGGCAGCGTGAAGGACAGCCGGGGAGCGGGATCGCTGCGGGCCCAGAGGTACAGGCCCATGGCGTCCAGGCCGCACCGGCTGCGCAGTTGCTCGCGCGCGACGGCCACGACGTCCTCGGCGTCCTCGGCCTCCAGCAGCGAGAGGGCCAACTCGTGCAGCCGGTTACCGAGGTCTTCGTTGCGCCGCGCGGCGGCGATGAGTTGCGCCTGATGCGCGCGCAGCCGCTCGTTTTGCTCGCGCAGCCGCCGCACCTGCCGCTCGAGCAGGGAGACGGCCCCGGGCACGCCCTGCGAGACTTCCAGAATGTCCAGCAGCTGCGGGTGATCCCGCAGAAAGTCCGGATGCACGGTCAGGAAACGCACGACGGCCTCTTCCTCCGCAAGGCCCTTCGCAACGCCGTCTTTTTTCGCTTTCACAGCTCAATCTCCCCTTCGAAAACGGTTTCCGCAGGTCCGGTCATCCATACGGGGCGGTCGCCGCCCGCCCACTCGACCTGCAGCCGACCGCCCGGCAGCTCCACCGTCACGCGCGTATCCAAGCGTCCCGCCAGCCGCCCGGCGACCACCGCGGCGCAGGCCCCCGTCCCACAGGCGAGGGTCTCTCCGGCTCCTCGTTCCCACACGCGCAACCCGATCCGGTCCCGGCCACGGATCTCCATGAAGCCCACGTTCACGCCGCGGGGAAAACGCCGGTGACGTTCCAGCGCCGGACCCAGTGTGTGTACCGGCGCGTGAGCGACCTCGTCCACCTGGATCACGGCATGGGGATTGCCCATGGAGACCGCCGTGAGCTCGATCTGCCGACCGTCCACGTCGAGCCGGTGCCGGGGACCGGGACCATCGGCGCGCATCGGCAGCGCCTCCGGCGCCAGTCGCGGCACGCCCATGTCCACGGTCACCTGCCCATCGTCGCGCACCTCCAGCACGATCCGGCCGCCCCGCGTGTGCACCGGAATGCGCCGCGAACGGGTCAGTCCCTTGTCACGCACAAAGCGGGCGAAACAGCGGGCCCCGTTGCCGCACTGCTCCACCTCCCCCCCGTCGGCGTTGTAGATGCGGTATTCGAACTCCACGTCCGCAGTTGGCGGCGGCCCGACCACGAGCACCTGGTCACAGCCCACACCGAAGCGGCGATCGGCCAAGCGCCGGATCTGTTCCGGGGTCGGCTCCAGGCCCTGGCGCGTGGCGTCGATCACCACGAAGTCGTTGCCCAGGCCCTGCATTTTGGTGAATCGCAGCTTCACGGCACCGTGCATTCTCCACGCACCAGGTCGGCGAGGGACTCACGCGCCCGCACCAGCCAGGCGCGCGCCCCATCCACCATGACTTCGGCGGGGCGGGGCCGGCTGTTGTAGTTGCTGGCCATGGTGAATCCATAGGCCCCGGCCGAGCGCACCGCCAGCAGATCGCCGGGGGCCGCGCGCAGGCGGCGCTCCCTGCCCAGGAAATCGCCCGTCTCGCACACCGGACCGACCACGTCATAGACCGCCTCGGGCCGCTCGAGCGTCCGATCGACCTCCACGATCTCTTGCCAGGCGCCGTAGAGCGCCGGCCGCAGCAGGTCGTTCATGGCGGCGTCGACGATGGCGAACCGATGGGCCGCCGTCTCCTTCACATACTCCACTCGGGTGACCAGGATGCCCGCGTTGCCCGCGATGGCCCGGCCCGGCTCCAACAGCACCGTGTATGGCCGCCCGGCGAGTACGGCACGCAGGGCGCGGGCATAGTCCTCCGGCTCGGGCGGCGACTCGTCCCGATAGCGGATGCCCAACCCGCCGCCGAGGTCCAGATGGCGGATGGCGATCCCCACCGCGGCCAGCCGATCGGCCAGCTCCAGGACGCGACCCAGGGCATCGGTGAACGGGGCCAACTCGGTGATCTGAGAGCCGATGTGGCAGTCGATGCCCACCACCTCGAGCTCCGGGCGGCGGGCCGCCCAGTGATAGAGATCGTGGGCCTGTTCGATGGGCACGCCGAACTTGCTCTCGCGAAGCCCGGTGGCGATGTACGGATGCGTGCGGGGATCCACGTCCGGATTCACGCGCACGGAGACCGGGGCGCGCGTATGCACTGCACGGGCCACCGCGGCGATACGTTCCAGCTCCGAGGCCGATTCCACGTTGAAGCTCAGGATGCCCGCCCGCAGGGCCTGGCGGATCTCGTCGGCGCGCTTGCCCACTCCGGAAAACACGATCCGGCGCGGATCTCCGCCGGCCTGGAGCACACGATAGAGCTCCCCGCCCGAGACGATGTCGAAGCCGCTGCCCAGACGCGCAAGGACGTCGAGCACGGCGAGGTTGGAGTTGGCCTTGACGGCGTAACACACCTGGTGCGGATGGCCCTCGAAGGCCCGGTCGAAGGCGCGCCAATGCTGCTCCAGGGTGGCACGCGAGTACACGTACAACGGGGTACCGAAACGTTCGGCGAGCGCCCGTACCGGGACATCCTCGGCGTAGAGTCGGCCCTGGCGGAAGGTGAAATGGTCCACGTCAGTCCTTTTGCCCCCGTTTTCGGACGGCCGCCGGCGGTTTCTGCGGCCAGGCCTGCGGCGTATCCGTATCCTTCGGCAGCACCAGCGGACCCTTCTGTCCGCAGCCGCTCAGGAGCGCCACGGCCAGCACCGCCGCAGCCGCCAGAACCCTGGAGGCAGGCGTCGGAAGGAGCCGGGGGCGGTTGGACGGGCACATGACAAGCCGCAGTATAGCGGCTGCGATGGAGCGTGGGGACGGCGCGCGTTTCGATCCACCGGCGCGGGCACGTTACACTGCTTGCATGGCGAACTGGTTCGACCGCGTCGAGGTGGAGACGGGCAAGGACCCGGTGGCAGCCGTCATCTGGCTTCATGGGCTGGGCGCTGACGGTCACGATTTCACGCCGGTAGTCGCGCAACTTCGCCTGCCCGGCCCCACGCGCTTCGTCTTTCCCCACGCCCCGGTGCGGCCGGTGAGCGTCAACGGCGGCCTGCCCATGCGGGCCTGGTTCGACATCCATGGGCTGGATCCGGAAGCCCCCGAGGACGAGGCCGGCCTGGAACAGGGAAGGCGGGGCCTCGAGGCCCTGATCGCGCACGAGGCCGGGCGGGGCATCCATCCCGGCCGGCTGGTGCTCGCCGGGTTCTCGCAGGGAGGCGCGCTGGCCCTGCACACGGCGTTGCGCCACCCGGGCCCCCTGGCCGGGGTGATGGGGCTGTCGACCTGGCTGCCGGCCCACCGACGCATCGTCGAGGAGCTTGCGGAGGGGGCCTGCGACCGGCCCTTCTTCCTGGCCCACGGCAGCGAGGATCAGACGATCCGTTTCGAGTGGGCGGCGGCGGCCCGGGCCATGCTGGAGAGCCTGGGCTGCCGGGTGGAATGGCACAGCTATTACATGGGACACGAGGTCTCGCCGGCCGAGATCCGGGACATCGGCCGCTGGCTCGCCACGGTCCTGTTCCCCGAGGAGGCGCCTCCTTGAGCAAGTCCCCGCTGCGCCGCGGCACCGAACTCGCTCCGGCCGAGCCGCTCTGGAAGCGCGCGCCCACCCGCGACGCCGACGGGCGCCTGCTCACCGACTTCCTCATGATCGTGCCGGGGCTGCGCCGGCGCAGCGAGGCGGAGATCCGCCAGCGTCTGGCGGCCATCGAGCAGGTCCTCGCGGCCTATCGAAAACACGTGGTGTTCGCCGACGTGAACCTGCGCCTCAACACGCTGTGGGTGACCGTACGGCCCGTGCCCGGCATCTGCCTGGAGCTGCCGGCGGCCATCAAGGTCGCGGTGCCCGAGGCCTTGTTGGTGGGCCAGCAGCGAAAGCCCACCGGGTGATTCCGGCGGGTCTCACGGGCCGCCGGGTGGCCTCTCCACCCGTTGCAGCCGCCGGCGGGCCGCCGCGATCTGGGCACGCACCTGCTCGGGAGCGGTTGCGCCCCAGTGATTCCGGGCGGCCACCGAGCCTTCCAGGGTGAGCGTCTCGTAGACGTCTTCCCCGATGTGCCGCGAGAGACCACGCAACTCATCCAGGCCGAGCTCGTCGAGCCGGCGCCCGGTGGCCTCGGCCAACGCCACGGCCTTGCCGACCACCTCGTGGGCGTCACGGAACGCCACCCCCTTGCGCACGAGATAATCCGCCAGGTCGGTGGCCGTGGAAAATCCCTGGGCGGCCGCCGCATACATGCGCTCCCGGTCCACGGTGACGGCGGGCATCATGTCGGCGAAGGCGCGCAGGCAGCCGCGCAGGGTGTCCACGGTGTCGAACAACGGCTCCTTGTCCTCCTGATTGTCCTTGTTGTAGGCCAGAGGCTGGGACTTCATGAGGGTGAGCAGGGCGATCAGGTTGCCGTAGGCGCGGCCGGCCTTGCCCCGCACCAGCTCGGGCACGTCCGGGTTCTTCTTCTGCGGCATGATCGACGACCCGGTGCAGAAGCGGTCGGGCAGGCGCACGAAACCGAACGGAGCGCTCATCCACAGCACCAGCTCCTCGGCGAAGCGCGACAGGTGCATCATCAGCAGGGCCGCCGCCGCGGCGAATTCGATGGCGAAGTCCCGATCCGAGACGGCATCCAGGGAATTGCGGCTGGGTCGGTCGAACCCCAGTTCCGCCGCCGTGTAATGGCGGTCGATCGGATACGTCGTGCCCGCCAACGCCGCCGAGCCCAGGGGGCAGACGTTCACCCGCCGGCGGCAGTCCACAAGCCGCTCGTGGTCGCGATCCAGCATCTCGAACCAAGCCATCATGTGGTGGCCGAAGGTCACCGGCTGAGCCACCTGCAGGTGGGTGAAGCCCGGCATGATGGTGTCGGCCTCGCGCTCGGCCAGCTCCAACAGTCCCCACTGGAGCCGCCGGATCTCGGCGCATACCGCATCGATCTGGCGGCGCAGGTACAGGCGCAGATCGGTGGCCACCTGATCGTTGCGCGAACGGCCCGTATGCAGTTTCTTTCCAGCCTCACCAATGCGCTCCACCAACCGGGCCTCGATGTTCATGTGGACATCCTCGAGCGCCACGGACCACGGAAACGCGCCGTGCTCGATCTCGCCCCGCAGGGCCTGCAGGCCGTCCAGGATGGCGCCCAACTCGGCCTCGTTCAGCACGCCGATGCGGTGGAGCATGCGCGCGTGCGCGATGGAGCCCTCGATGTCCTCCGGCGCCAGACGCCGGTCGAAATTGACGGAGGCCGTAAAAGCCTCTACAAATGCATCCGTGGGCTCGCTGAAACGCCCGGCCCAAGGCTTGTCGGTTCGATCGGTCATGGATCGGGGCGAATGGATCGGTGAGTCGAAAAACAGAAACAACATGATAACAAGAGGCCCTTTGCCCGGAGGCGGTATCGACCGCCGGCCGGCAAAACGGCCGACCCAGCCAGGGGGTTATGGACATGTCCGCAACCGCCCAAGCCAGCCAGGGCCGCGCGTTGCGCCTGCCCGAACGGAACCGACGATCGTCGCGAGCCGATTCGCGATGCACTGCCGCACACTGCTTCCTTCCCGACTTTTGCGAGGCGCGCGTGATTCTGCGCGTGGCGATCATCAGCGAATTACTCGCCATCGTGCTCGCACTGGACGACACCGGCGGCCTGATGGAGTTCTGGAACACGCTGGGGCGCAAGTCGCTGCTGATCCAGTGGATCGTTCTGTGGGACGTGCTGATCCTGTGTCTGCTGCGCGCACCGCTGCAACGCATGCGCGTGCTGGGTACCGCCGCCACCACCTGCGGGATCAGCCTGGCGGTGACCTTGGTGGTATCACTGGGCGCGACCCGACTGCTCGGAGAGGGCGATCCACTGGAGTTCGTGGCGCGCAACCTGGCCATCGCCGCCATCGCCACGGCCATCGTGCTGCGCTACTTCTACGTGCAGCACCAATGGATGCGCAATATCGAGACCGAGGCCCGTACCCGCATCCAGGCCTTGCAGGCGCGCATCCGGCCGCATTTCCTATTCAACAGCATGAACACCATCGCCAGTCTCACGCGCACGAATCCGGAGCGGGCCGAGCAGGCCGTGGAGGACCTGGCGGATCTATTCCGGGCCTCGCTCGGCCAGGGAGACAAGATCACCCTGTCGGAGGAACTGGATTTCACCCGCCGTTACATCAACATCGAGGAACTGCGGCTCGGTGAGCGGCTCCAAGTGGAGTGGATCATCGATCCCAAAGTGCCCGATGAGGCCGCCATCCCCGCCCTGCTGCTCCAGCCTTTGGTGGAAAACGCGATCTATCACGGCATCGAGCCGAGCACCGAAGGCGGGACGGTGCGCATCGAGATTCGGCGTGACGGAGATCGGATCCAATTCTCCATCACCAATCCGATACCGGCTACACTCAGTCACTATCGCCGCTCCGGCAATAAAATGGCCCTGGAGAACATCCAGCAGCGGCTGCGGCTCACCTACGGTTCCGGTTCGGAGCTGCGGATCCGAAAGACCGAGGACACCTACGAGGTGCGTTTTTCCATTCCGGTGGAGGGGTTGTCATGAAGGTCCTGATCGTCGACGACGAACCGCCTGCCCGCGCAAGGCTCGCCCACATGCTCGAGTCCATGGACGAGATCGAACCGGTCGGAGAGGCCTCCAACGGATTGGAGGCGATCCAAATGGTGCAGCAGACCCGTCCGGACGTGGTACTCATGGACATCCGCATGCCGGGCATGGACGGGCTGGAGGCGTCCCGGCACCTGTCCAAGATGGAAGAGCCGCCGGCGGTGATCTTCACCACCGCCTACAGCGACCACGCCCTGGAGGCCTTCGACGCGCACGCCGTGGGTTATCTGGTCAAGCCGATCCGCAAGGAAAAGCTGGCCGAGTCGCTCCAGAAGGCGCGCAAGCTCACCCAAGCGCAGCTCGCCACGCTGTCCAAGGAGACCGAGCACGAAGGCCGCACCCACATCTGTGCCCGGGTGCGCGGGAACCTGGAGCTCATCCCGATCGAAAAGATCGTGTATTTCCAGGCCGATCAAAAGTACATCACGGTGCGTCATACCGAGGGCGAGGTGCTCATCGAGGACGCCCTCAAGAACCTGGAGCAGGAGTTCGCCAGCCGGTTCATCCGTATCCACCGCAACGCCCTGGTCAACGTGGCCTACGTCTCCGGCATGGAGAAGAGCCGCGACGGCCGCTTCCTCATCTCCTTCAACAAGGTCGAGGACAAGCTGGAGATCAGCCGCCGGCACGTGGCCGAGGTCCGCCGGTTTCTCAAGTCCCGCTGAGCGCCCCCGCTGCGGGGTCTGCTACCCTAAGCTTTTCTCCAGTGGAAAAAGGAATGGATCTCATTCGCATTGCAACACGCAAGAGCGCGCTCGCCCTGTGGCAGGCCGAGCATGTGGCGGCCCGCCTGCGGGATCGGCATCCCAACCTCACCGTGGAACTGGTCGGCATGACCACCCAGGGCGACCGGATCCTGGACAGCCCCTTGTCCCGTATCGGTGGCAAAGGGCTGTTCGTCAAGGAACTGGAGCAGGGCCTGCTCGACGGGCGCGCAGACATCGCCGTGCATTCCATGAAGGACGTCCCGGCCGAGTTTCCTCCGGGACTGCACCTGTCCGTGATCCTGGAGCGGGAGGATCCCCGTGACGCTTTCGTATCGAACACCTATGCGCGGCTCGCGGATCTGCCCGCGGGTGCCCGTTTGGGCACCTCCAGCCTGCGCCGGGAGTGCCTGGTCCGCGCACGCTTTCCGCGTCTCGAGGTGATCCCCTTGCGGGGCAACGTGAACACCCGCCTGGCCAAACTCGATGCCGGTGACTACGACGCCATCCTGCTCGCCAGCGCGGGGCTCAAGCGACTGGGTCTGGAGGACCGGATCACCGCGCGGCTGTCCGTGGAGGAGAGTCTGCCGGCCATCGGTCAGGGGGCCATCGGAATCGAATGCCGTGTGGGGGACGAGCGCGTCGAGCGCCTGATCGGTCCGCTGGACGACCGCCAGACCCATCTCCGCGTGGCGGCCGAACGGGC
>JALSSO010000116.1 GCA_026984215.1 Gammaproteobacteria bacterium | reverse complement strand
TCCATGTTCCCCTCGTGGACGAGACTGCCGTTGACCTCGGCGCCGAGATGCATCTCCAAAAGATGGTAATGCACGTTGCCCTCGACCCGGGCCGATTCCTCCAGATCGAGTTGTCCGCAGACCCGGACATCTCCCCGGACCCGGCCGTTGACGATGGCGTTGGCCACCCGCACCTCGCCTTCGATGGCTCCGCCTTCGGCCAGGATCAGCATGGCTTCCGGATCCTCGGGCGCGAGCACATTGCCCAGGATGCGCCCCTCCACATGCAACCCGCCCTGGAAGACCACGTCCCCGCGAACCTCGGTCTCGCGTCCTATGAGCGTCGTGATGCGGGCCGATTTGAAGCGTTTGTTTCTGCGCATGGATCACCCGTCATGTAAAGTTGGCGGTCAGCGTCGACCGCTGAACGCCCCACCGTCCCGATCTCCCCCCGTGCGGCACCGCCAACCGCCGCCTCCCACGAAAAGATCCGCACGAAGCTGCCCCCCGTTTTCGGCTTGAATGTCACCGCCACCGTCCGGGGAGTGAACCCGGACGGCAACTCCAGGATCCCTTCGACCACCTGAAAATAGCGGAAGCTCACGGGGTGTGGATCGCCCGGATCCACCACGCCCCCCTCCAGTCGGACCTTCCGGCCGTCACGGACCCCGTTCAGCGTCAGCGTAAGCCTACCCTGTACGGTGCGCCGCGCCCCACTCGGGCGGACCAGTGTCACGCGATACCGGAACCGGCGGTCACCTTCACCCGGTCTGAGCTGGAGGCCCTGGATCAGCCGCGCATCACCTGCCGCCGCCGTTTGCGCCAGGTGCCGGTAGAACGCAAGATCCTGTTCCAACTCCGCGATCCGCTTCGCCTGCCCATCCAGGGTCTGCCGCAGGGCGGCGCCCGATTCACGCTCCAGCCGCAGCGACTCGTCCAGCCGCGCCTGCCGAGCCAGCAGTTCGGCGCGCTGACTGCGCAGCCGGACCAATTCGTGCCGGCAGCCCTCCCCCACCGGCACGCCTCGGGCTCCGAGCCATCCCGGTCCATAGTAACCGCCGGCCAGGCCCGCCCCGAACAGCACGGGAACGAAGATCCAACACCAGCCCGTGCCGGCCCGCCGCCGGCCGGGCCTTCCCGAAACGGACCTCACGGCAGTACAGCGACGGCGTGCAGGCCCGCCCGTTCGTCCAAACCGAACATGAGATTCATGTTGTGCACGGCCTGACCCGCCGCCCCCTTGACCAGATTGTCGATAACCGCCAGCACCACCACCCGGTCTCCGTCCTGCGGGCGATGCACCGCGATGCGGCACAGGTTGGTCCCGCGCACACTGCGGGTCTGCGGGTGCGCACCGGCGGGCAGCACGTCCACGAAGGGCTCTTCGGCGTAGCGTGCCTCATACAGGGCCTGCAGGTCGGGCACCGGCTCGCGCAAGCCGGCGTACAGCGTGGCATGGATGCCCCGGATCATGGGGAGCAGATGCGGCACGAAGGTGAGCCCGGCCCCTGGACGCACCTCCCGCAGCGTCTGCAGGATCTCGGGCAGATGCCGGTGACCTGCGACTGCATAGGCCTGGAAGTTCTCCCCCGCTTCCGCCAGCAAGGTGTGGACCTGGGCCTTGCGTCCGGCGCCGCTCACCCCGGACTTGGCGTCCGCCACCAAGTCCTCGGCCCCCACCGCACCGCACTCCAACAACGGCAGAAAACCCAGCGTGACTGCAGTGGGGTAGCATCCGGGATTGGCCACCAACCGCGCACTTCGGATCCGCTCGCGATGGAGCTCGGGCAGACCATAGACCGCCTCCTCCAGCAGATCGGGGCAGGCGTGCGGCATCCCGTACCACCGCTCCCACACGGCCGGGTCCTTGAGCCGAAAGTCGGCCGCCAGATCGATCACGCGGGTGCCCGCCTCCAACAGCTCGGGGGCCCACTGCATGGCGGTCCCGTTGGGCGTGGCGAAAAACACCACGTCGCAGGCGGCGAGCCGGTCTGGTTCGGGGGCTTCGAAGCGCAGATCGCCGCATCCGCGCAGGTTGGGAAAGATGACTTCCAACGGCCGGCCCGCCTCGCTGCGCGAGGTGATCCGCGCAAGCTCCACCTCGGGGTGGGCCAGCAACAACCGGATCAGTTCGACGCCCGTATATCCCGTCGCACCCACCACGCCCGCCTTCAACACGTCTGTCACTCCCTCACCGCCTTAGGATCAAAAGGGGTTCCTCGCGGTCCCACGCGGACCACCCCACCCCGCCGGCAAAGATACCACGGCAGAGGGAGCCCGGGCCCCAAGTTGTTGCAACTCATTCGCGTTCGCATTACTATCTTCTTTGGTTCTCACCGGCATACCGGCCGAAGAGGAAAACACCCATGTACGTGTGTATTTGTAACGCAGTGACCGACCAGGAAATCCGGGACGCCATCGACGCGGGGGCCCGGCGCATGCGGGACTTGCGCGAAACGCTGGGCGTGGCCGGCTGCTGCGGCAAGTGCGCGCCCGAGGCCAGGCAACTGCTGCGCGCCGGTCGCGGCGAGGCATCGGTCCCGTTCGATCTGGCCGTTGCAGCGGCCTGACCGGCATCGACCCGTTCCTTGCAACGCCGATGCGGGGCCGGTACGCTGCGCCACAAGCCGATTCCCACAAGGTCCATCTCCCATGAAAGGCGACGCCAAGGTCATCGAATACCTGAACCGGGCGCTCACCAACGAGCTCACGGCCATCAACCAGTACTTCCTCCATGCCCGCATGTATGACAACTGGGGGCTGGGCAAGCTGGGCAAGCGCGAATATGAAGAATCCATCGACGAGATGAAGCACGCCGACCGGCTCGTGCAGCGGATCCTGTTCCTGGAGGGCCTGCCCAATCTACAACAGCTCGGCAAGCTGCGCGTCGGCGAGCATCCCCGGGAGATGCTGCAGTGCGATCTGGATCTGGAGCGGGATGCGGTGCCCCTCCTGCGCGAGGCGATCGCCTACTGCGAGACGGCGGGCGACTATGTCTCGCGCGAGCTGTTCGAGGACATCCTGGAGTCCGAGGAAGAACACATCGACTGGTTGGAGACCCAGCTGGAGTTGATCGACCGCGTGGGGCTGCAAAACTACCTGCAGTCGCAGATGTAGGCGTCAGAGGCGGGGGTCGCATGCTCTGGGTCAAGACCTTTCATATCGTGTTCATGACCAGCTGGTTCGCCGGGCTGTTCTACCTCCCGCGCCTGTTCGTCTACCACGCCATGGCCACCGACGACGCGGGTATCGAGCGCTTCAAGGTCATGGAGCGCAAGCTCTTCTGGGGGATCATGACGCCGGCGGCCGTGCTCACGGTGGTCCTGGGAATGTGGCTGCTTTCGGCCAATCTGGAGTACTACAACGCGGCCCTCTGGATGCATGCCAAGCTCACCCTGGTGGCGCTGCTGATCGTCTACCACGTCTGGTGCGGAAAGCTCATGTACGACTTCCGTGCCGACCAGAACCGCCACCCCCACACCTGGTACCGCTGGTTCAACGAGGTACCCGTGCTGTTCCTGATCGGAATCGTCGCCCTGGTGGTCGTTCGCCCCTGGTCCTGACGCCGCTGCCGGGCCTGCGCGGTTCACGCGCCGGACGGCTCACCATCCACCGCCGCCGCCACCGCCTCCCCCACCGCCGGAGGCGCCGCCGCCACCGCTGCCGGAACTGCTCGCCGTGGCCACCGCCGCGCTCAACCCGGCCGCCAGCCCCCCCGCCAACGCGGCTGGGCCTTGGCTGCCACCCTGCCCCAGGATCGTGCCGCCTCGGTACCACGAGGGGTGATAACCGCCCGCCTGCGCCCGCTCGATGGCCTGGGCGAAGCGTTCGGCCCAGGCCTGCTCCACGTCCAGGGCCACGGCGTAAGGCAGATAGCGCTCGAATAGGCCCAGGTCCTCCCAGCGGCGGTCACCGGCGGCCTCTTCGGCCTCCGCCACGGCGAGATAGCGGCGAAACCCCTCGACCTGGTCCAGCAGCCGGCGCCCGGCCCGGGTCGGCGCCTTGAGCAGGTGGTAGAACCAGGCATCCGTCCCCAGCACACCCAGCAACACCAACAGATAGCCCAGACCCGCCAGGTTGAGCAGGAACCACACCCCCATCAACTCGCCCGCCACGAAGGGCAATGCGAACAACGCCGCCCCCACCACCGCGAACCAGGATCCGATCCCCGCCCGCGCGTTCTTCCAGGACCGCACCAGCCACCCGAGTAGAAGACCCACGCCCAGCGTCCAGACGCTCAGCCAGATCGTGAGGAACGCGGCCCCCGAGAACTGCTCTCCCCGGAGCCCGCGCAGCGCCGCTCCCAATACCCCGAGGGAGGCCAGCGCGCCACCGAGCCAGTACCAGCGGTTGGTGACGAAATAACGCTTCTCGTAGTCCCGACGCAGGGCCTTGCGGTGAGCGCGGACCGCCTTCTGCACGCGGGCTCTGGAACGGCTGTCGAGCTCCACCCGCCCCTGGCCACCGAACAGCGCCTTGCTCAGGGCCTGTTCCCCAGCGGCCATCTCCACCCGGCGGCCGGTCTTTTTCAGCGTCCATCGGCTGGAGCCCAATACGCCGGGTTTTTGCGTGATCTCCAGGAAACCCTTGACCGCCAGGTTGACCAGGGCCGTGGCGAATGCCTTGTGGTCATAGCCCATGCGGCGGATGAAGCGCAGCGAGGCGGGCGAAAAGCCCTCGGGCGGGGCGTAGGCCGGATGGATCACGCCGGGGGCGGGATCGCGCCCGGCCCACCACCAGACCCATCCGAAATAGGCCAGCAACAGCGCCAGGCCCACAAGGCCCACGCGCATCACCGTGGTATCGCCCAGGACCCACCCCAGACGCTGCAAGGCCGACGGGCGCCAGACGAACCCCTGGGGCCAGCTCACCACGATGGTCAACCCCTCGCCGCGCCGCAGCGGCCGGGTGGTCACAAAGCGCGCCACCGGTTGCACGCCCTCGCGGTCGATCTCGACCTGGTAATCCTGACCCCGGGCACCGTAAGGCCCGGTGTAGGCCTCGGCCTGGACTGCTTCCAGCGGCACGGTCGAGGGCAGCGCCACCCGGGCGCTCGCCCGTTCGATGGGAAAGGCCCAGTCGTTGCCGGTGACGTTCCAGTACAGCTCGTCGCGCCCGTCCAACGCGCCCAGCGCCCGGCCCACCCAATAACGAAAGGTGTAGGTGTACTCGCCGGGCTCCAGCCGGCGGTTGGACCGCCCGGCATAGATCCGCACCCGGTCACTGCCCCACTCCGTATGCCAGGGTTCGGCGTGGCCGTCGCGCTCCACGCCCAGGATCTCCAGGTCGATCCGGCGTAGATTGAACAGGCCGCCCCGATAGTGCAGAGGGAAATCCCGATAGATGCCCCGCTGGATCTGGCGACCCTCGGCCCGCACCCGGATGGTCTCGGTCAACAGCAGGGTCCCATCCGTCTGGACCTCGATATCCGCGCGATAGTCCAGGATCCGCTCGTCGGCCGCGGCCGCGGTCGCCAACAAGAGCGCCAACAGTAAGAATCCGATGCACCGCATGACTTCAACCATCGCCTTCGAGCTGGAAATAGGCCATCGGACGGAATCGGAACACGCGGGCCAGGAGCAGGTCCGGAAAGCTGTCGATCCGCGTGTTCAGGAGCCGCACCGCTCCGTTGTAGAACCGTCGAGCGTGTTGGAGGTCATTCTCGACCTCGGAAATCTCCCGCTGCAAGCGCACGAACCCCCGATCGGCGCGAAGTTCCGGATAAGCCTCGGCCAGCGCCAGCAGCCGCTGGACCGCCTCGCCTAGACGCCCCTCGGGAACGGCCTTTCGCTCGGGGCCGCCACGGGCACCGGCGGTCTCGGCCCGCAGGCGCGTGACCTCCTCCAATACGGAGCGTTCGTAGGCCGCGTGGCGCCGGACGGCTTCCACCAGCTTGGGGAGCAGGTCGTGACGCCGCTTGAGCTGCACCTCCACGTCGCTCCACGCCGCCAGGGCCTGATTGCGCAAGCGCACCAGGCGGTTGAACGAATACACGCCGTAGCCGGTCACGGCGGCAAACGCCAACCCTGCCCACCCCAGTATCGTCACAACGGGCCGCCTTCTTCTCGCCCGGCGTCATCCCCCCGGCCGCACCAGCCCCCCGAGGCCGGCCCGGTCCAGCGCCTCACACAAGAGCCGGCGAACCGGCTCCGGATCCTCGAAGTCGAGCGCCTGATCGACGATGGCGGCGCACTGGGCCCGGGTGAAACTGCGCACCACCCACTTGACCCGGGGCAGGGCAGCCAGCGTCACGCTCAGATCGTCCACCCCCAGGCCGAGCAGCAGGATCACGCCCGCCGGATCACTGGCCATCTCCCCACACACCCCCACCTTGCGACCCACCCGATGCGCCGCCTGCGTGAGCGCGCGCAAGGCGTGGAGCACGGCCGGGTGGAGGGACGAGTGTAGCGCCGCCACCTGGGGGTTGTTGCGATCCACCGCCAGGAGGTATTGCACCAGGTCGTTGGTTCCGATGCTCACGAAATCCACGCGCCGCGCCAACCGCTCGCACAAATACACCGCCGAGGGCACCTCGATCATCGCCCCCACCCGTGGCTCAGGGATCTCGTAACCCTCCTCGGAGAGCTCCATCCGGGCACGCCGGATCAGGGCCAATGCCTCGTCCACCTCGCGCACGGCGCTGATCATCGGCAGCAGAATGCGCAGGTTCCCCAGGCCTTCCGAGGCCCGCAGCATGGCGCGCACCTGGGTCATGAAGATCTCGGGATGGTCCAGCGAGATCCGGATTCCCCGCCAGCCCAGGAACGGATTCTCCTCCTCCACCGGAAAATAAGGCAGGGGCTTGTCCCCGCCCACGTCCAGGGTGCGCAGCGTGACGGGCCGAGGGGCCATGGCCTCCAGCACCTGCCGATAGATGGCCACCTGCTCCTCCTCGGTGGGGAAGCGGTCGCGGACGATGAAGGGAAACTCGGTGCGGTACAGGCCGATCCCGTCGGCGTCGGACTGAAACACCACATTGATCTCGGCCAGCAGGCCGCTGTTCACATAGAGCGCCACCCGTTCGCCGTCCAGGGTCTCGGCCGGCAGTCCCCGCATGGTCTGCAGACCGCGGGCCAACTCCGCCTCCGCCGCGATGAGCCGCTCGAATTCCTGGCGTACCTGCGGGGAGGGATCGATGAAGATCCGGCCGTGGTAGCCGTCGACCACCACCTCGCGTCCCTCCAGTCTACCGAACGGGAGGTCGGCGGCGCCCATCACCGCGGGCACTCCCAACGCCCGGGCCAGGATCGCCACATGGGAACTGGCCGAGCCCTGCCCGGAGATCACCCCCACCAGCCGCTTGGGCTCGATGTCCGCCAGATCCCCCACGGTCACGTTCTCACCCACCAACACGGTCCGCTGCGGCCATTCCCGCTGTCCGCCCCCACCCTCCAGATACAGGAGCAGACGGGCCCCCAGATCACGGATGTCCTGGGCGCGCTCGCGCAGGTAGGGATCCGGCATATCCTCGAACACCGCCGCATTCTCCCGGATCGTGTCCCGCAGGGCCGCAGGCGCCCACTGCCCGGCGCGGATCCGTTCCACCACACGCCCGGAAAGCGCCTCGCTACCCACGATCATCCCATAGGCGTCGAACAGGGCCCGGTCCTCGCTGGGCAGCACGCCCTCGCTGCGGTGCTTCATGCGGTGGAGATCCTCCTGGACCCGAGCCACGGCCGCCTCGAAGGCCGCCACCTCCGCCTCCACGTCCGCTGCCGGGCGGTCGGGCACGGACTCCAGATCGCGCCCCGAGTAGGCCACGGCGGCGGTCCCGATGGCGACCCCCGGCGCTCCCGCCACCCCCTCCAGCGGCAGGCCCGAGTCCGCCTCGATGGGTACTCGCGCGGGAACACCCGCCAGCTCGGCGTGCGTGATGGGTCCCGCCAACTGCGCGGCCAGCGTCACGAGAAACGCACTGTGCTCGTCGTCGAAGCGGCGCGGTTCCTTCTGCTGCACCACCAGCACACCGAGCACTCGGCGATGCTGCACGATGGGCACGCCGAGAAACCCCCGGTAGCGCTCCTCACCGGTTTCGGGGAAATAGAGATAGCGCCGGTGCCGGGCGGCATCCTCCAGATTCACCGGCTCGGCGCGTTCGGCCACCAGACCGACGACACCTTCACGGGGACTCATGCGCACCCGTCCGACCGCGCGCGGGTCCAGTCCCTCGGTGGCCATGAGTACGAGCTCACCCGGGGGCTGTCGCATGAGGTAGACGGAACAGACATCCACGGCGAGCGCCCGGCGTACCCGCCGCACGATCAGTTCGAGGGCACCCTCCAGGGTCTCTGCGTCATTGACCTCCTGGACGATCCGCTGCAGGACGTGGAGCATACGAGACCCGGCGGCTCACGGATGTCGTCTGCGCGCGCCGCCGGCTCCTGGACGACCCACGTGCTGGCCCAACCCTCGGCTGGGCGGCCCCGAGTACCTCACCGCCCCGACCGGCCGTGACGACGCCCCCGCCGCTGGGGCCGGGCCGCGGGGGTTTCCTCGAACAACAGGGGCGCCAGTTGGAACAGTGCGCGCTCGTAGACGCGCCGCTTGAAGAAGACCACCTCCCGAGCAGGCAGCCAGTAGTCCACCCATCGCCAGCCGTCGAACTCCGGGTGGTCCGTGTGACTCAGGTCCAGATCCCGCTCCTCACCCAGGAAACGCAGCAGGAACCAGACCTGTTTCTGCCCGATGCAGCAGGGCCGCCGGCCCCGGCGCACCAGGTGGCGCGGCAGCCGGTAACGCAACCAGCCCCGCGTGGAACCGAGCACCTCGACGTGTTCCGGTCGCAGGCCGGTCTCTTCGGTCAACTCGCGGAACATCGCCTCGCGCGGCGTTTCATCCACACGAATGCCCCCTTGCGGAAACTGCCAAGCATCCTGACCGATGCGTTTGCACCACAGGACCCGGCGCTCCCGGTTACAGATGATGATTCCTACATTCGGCCTGAACCCATCCGAATCAATCACTTGCCACCGCCAACCCGCGTGAGCTCTATACGAGCTATTGTTTCACACGAGTGCCGGCACGGGCAAACGAGCCCGGCTGTCGCCCCCTCAGCCATAGCGCAGCTTGAAGCCGGCCGCCTTGAGGTAGCCCCGCTCCCCCGCGAGGTCGGCTTCGGTCATGGGGTGCTCGTCCAGGTAGCCGTCAGGCAGCCGAAGACGAATGGTATCGTCCTCGCATTCGATCTGCGGAGGTGGAATGGGCCGGGTCGGACGCCCCCGGTTGAGCAGCACCGCCAGGCGCAGGAGCACGGCCAGTCGCCGGGCCGCAGTACGACGGTAGGCGGGCAGCACCTCGAAGGGTTCCGAGACGAACTTCCTGCGATGCGTGCGCACCAGGGCGGCCAGCAGCTGCTGCTCCTGTCGGGTGAACCCGGGCAGGTCCGCCCAGGCCAGAATGTACGCGCCATGCTTGTGGTGTCCGCTGTGGGCGATGCTCAGGCCGAGTTCATGGAGCCGCGCGGCCCACTCCAACAGCGTGCCGTCCTCCTCACCCAGACACCACGGCGCCGAGGCCTGCAGGAACAGGCCGGCGGCCGTTTCGGACACCCGCCGCGCATGCGCCGGTTCGACGCCGAACCGGCGTTCCAACGCCTGCACGGTGCGCGGCCGGATCTCCTCGTGGCGGATCCGCCCCAGATGGTCGTACAGCAAGCCCTCTCGCAGGGCCCCGCCGGAGACGATCATGTGCTCGATCCCGAGCCCCTCGAACAGGGCCTGCATCACGGCGACACCGCCAGGGAAGACCTGAGCCCGGTCGCGGCTGATGCCCGGCAGGTCCAAGCGCTTGATGTTGCCCGCCTTGAGCATGGCCTTGCGCAACCTGTACAGGCCCTCGAGCGTGATCCCGTCCGCGCTCCAGCCCGCCTCGGTCACACTCCGCGCGATGGCCAGCGCCGTACCCGAGGCACCCACGGACAGGTCCCAGCCCAGGATCCGGTAGGATCGAGCCACCGGGCGCAGTTCCAGGCGCGCGGCGATCACCGCTCGGCGCCAAGCCTCGGGCGTGATTTTCCCGTCGCCGAAAAAGCGCTGGGTGCTGCTCACACAGCCCATGTACAGGCTTTCCATGTGGCGCGGCTCGAATCCTCGGCCGATGATGAGCTCCGTGCTCCCACCCCCGATGTCGATCACCAGGCGGCGCCGCTCGTCCGCCCCCAGGCTGTGGGCCACGCCCAGGTAGATGAGCCTCGCCTCCTCCACGCCGCTGATGATGTCGATGGGGTGGCCCAGGGCTTGGCGGGCCCGCTCGAGGAATTCCGCGCTGTTTCGCGCCTTGCGCAGGGTGTTGGTACCCACCGCGCGCACCGCGCCCTGCGGCAGCTCACGGACCCGTTGACCGAACCGCCCCAGGCAGTCCAGGGCACGATCCACCGCGGGTCCGCGTAACATGCCGTCCTCGTCCAGCGCACCGGCCAGCCGCACGGTCTCCCGCAGGCGGTCCACGATATGGATGTCCCCGGACTCGACCCGGGCGACGATCATGTGGAAGCTGTTGGAGCCCAGATCGACGGCGGCGATCATGGCGGGCGTGGGCGCCGCCGCCATCACGTTGCCCCCGAACCCGACGATGCGGACGTCATCACGGCACGATCCCACCTGCCGACGCATCGCGGCAACCCCGTCCCTGGGCGGCGGTTCACGGGTTCATCCCGTTCCTTGGGCGGCCAGCCCGGCCGGAGCCGCTGCCCGTACAGCCCGATCGGCCGGAAACCGGCACACGAACGCCGATCCCTCTCCCAGCCGGCTCTCGATGCCGAGTTCTCCCCCATGCCGTTTGACCACATGCTTGACGATGGCCAGGCCCAGGCCCGTTCCACCCGACTCCCGCGCACGCCCCGGGTCGGCGCGATAGAACCGCTCGGTCAGACGCGGAAGGTGCTCGGGCGCGATGCCCGGACCTTCGTCCCGCACGCTCAGGGTGGGGAGCCCCTTGTCCAGCCCCCAGCGAATCCTCACCGGGGTGCCCTCGGGTGTGTAGCGCAAGGCATTGTCCACCAAGTTTTCCACCAGACTGTGAAGCTCGTGTCGCACACCCAGCAGCCGCAGAGATGCGTCCAGATCCGTCTCGATACGATGGGCCATGCCGCGGGACTTCTGCACGGCCTCCGTCACCTGGGCCACCAGGCCGGCCACGTCCACCGCAGCCTCCTCGCGCCGGTCCTCGGGAGACTCCAGGGCCGCCAGGAGCAGGAGATCTTCCACCAAACGCTCCATGCGCGCCACCTGATCCCGCATCTCCCCGAGCGCTTCGGAATGTTCCGCTGCGCCGTCCCCGAGCATTTCGAGATAACCCCGCAGCACGGTGAGCGGGGTGCGCAGCTCGTGTGAGACATTGGCGACGAAGTCCCGGCGCATCTCGTTCAGCGCCTGCTCCCGGGTCACGTCCCGCACGGTGAGCAGGACCTGGTGCTTGCCGAAATGCACGGCCCGAATGGACAGACGGCGGCCGCCGTTCCAGGGCGCGGGAATCTCGACGGGACCCTCGAACCGCCCCGACTCCAGATACTCCACGAATGCGGGATCGCGAAGCAGGAAGGTGATACGGCGGCCCCGGTCGCGGCGCACGTCGAGATGCAGCAGCCGAGCCGCGGCCTGATTGAACCACTCCACCTCTCCGGCGGCGTTGAGCACCACCGTGCCGTACGGCAGCGCCTCGTTGGCGCGCTGGAACTGGCGCATGAGACGGGAAAGACGCTTCTTGCGTTTCCTGCTGCGCCGGCGCAACCGTTCGATCCCACCATACAATGCCTCCCACGGACCGCCGAGGGCCTCGGGCGCGCGGCGGTTTCCGACCATGAGCCAGCGCAGGACGTCGTGGAGCTGACGCAGGTGCCAGATCAACACGGCGCTCACACCCACGACCGCGCCCCAGGCGGGAAGGCCCAAAACCCATCCCAGCGCCGCCCCTGCCAGCCCACCCAACAGGGTCCGTCCGAGCTCCCTGGACCAGAAACCGCCTTCCATCGCTCCGCCCCTGGACCGTCCGAACCGCGGCGTTCACGACGCCGTCGGCCGGGCAAGCCGATAGCCGACACCCCGAACGGTCTCGATCATCCGGTCACATCCCGAGGGGGCCAAGGCCTTGCGCAGGCGCAGAATGTGCACGTCCACGGTGCGTTCCCCCACGTCCGCGCCCACCGACCAAGCCCGGTCCAACAACTGCGCGCGTGTCCACACCCGCCCCGGCTCGTCCATCAACGCCTGGAGCAGGCGGAATTCGGCCCGTCCGAGGCGTACCGGCCGGCCGCCGGCGTGCAGCGTGAAGGCGTCGGCATCGAGCTCCAAAGGCCCCACCTTGGTCTTGTTGCGGCTCGCCGCGCCCTGCGCACCCGCCCGCCTGCGCACCGCGCGAATCCGCGCCGTCAGCTCGGCCATGGAGAACGGCTTGGTGACATAGTCGTCCGCTCCGGCCTCGAAGGCCGACAGCTTGTCGCCCTCGGTGCCCCGGGCCGTGACCAGGATCACCGGCAATGCGCGCAGCTCCGGCTCCCGGCGCAACCATCCGAGGAAGGCGATCCCGCTCTCGCCGGGCAGCATCCAGTCCACCAGCGCCACGTCCACCGGGGTCTCTTTCAGACAGCGCCGCGCTTCGGTGGTATCGGCCGATTCGCAGACCTGGAAACCGGCACGCTCGAGCGCCGTGCAGAGCATGCGCCGGATGGGCCGCTCGTCTTCCAGAACCAGGACACGGGTACAGTGCATCGTGGGTACGGCCTCGTCACAGCCGTGTTTTCGGCAGAGATTGTACCCGCACCCCACGGCGCCACCAACGGAGCGGGTCGCCGCTTGATTTGGGTCAAGCCCTTCCGGCATGCTTGCCCGGCCCCATTTCCGGCGCCGGCGGACCTCCCATGACCACGACGATCGAGCACTGGTTGAACACGGCAAGCGCCCTGATCTGGGGTCCGCCCATGCTGGTCCTCCTGTTCGGGGTGGGCGTGTATCTGACCCTCGGGTTGCGCTTCCTCCCGTGGCGCCGCACCCCGGAGGCCTTCGCTCTGTTGTGGCGCGGGCGCAGGGCCTCCGGCAGCGGCGACATCACCCCTTTCCAGGCACTGATGACGGCGCTTTCGGCCACCATCGGCACCGGCAACATCGCCGGCGTGGCCACGGCCATCGCCCTGGGCGGTCCGGGCGCCGTGTTCTGGATGTGGATCACGGCCCTGGTGGGCATGGCCACCAAGTACGCCGAAGCGGTGTTGGCGGTGCGCTACCGCGAGGTAGACCCGCTTGGGAATCATGTGGGTGGGCCCATGTACTACATCCGCAACGGGCTGGGTGGAGGCTGGCGCTGGCTGGGGGGTGCCTTCGCCGCGTTCGCCACCGTGGCGGCCTTCGGCATCGGCAACATGGTCCAGGCCAACTCGGTGGCCGACGCATTGCACAATACCCTAGCGGTCCCCGCCTGGATCACCGGGCCGCTCATGGCGGTGCTGGTGGCCGCGGTGATCCTCGGCGGCCTGCGGCGCATCGCCGAGGTGGCCTCGGCGCTGGTGCCGTTCATGGCGCTGGCCTATTTCGCCGCCGCCGCCTCGGTCGTCGCGCTCTCCTGGCGGGAGGTGCCCGACGCGCTGGTCACCATCGTGACCTCGGCGTTCACCGGCACGGCGGCCGGCGGCGGCTTCGCCGGTGCGGCCGTGTGGGCCGCGATCCGCTATGGCGTGGCGCGCGGTGTGTTTTCCAACGAGGCGGGGCTCGGCAGCGCGCCCATCGCCCACGCAGCGGCCCGCACCGACGAGCCCGTGCGTCAGGGTCTGGTGGCCATGCTCGGCACCTTCATCGACACCCTGGTGGTCTGCACCCTCACCGCACTGGTGATCGTGCTGAGCGGTGCATGGACCAGCGGCGCCACCGGGGCGGCACTGTCGGCGGCCGCGTTCGAGTCGGTGCTCGGGCCTGCGGGTCAGTACGTGGTGACCTTCGGACTCGCCTTGTTCGCCTTCACCACGGTGCTGGGATGGAGCTACTACGGTGAGCGCTGCGCGGAGTATCTGTTCGGTGTGGGAGCGATCCAGGCTTACCGCTGGTTGTGGATCGCCGCGATCCCCCTGGGCGCATGGGTCAAGCTGGAACTGGTGTGGCTGGCAGCCGACGTGATGAACGGCCTGATGGCCCTGCCCAATCTCATCGCACTGGCCCTGTTGAGCCCCATCGTGTTTCGTCTCACGCGCACCTATTTTCACACGCGGAATCCCGCATGAATCCCCCCCAACCGCCGCCGCAACAGCTCATCGAGCAAACCGTGCGCCTGGCCCTGGCCGAGGACGTCGGTCCTGGGGACCTGACCGCCGCGCTGATCCCCTCCACCGCGCGCGCCGAGGCGCGGGTGATCACCCGAGAGGCCGCTGTGCTGGCCGGCTCGCCTTGGTTCCAAGCCGTGTTCCGGCAGCTTTCGGACGAGGTTCGGATCACCTGGGAGGCCGGTGAGGCCGCGCTGTTGCGTCCCGGTCAGACCATTTGCCGGCTCTTCGGCCCGGCACGCGCCCTGCTCTCGGGGGAACGGGCGGCCCTGAACTATCTTCAACTCCTGTCCGGGACCGCCACGACCACCCGTGTGTACGTGGAGGCGGTGCGCGGCACCCGGGCACGCGTGCTCGACACCCGCAAGACCATCCCGGGACTGCGGCTGGCACAGAAATACGCCGTGCGTTGCGGGGGCGGACACAACCACCGCATCGGACTGTTCGATGCCGTGCTCATCAAGGAAAACCATATCGCCGCAGCCGGCTCACTGACCGCCGCGGTCTCCCGTGCCCGTACCCGCTACCCGGGCATGTCCGTGGAGGTGGAGGTCGAGAACCTCGACCAGCTTCAGGAGGCCGTGCGAGCTGGAGCGTCCCGGGTGTTGCTCGACAACTTCGAGCCCGAAACCCTCTCCGAGGCCGTACGAATCGTCGAGGGGCGGGTGGAGCTGGAGGCATCCGGCGGCGTGACCCTGGACAACATCCGCGCGATCGCCGAGACGGGCGTGGATTACATCTCGGTCGGAGCACTCACCAAGGACGTCCATGCCGTGGACCTTTCCATGCGCTTCGGGAGCGCCGAATAAGCCCGTTGCGGGAGGCGGACCGGCCCCACCTCCGCCACGGCCCCAAAGTCTCGGCTGCGGTGTCCCATGACCTCTCCTCCACCACGGATGAAGCGGCTCAGGCGAATACCACGGTGCGGTTGCCGCAGACCAGAATGCGGTCCTCGAGATGCCACTTCACGGCGCGGGCCAGCACCAGCCGCTCCACATTCATACCCAACTCTTTCATCTGGGCGGCGCTGTGGCGATGGGAGACGCGCAGCACGTCCTGGTCGATGATCGGCCCCTGGTCGAGTTCCTCCGTGACGTAATGGGCCGTGGCCCCGATGAGCTTCACGCCCCGCTCGAAGGCCTGTCGGTAGGGATCCGCCCCCACGAATGCCGGCAGGAACGAGTGATGGATGTTGATGATCCGGTTGGGGTAGCGGGCCACGAAGTCACCGCTCAGGATCTGCATGTACCGGGCCAGCACCACCAGATCGGTGTCCCCCCCGAGCAACTCCAGAATGCGCGCCTCGGCCTCCGGTTTGGTCTCCCGCGTCACCGGCACGTGGTGGAAGGGCACGCCGAAGTGCCCCACCGCCTCGCCGAGATCCGGGTGATTGCTGATGACCTGCGTGACCTCGCACGGCAGCTCCCGGCGGGCCGCGCGCCACAACAGCTCCAGCAGGGCATGGTCGTGGCGGGAGACCAGGATCGCCACCCGCTTCACGTCCGCCGCATAGCTCAGGCGCCACTGCATCTCGAAGCGCTCGGCCACGGCGCGCTGAAAGGTCGCCTCCAGCACGCCGCGCGAAACGTCCAGGTGCGGGGTCTGGAACTCCAGGCGCATGAAGAACGTCCCGCCCTCCGGGTCCGAACTGTGCTGGTCCAAGGCGGTGATGTTGGCCCCGTGGTTGTACAGGAAGGCCGTGACCGCCGAGACGATCCCGGGCCGGTCCGGGCATGTGATCAGCAAGCGTGCGGTGGTGTCCAAGGATGCAATCTCCCGGCGGCAAAATGCGATACTGAGGAACTTTCGTAAGAAACCGCGCTGCGGCCGGCGATCTCCGGCCTACCCAATGATAGCGGTCCAGCAGCCGGATGAGTCACTTCCCTTGCCGGGGCAATGGCGCGCGTTGACTCGTGCATCCGAGGCCCCATCGCCGAGAACCGGACACCGCGCACCCCTTCGTGGCGGATGCCGGACCCTGCGCTCGACCAGCCGGATCACACGGCGGCACGCGAAAGCACGGCCGCTTGAACCTCGAGCACACGCTGGACTACCGCATCCTTCTCGAAACGCCGCGCGGCGCGCCGATTCGCCGCTGCGATCCGAGCGCGCAGTTCATCGTCCGCGGCGACACGCCGTAGCACCTCCGCGAAAGCGGTGGGGTCTGTGGATTCGACGAGGAAGCCGTGTTCCCCGTCGACGATCACTTCCGGAATGCCGCCCACCGGGCGTGTGATCACCACCAGACCATGGGCCATCGCCTCGAGGACGGCACAGGGCAGACCCTCCCCATGCCAAGTGGGAAGCAGGAAGATGTCCGCCTCCGCCAGTAGGCGCTGTTTTTCCACGCCCCGTACGTAACCCGTGAATTCCACATCGTCGAGCCCCATGCGCCGCACATGTTCTGCAGCCTGCTCGAGATCCGGACCATCCCCTGCGATGACCAACGAGATTCTGCGTTGCGGAAGACGGGCGCGCGCCTCCGCCACGGCATCGATCGCCACCAGCACACCTTTCTCTCTCAGCACCCGCGCCATGAACAGCACCCGGATCGAACCGTCCGGTCCTGCGGGCCGCGTCGCTTCGACAGTGGCTGGTTCGGTGACGGTGGTATCCACCCACACAGGTGTTTCCTCGGGCACACCCAAGGCGCGAAGGCGGCGTTCGAACAGGCTGCCCAGCACGATGAACCCCTGGGCCCTCCCAAAAGTGGCACGGAAAAACCAGCGGCGCACCCTGCTTTGTGCCACCCGCCGCTCGAAATCGTCATCCCATCCGTGCATAGTCACCAGTATGGGGCGGTGCATCCGCCGCGCCAGCCAGACGAACAGGCCATCCCGATAAAAAGACCGTGCATTGAATGACGGATTGACGTGAACGAGCTGGTATCTGCGTAAAAGGATCAAGCCAACGAAACGGACGTAGCCCGCTGCTCGATGCAGGATTTTTCCGGCCATGGTCTCCGCCCCGGCGCGGTTCACGCGGAAATAGTCGATGCCCGGACGCGCATCCAGAGCCAGAGTGGCATAGTAGTGAGCCACGCCCCCCGTTAAATTCAAGTCGGGAACCAGCACCAGGACTCGCGTGTCAGCGGGCAGACTCATGCCGTGTCCCTTTTGCGCCGGCGCGTGAGCAGCCGTTCGTACAACGCAATGTAGTCGTCTGCCACACGATCCCAGCCGTGTTTTTCAGCGGTAGCCCTTGCCTCGCGCGAGAACCGCCCTCGCAACGCGGGGTTCCGAAGCACTTCCAGAAGCGCCCGCGCCAGCGCATCTTCCGAGGCAGGCGCCACCAGCAAACCGTTGATACCGGGCTGCACGATATCCCGGTTTCCGGAAATATCCGTGGCCACGATCGGGCACCCGGCCGCCATCGCTTCCAGAACCGCCAGCGACAGTCCCTCGGACCCCTCGGCGATTCCACAAGACACGAACACCGACGCCTCCCGGTACAGGTCGGCCAGGTCGTCGTCGTCGCCGCAGCCGCCCGACAGTGCGGACAGCGCAGGCGGGGGAAGGGAACCTGGCAGCAGGACGGTGCCCGCCAACCCCAGACGCTGCACCTCCTCCCGCAGCGCGCCGGTCCCGCGGCCCACGATGACCACACGTGTTCCCGGGACCGCCTCCCTAAGCCGCCTTGCCGCCCGGACCAGGTAATCTTGACCCTTTCGTGGCGTGAAGTTACCCACACTCAACACGATGGGAGCGTCTTGCGGAATCCCGTAACGTTCACGCACCCGCCGTGTGTCACGGCGGTCGAAGCGATGCAGATCCACCCCGTTGTCGATGCGTATGATCCGCTCGTCGGAGACACCCCGTCGACGGACCGCTTCCGCAATGCTCTCGCTGATCGCCGTCACCGCATCGGCCGCATTCAGTGCCTCGGTGATTTTCTCCCGGACGCCGGGGATGAGGGCCAGACCGTGACCGATCTCCGGGATCTCGTGGATGTCGATTCCGTGTGGGGTGATGACCAGCGGAATCTTATGACGCAGGACAAGATTTGCGGTGAACCCATCCGGATAGGTCGTATGGGCGTGGACTAGATCGGCTCCATGCCGGGCGAGGTCGTAGCGAAGCCTCCAGACAAACGACCGCTCCAGGAGCCAGCGGCGCCATGGTGAAAGCCCCTTGTCCTCGATAGACCCCACCCGAACAAACTGCGGATAGCGATGCACAGGATAGGGCAAAATGAGACCCGCCGCCGAGCGCACGCCGCTGGGGCCGGTCACCCGCACACGAACCCCCTTGCGTTGGAGAGCATCGGCCAGGAAGTGGACCACGAGTTCCCGGCCGCCGACGGCGGGCAGGAAGGTGTGGCTGTACAAAACGATGTTCATGGCGCAACCAGCCCTGGACGTTGGGCCCGCGTACAGAAAGTCAGACGCACCGTCACCACTGACCCCCGCTTGCATACCCCGCCCGCACCAGGGCGTGACCCGCCTCGGCCCCGAAGACCCGCTTCTGCCTCGTGGACCAGCGTTCCCACTTCCTTGTGGTTTTCGGCGGCCGCCGTGTGACTACGGGGTCCCAGCTCACCTTGCCCGGCTCGTGGACACTGGAAGAACCCCGCATGGGGAGTCGGTCGATCTCCTCCCATGGGTACTCGTCCAGGGGAAGTTCGAATTGTTCGCAGGCCCACCGGGCGAAGGCACGTGGGTCGCCCACGATATCCTCGTATTTCCAAAGCGGCACCGGGTCTCCCGCGTGACTTACGGTATTCGACATAATCCAAGACCAAACTCGTGGCCCGGGCCCACTGACGAGCCACTTGGCGAAACGAGTGTTGTGGCCAGGTCCTGAGCGTGGAGGCCACCACGTCGCGTCCGTCTCGCATCAGGAGCAGGATACGCTCTGCGGGGAACCAGGTTTCGAAGTGCCTGAGATAACGAACGTCCGGCACCTTGAACAGCGCGGTGCGTCCCGGCGGGACGAAGCCCAGCAGATAGGACAGAAATGCTCCGCCGGACAGTCGCAGAAAATCGTGTTGCCTCATTCTCGAGCGGTTTTCATTGTACAGCTGTAAAAATCGCTCTTGCGTCCGCAAGAGATCACCGCTCAGTTCCAGGAACGGGAGTTCCCACATCCGGTTCGGATAGGCCTCCACCTGGGGGTGCAGGCGGATCAATTCGCCCGTATACACCGTCCCGGAACGGGGCATGACGCCCAGGATCCAGACCGAAGGCGGATGCGCACGGCCGCGCATCCGCGCCGCCGCCGCGGTGGCTTCGGCACTGACCTCCAGCGCATCGAAACGGCGGTCGAAGGGATCCTCCCCCATCTCGGGCAGGATCCCCATACACCGGGCTAAACGGACGAGAGGGCGACGGATCCGCTTGATTGTGGGCATGATCCCGGATGAGCAGCTGATTGCAAGCGGATCCTAACAAGCTGCCAGCCACCGCGTTGTGATGGCGCCCAAAGTCCGGCCCCCCGGCCACCCCGTGATTGGACCGAGGTCGGCCCAAAGAGGCGGGTCAAGGCTGCGCCGGATCGTCCTTTGCCTTGGCCTTCTCCACGGCCTCGGTGACCATCTTCTGCAACTCGCCCTTTTCCAACAGTTCCAGGGTGATGTCGCACCCCCCGATCAGCTCCCCGTCGATGTAGATCTGGGGGAAGGTCGGCCAGTTGGCGAACCGCGGGAGGTTCTCGAAGATCTCCCGGTCGGTCAGCACGTTGACATAGGCGAAGGGCTGACCGGTCTGCTGCAGCGCGGCGGCCGCGCGGGCCGAGAAACCGCACATGGGCATCTGTGGGGTACCCTTCATATAGATGATGACCGGGTTGTTTTCGACCTGTTCCCGGATCCGTTCCAACACGTCCATGGGTGTCCTCCTCGCAATGCTTGGGGCTGTCGATCTGGGGATTACCGATGCAATGTATAGGGCGCGAGCGGGAAATTAAACGGCGCGAATGGTGGGGGATTGGAGGCCGGCTCAAAGCGTGCGCCAGGCGAAGCCGTCCTCCTGGGACGCGCAGGGGATCTCGGAGGCCGTGCAGCCCAAGGCTCCGGCCAAGGCCTCAGCCGCCAGGGCGGGTGTATTGTTCTGCTCGCTCAGGTGCATGGCCACGATGTGCTGCAGCCGCGGCAGGTGGAGCGTGCCGAGCAGTGCGGCCGCCTGGGCGTTGGAAAGGTGGCCGTAGGGCCCGCCCACGCGCGCCTTGAGGCGCTCCGGATACGGACCCCGGGCCAGCATCCCCGAGTCGTGGTTGCACTCGAGCAGCAATCCATCACAGCCGCGGAGCATTTCGTGCACGTGTATCGTGGGCCGTCCCAGGTCGGTGAGCAGGCCGAGCCGGCGTGCTCCGTCGGAGAAGACGAATTGGCAGGGTTCGCGGGCGTCGTGCGGGACGGTGAAAGGACGCACCTGCAGTTCTCCGATCTCCAAGTCCACCTCCGTCGTCAAGGTGCGCAGCTCGACACCCTCGGTGTCCCGACACCCGTGTTGTGTGCCCGCCGTCATCCAGACGGGCACACGGTGACGCCGGGCCAGCGATGCAACGCCCTGGGCATGGTCGCCGTGCTCGTGGGTGACCAGGATGGCCGTGAGTTGCTCGGGTTCCACGCCCAGCCGCAGCAGCCGACGCGTCGCCTCGCGCACGGAGAACCCACAATCGACGAGCAGGGTGGTGCGCCCGTGGGCGACCAGCAGCGCGTTACCCCTGCTGCCACTGCCCAGGCTGGCGAAGCGCACGCCGACGCCCTGCTCAGTAGCTCAGCTTGTAGGCCTCCATCAGCCGCTCCAGGACCTCGCGCTGTCCTTGCGGCTTCAGGGGCTTGGCGTCCTCCCCGCTCGGGTGGACGGTGATCCGCACCTTGTCGTCCGCGGGGGTCACGCGCAGCGCATACTGGTGGTCGGGGCGCAGCCCGTGCTTCGGCCGCGTCAGGCGCTCCCAGAGGCTGCGCTTGCGGCCCGGCGCCTCGGTGTACACGAAATAATAGACGTGCTGCGTGGGATTTTGCTCCTCCACGTACAGTCCCGCCCGATCCAACGCCAGTCCCAAGGGCCGCCAGACCTCCGACAACGGCGCATCGATCTCCAGAACGGGAACCCCGCCGGCTTCTTCGAGACGCATCCCAGGGCCGGTCAACGGTTTGGCCTCGGCCACGGCCTTGCGCGCGGCTTGTTCGTTGTACCCCAGGTAGACCATCAGGCGGGTCAGGAATTCGGCCTCGGCCTCGGGGTCGGGCGGCACCATGCCCCATTGCGGCTGCTGGTCGTCCTCCATGGGGTCGGCGATGAGCTCGGCCCGTTGCGAGCTGATATACACGGCGCTGCCGCCGCCCGAGGTGCGCTCCACGCGCAGGCGGAAACGGTTGCGGATCCCCACCTCCCCGATGAAAATCCCGGCCACCCTGTTGATGGCTCCCTGGATGCCGAAGCCAGGCAGGCTCGCGCGTTCCTCCACCCAGTCGGTGCGGAGGATTCCGGTCACCGGGTCGTCCTGCTTGAGTTCGATGCCCTGCTCCTTGAAGAAGGCGCGCAAGCGTGGCCAGAGCTTCTCCGGGGGCTCATTCACTTCAAGCCAGCGCAGCAACCCCGCGCGGTGAACCTTCACCCCCTCGAAGGTGGGCGCCACCATCTCGCCCTGCGCGGTGGTGCCGCCCTGTCGGATGCGGCCCCCCCCAGGCTCCTCGCCGGGCACCGTATAGCGGTCGTCCCACCGGGGACGGGTCAGATCGGGCGGAATCTCCAGATTCCGGACGCTGCCCGCGTTCTCGTACTCGTTGCCCCGCTTCCAGAACATGAGTTGCGAACACCCGCCGACGGCGGACATCAGCAAAACGAGAACGGCACCCGCAATCAGGCGTGCGGCGGATCGCCTCATAGGGCACCCGCCGCACGCAGCGCCTCACGCAACGGTTCCCGGTAACACTCTGAAAGCGGTGTCAGGGGCAGCCGGATCCCACGGCCGATCCGCCCCATCTCGAACAGCGCCCATTTGACCGGGATGGGATTCGACTCCAGGAACAGGTCGCGGTGCAAGGCGGCGAGTTCCCCGTCGATCCGGGCGGCGGTCTCGGCGTCGCCGCCCAGGGCCGCCGTGCACATCTCATGCATTTTTCCAGGTGCCACGTTGGCCGTGACCGAGATCACCCCCCGGCCACCGGCCAGTATCATCTCACGGGCCAGCGCGTCGTCGCCGCTGTAGACATCCAGCCGGCCGCCGCAGCGTTTCAGGAGCTCACGGGCCCGGTCCAGACTGCCGCTCGCCTCCTTGATGCCCACGATGTTGGGAACGTGGGAGAGGCGCTCGACGGTCTCGGGCAGCAGATCACAGGCGGTGCGCCCGGGTACGTTGTACAGGATCTGCGGCAGGGGAACCGCCTCGGCGACGGCCCGATAATGCAGATACAGCCCTTCCTGGGGAGGCTTGTTGTAGTAGGGCGTGACCAGCAGCGCCGCATCGGCCCCCGCCTCCATCGCGCAGCGGGTGAGTTCGATCGCCTCAGAGGTGGCGTTGGCCCCGGTGCCCGCGATCACGGGGACCCGGCCGGCCACGCGCTCCACCACGAACCGGATGAGCGCACAATGCTCCTCGTGACTCAGGGTCGCCGACTCGCCCGTGGTGCCCACCGGCACGATGGCATCCGTGCCGCTGTCCACGTGCCACTCGATCAGGTCGGCCAAGGCGTCATGCTGCACCGAGCCGTCCTCGGCCATGGGCGTGACGATCGCCACCATGCTGCCATGAAACATGCTTCTCCGCCCCCCTGCGCTACGCCTCGTTCGCCGCCGTCGGCTCCGGCATGGTACTGAGCGCCGCTGGGCAAAACAAGCAAAGCCCGCTATGCTGCCGGGCCGGGCTTGCCGCAATCCTTCACTATGGAAGCGCCCTCCGAAATCCCGCAGCCCCACCCCACTGCACCGCGGCTCGGCGTGCTGCTCGTCAATCTCGGCACGCCGGCATCCCCCTCCCGCCGCGACGTGCGCCGCTACCTGGCGGAGTTCCTGTGGGATCGCCGGGTGGTCGATCTGCCGCGGCCACTGTGGTGGCCCGTGCTGCACGGAATCATCCTCCGTGTCCGCCCGGCGCGTTCGGCGGCGGCCTACCGGCGCATCTGGACCCCGGAAGGCTCGCCGTTGCTGGCCATCTCCCGCCGCCAGCGCGAGGCCCTGCAGGATGCGCTGCGGCGTCGTAGGGGAATGCCCGCCGACGTCGTGCTGGCCATGCGCTATGGAGAGCCCTCGGTGGGCGCCGGCCTGCGCGCGCTGCGCCGGGTGGGCGCGCACCGCGTCCTGGTGCTGCCGCTCTACCCCCAATACTCGGCAACCACCACGGCCAGCGTCTTCGACGCGGTGGCCGCCGCCCTGCGCGCCGAGCGCCGCCTGCCGGAGTTGCGTTTCGTCAACGACTATCACGACCACGGCCCGTACCTCGACGCGCTGGCCGCCTCCGTCCGGGAATACTGGGCGCGCCACGGCCGGGCCGATCGGCTCGTGCTGTCCTTCCACGGCATCCCCGAGCGCTACGCCCGGGCCGGCGATCCGTACCCGCGACAATGCCGGTCCACCGCGCGGGCGCTGGCGGCGCGCCTGGAACTGGAGCCTGACCAATGGATCCTGAGTTTTCAATCGCGCATGGGCCGCGAACCCTGGCTGGGGCCTTATACCGACCAGGTACTGCGATCCCTACCCGGCCAGGGCGTGCGGCGCGTGCAGGTGATCTGCCCGGGATTCGCGGCCGACTGCCTGGAGACCCTTGAGGAGATCGCCCTGGAGGATCGCGACGAGTTCCTGAAGGCCGGCGGCGAGTCCTATGAGTACATTGCCTGCCTCAACGACCGCCCCGACCACGTGGAGGCCTTGGCCGGGCTGGTGGAAGAACACGCGCGGGGCTGGATCCAGCCCTCCTGAAGGTGATCCGCGGTAGGAGCGCCGCGGATCCACCCCCGCCCACGCCCCCGGAGCCGGCGCCTCCGGATCCCCTTGCGCACGGCCTGCGGTCGCCGGCCCCGAGTCTGTTAAGCTAGCGGCCTGCCGACAGCTCCGAAAACGACCCAGCACCTAACCATGGCCAATTACCTCGTCGTTTCCGCAATCGGCGAAGACCAGCCCGGGACCGTAGAGCGCCTCGCGCGCACCATCCTCGAATATCAGTGCAACATCGAAGACTCGCGCATGGCGGTCCTCGGCGGAACCTTTGCGCTCATCCAGCTGGTCTCCGGCAGGTGGAACAACCTGGCCAAGCTCGAAACCGCGCTGAACAACCTCCAGGGCTCTTTGCACCTGACGATCACCACGCGCCACACGGACCGGTCCGAGCCGAACCCAACGCACATGCCCTACACCCTGGACGTGGTGTCGCTGGACCGCCCGGGCATCGTGCACCAGCTCTCGGGCTTTCTCGCCGCCCGCGGCATCAACATCCAGGACATGTCCACGCACACCTACCGGGCGGCCCACACCGCCGCGCCGATGATCTCGGTGCGCATGAACATCGAGGTCCCCGACACGGTGCACATCGCCCAGTTGCGCGAGGATTTCCTCGACCTGTGCGACGCGGAAAACTTCGACGGGATCCTGGAACCGGTCAAGGCACCCTGACCATCGATGCCACCGCGCCCGCTACTGCTCTGCGCCGAAGCGCGTCGCGATCCGCTCGGCGTAGGCCTCTTCCAGCTGCAGCGGGCGGCCCAGTCGCTCCCGGGACAACCGCCAGCGCAGCAGTTCCAGCCGCCGCACCGCGCTCGCGCGCTGCTCCACCGTCACGGCCCGGGCGATGAGTTCTTCCACATCCCGGATCTCGCGACGCAAGACCACCTCCGGCGGCAGATGGCCGGAATTGCGCAGGATGCGGTAGGCCACCCGAAGCGTCTCGGGCACCAGCGGTTCGTCCTCCAGCGGCAGCGGCCGGCCGGCCCCCGGCAGATCGTCGAAGACGCCTTCATCCTGGGCCTTGCGGATCCGCTCCTCGGCGATCCGATCGATCAGCCACATGACCCGACTCCAGAAACTCCCACATGAACGACCACCACGAAAAGCGCCTGTTCATCCTGGACACCAACGTGCTCATGCACGATCCGACGGCCCTGTTCCGCTTCAAGGAGCACGACGTCTTTCTCCCCATGGTGGTTCTCGAAGAACTGGATCACGCCAAGAAAGGCACCTCGGAAGTGGCCCGCAACGTACGCCAGGCCTCGCGGTTCATCGACCAGCTGATCCACGACAAAGACCATGGGGAGATCGCCCGCGGCCTGCCCCTGGATCATACCGCCGGGGTCAGGCCCGCCCCCACCGGTCGGCTCTTCTTCCAGGCGCGGCCGCTCTCTGCGCCATTGCCCCCGTCCCTGCCGGGAACCACGCCCGACAACACGATCCTGGCCACCGCCCTGGCCCTCCAGGAGGAGCAGCCGGACACGCGGGTGACCCTGGTTTCCAAGGATATCAACCTGCGCATCAAGGCCGCCATCCTGGGGATCCACGCCGAAGACTACTACAACGACCAGGTCCTGGAAGACGCCGACCTGCTCTACAGCGGCCTGTCCGAGCTGCCCCCCGATTTCTGGGACACCCATGGCAAGGACATGGACGCCTGGAAGGCGGAGGGCCGCACGTTTTATCGCATCCGTGGCCCGTTGGTCGGCCAGTGGCATCCGAATCAGTGCCTCGTGCTGCCCGGCGAAGGCGGCTTCCAGGCCATCGTGCGTGAGATTCGCGGCCCCGAGGAGGCCATCATCGAATACACCGAGGACTATACCCAGCAGCGGCACGCGGTCTGGGGGGTGACCGCGCTCAACCGCGAGCAGAACTTCGCCTTGAACCTGCTGCTCGACCCCGAGATCGACTTCGTCACCCTGGTGGGGGTGGCCGGATCCGGCAAGACCCTGCTGGCGCTGGCCGCCGGCCTGACGCTGGTGCTGGAAGACAAGCGCCACCGCGAGATCGTCATGACCCGCGTGACCATTCCGGTGGGCGAAGACATCGGCTTTCTGCCCGGCACCGAGGAAGAGAAAATGGAGCCCTGGATGGGCGCTCTGCTGGACAATCTGGAGGTCCTCACCCAGGCCGAGGAAGGCGGCGAATGGGGCCGCGCCGCGACGCAGGACCTGCTGCGATCCAAGGTCAAGATCCGCTCGCTCAACTTCATGCGCGGGCGGACCTTCCTGAACCGCTACATCATCCTGGACGAGGCCCAGAATCTCACGCCCAAGCAAATGAAGACCCTCATCACCCGGGCCGGACCCGGCACCAAGATGGTCTGCATCGGCAACATCGCCCAGATCGACACGCCCTACCTCACCGAGACCACCTCCGGGCTCACCTACGTGGTGGACCACTTCAAGGACTGGCCCCACGCCGGCCACATCACCCTGATGCGCGGAGAGCGTTCGCGGCTGGCGGACTTCGCCTCGGAGAACCTCTGATCCGGGCCATCGCCCGGTCGAACAGGGGCGTTCGCGATCAGGAAGAACCGGGGCTTCCGGCCGGCTCCGGCACCTCGCCGTCCCGCTGCCGCGGCCAGGCGGTGATCACCGCTTTGACCAGGGTGGCCAAGGGAATGGCGAAGAACACGCCCCAGAAGCCCCAGATCCCGCCGAAAATGAGCACGGCGGCGATGATGGCCACCGGATGCAGGTTCACCACTTCGGAAAACAGGATGGGCACCAGCAGGTTGCCGTCCAGGAACTGGATCACCGCGTAGGCGACCACGGCATACACGAACTCCGGTTCCGTGCCCCACTGGTAGTAGGCCACCGCCGCCACGGGAATGGTGACCACCGCCGCACCCACGTACGGGATGATCACCGAGATCCCCACCAGGAAGGACAACAGCATGGCGAAATTGAGCCCCAGCACGGTGAAGGTGATGAAGCTCACCACCCAGACGATGACGATCTCGGCGAACTTGCCCCGGATGTAGTTGGCCACCCCCGCGTTGACCTCACGCCACACCGCCACCGAGAGCCCTCGCTCCTTGGGCAGAAAACCCGCAACCCAGTCCAGGATCTTGCGCTTGTCCTTGAGGAAGAAGAACACCATCAGGGGGACCAGAATGATATACACCATGAAGGTGATGAGCCCCATCACCGAGGACAACGAAAGACTGAGCACCTCCTGCCCGGCGGCCAAGAGCTCCCGGCGCACGGCGGCGATGAAACTCACCACCTGATCCTCGGAGATCAGCCTGGGATATCGCTCGGGAAGTTGCATGAGCAATGCCTGCCCCCGTTCCACGATGCCCGGCACCTCCCGGATGAGCTGTCCCGTCTGCTTGAGGAGCATGGGCACCAGCCCGAAGACCAGGAACACCAGGAACGCGATGAACAGGGTGAACACGATGGCCAGCGCCACGGCGCGGGGGATGCGCAGTCGCTCCAAGCGCTCGATGGCCCCATCGAGCACATAGGCGATGACGATCGCCGCCAGCAGCGGCGCAAGAATGTCGCCCGCGAACAGGACCACCCCGAAGCCGAGCAGAAGCAGCAGCGCCAGGATGGCGGCTTGCGGATCGGAGAAGTGCCGCTTGTACCAGTCGCGGATCAGCTCGATCATTTCGCGTTTCCCACGAGACGCTCGTACTCCTCCCGAAACAGGCGTTCCAGGTCGTCGATCACCTCGGCGGCGGAGCGGCCCTGCATCACGTGTTGGGCCATGAGCGTGGAAGTCTCGTTGAGCAACGCGTCTTTGTCGAGCATGAAATAGGTATCGGCCAGCCGGCGGATGGCCTTGACCACCGACTCGTCCTTCGGCCGGGGAATGGATCTGGGCTGGGGAGGCCGACGATCCCCGACGGCGGTCTCACGGCCTGCGTCCTTCTCCTGGGCCAGGAACTCGGCAAAACGCAGCAAGGTGCGCTGCGCCTCGCCATCCAGCCCATCGAAAAGCCGAAGGAGCCTGCGGGCGCGCGGGTCCCGGGCACGCACGGGCGGCGAGTGCATCAGGCGTCCGCAGCCTCCAGACGGGCGTGCAGGCGCTGTCCACCGTGCTCGTGGCAGTACTGATGCGCGTACTCGAGCAGCTCTTCCATCGCCCGGTGCCGGAACTTCTGCCGCTGACGCACGAACGAGAACTCCCGCTCCAGTGGCGGATCCAGCGGGATGGCCACCAGCGTCCCCAGGGCCAGCTCCTTGCCCAGCGTGGCCTTGGACAGCACCGAGACCCCCATCCCCGCCTCCACGGCCCCCTTGATGGACTCGGGGCTGCCCAGCTCCATGCACACGTTGAGGGTTCCCGGCTCCAGTCCCTGCCGCGTCAGGTAGTCCATGATGACCTCGCGCGTGCCCGAGCCCTCCTCACGGCAGATGAACGGTTCGCCCGAGAGCTCCTTCATCTGCAGCGTCTCGCGCTCGGCGAAACGGTGGTCCGGAGCGACCACCACCACGAGCTGGTCCACGCGGCAGGGCTCGACGATGAGGTTCTTGTTGCTCACCGGCGCCTCCACCACGCCGAGATCGATGGTGCTGTTCTCCACCATGGAGACGATACCGTCGGAGTTGGAGACCTTGAGCTTCAGGTTGAGCTCGGGAAACTCCACCTTGAACCCGCGCAACAGGTCCGGGAGCATGTATTCGGCGATGGTGGTGCTGGCCCCGATGGTGAGCGATCCGGACAAGTCGCCGGTCAGTTCCTTGACTGCGTTCTCCATGTCCGTGTAGAGCTCGAAGATCTTCTCCGCGTAGCCGTACACCCTGCGCCCGGCCTCGGTCAGGGTGACGCGGTTGTGCACCCGGTCGAACAGGCGGGTGTTGAAGTGATCCTCGAGCTGGCGCACCTGGAACGTCACCGCCGGCTGCGTCATGTGCAAGGCCTCAGCCGCCTTGGTGAAGCTCAGCAGGCGGGCCACGGTGTAGAAGACCTGGAGTCTGCGATCGGCCATGGGGCGGCGAGGGATAAAACCCACGAGTACATGGATAAACGCCGATTATACCAGTGATCCGGCGCCCGTCTTTACACCAAATGGGAGAGGCCCGGACCCGACCCAGGCCTCATCGGGTGGGCCGGGCGCCCGCCGAGGTCGCACCGGTTTCGCAATGGTTCTCAGCCTCCCACCAGCTGCTCGATCCGCTTGCGCGCCACCGCGTAATACAGCAGCGGGATCACCACCAGGGTGAGCAGCGTCGAGACCGCGATGCCGAAGATGAGCGAGACGGCCAGCCCCGAGAAGATGGGGTCGTCGAGGATGAAGAACGCACCCAGCACCGCCGCTAGCCCCGTGAGCACGATGGGCTTGGCCCGCACGGCCGCCGATTCGACCACCGCCTCCTCCAGCGCCATGCCCTTGCGCACGTGCTCGTTGATGAAGTCCACCAACAGGATCGAATTGCGAACGATGATGCCGGCCAGCGCGATCATGCCGATCATGGAGGTGGCCGTGAACTGCGCCCCCAGCAGGGCATGGCCCGGCATCACGCCGATGATGGTCAGTGGAATCGGCGCCATGATGACCAGCGGCACCAGGTAGGAACGGAATTGGGCGACCACCAGCAGGTAGATGAGAATCAGGCCCACCGAATAGGCGATCCCCATGTCCCGGAAGGTCTCGTAGGTCACCTGCCACTCGCCGTCCCACTTGAGCCCGTAGCGATAGGGGTTCTCGGGCTGAGCGATGAAATGCTGATCGATGGGCGCGCCGTCGGCGATGTCGGCCCGTTTCAGTCGGGCGTAGATCTCGAACATGCCGTACAGGGGGCTGTCCAGGCGTCCGGCCATGTCGCCGGTGACATAGACCACCGGCAGCAGGTCCTTGTGCAGCCGGCTGTAGGGACGTGGCTCCTCCACCACTTCCACCAGCTCCGAAAGGGGCACCAGCTCGCCGCCTGCCGACTTCAGGCGCAGGGACAGGACCGGATCCAGATCGGCCTTGTCCTGCACCGGGAACTCCAGCCGGATCGGCAGGGGGTATTTGACCTTGTTGCCGTGCAGGTAGCTCACGTCCTCGCCCTTCAGCACGGTGGCCACGGCCGAGGCCACCTCGGCCTGGGAAACCCCGAGCAGCGCCGCCTTCTGCCGGTCCACACGCACGATGAGGCGGGGCGAAGGGGTCTCCACGCTGTCGTCCACGTCGACGATGTCCGGCGTGGACTCGAAGATCCCGCGCACCGCCTTGGCCACGCGGATCTGCCCCGCGTAGTCCAGCCCGTAGATCTCGGCCACGATGGGCGAGAGTACGGGTGGGCCCGGCGGGATCTCCACGATCTTCACGTTGGCCCCGTGCCGGCGCCCGATCTCCTGCAGCGGACCACGCACCGCCTGGGCGATCTCGTGGCTCTTGCGAGTGCGGTGGTGGGGATCGGTGAGATTGACTTGGAGGTCACCCACGTTGGCGCCCTTGCGCAGGTAGTACTGGCGCACCAGGCCGTTGAAGCTGATAGGCGCGGCGGTCCCCGCATAGGCCTGGTAATCGCTGACTTCGGGGATGGTCTCCAGATAGGCGCCCAGCTCCTCCAGCACGGCGACCGTCCGCTCGAGCGCCACACCCTCGTCCATGTCCACCACCACCTGGAACTCGGGCTTGTTGTCGAAAGGCAGCATCTTGAGCACCACCACCCGTAAGACCACCAGGGAGACGGCCACCCCGATCAACACCACCATGGCCAGGAACAGGCCGTTGCGCCGCGCGCGCGCGCCCCGGCCCACCAGCATGGGCTTGAGCACCCGGTCGAAGAACCGATGCAACACCGTCTCACCCGGCGTCTCCGCCCCCGTCTCGGGGGCGTGGCCCGCGTGGGCGGCGAAGGCTTTCTGGAGCAGGCGGTGGGCGAACCACGGCGTGACCACGAAGGCCACCGCCAGCGAGATCAGCATTCCGGTGCTCGCGTTGATGGGAATCGGACTCATGTAAGGCCCCATCAGGCCGGTGACGAAGGCCATGGGCAGAAGCGCCGCGATGACCGTGAAGGTGGCCAGGATGGTCGGCCCGCCCACCTCGTCCACGGCGGCCGGAATCGCCTCGCGCAGCGATTTGGCGCCGAGCTCGATGTGCCGGTGGATGTTCTCCACCACGACGATGGCGTCGTCGACCAGGATGCCGATGGAGAAGATCAACGCGAACAGGCTCACGCGGTTCAACGTGAACCCCCAGGCCCAGGAGGCGAACAGGGTGATGGCCAAGGTCACGATCACCGCGATGCCCACGATCACCGCCTCGCGCCAGCCCAGTGCCAACCACACCAGCAACACCACCGAAGCGGTGGCGAAGATGAGCTTGTGGATGAGCTTGTCGGCCTTGGCCTTGGCGGTGACGCCGTAGTCCCGGGTGACCGTCACGTTCACCCCCTCGGGAATGAAGATTCCCTCGAGCTGGTCCATGCGCTGGATCACCTGGCGGGCGATCTTCACGGCATTGGTGCCCGGTTTCTTGGCCACCGCGATGGTGACCGCGGGATAGACGCCGCGCACCGCAATCCCCTTCTCCTCGGAGCCCGCCGGCCCCACGCCCATCCACACGTAGCTCTCGGGGAAGTCGGGTCCCAGACGCACCTCGGCCACGTCGTCCAGATACACCGGCCGCCCCTCGTGGACACCCACCACGAGCTCGCCCACCTCGTGAGGCGAGACCAGGAAATCGCCCGCCTGGACCGGGATCTCGCGATCGTCGCGCACCAGAGCGCCGGCGTCGCGCGAGGCGTTGCTCACCTGCAGGGCCCGGCGCAGGTCGGTGAGCGAGATGCCGTAGCCGGAGAGCTTGACCGGGTCGAGCAGCACGTGCACCACTTGGTCAGGGCCGCCGATGGTATAGACATCCCGCGTGCCGTGCACCCGCTTGAGCTCAGCCTCCACCGCGTGGGCCACGCGCAGCAGCTCGTGCGAGCCCCACGCCGGATCCTGGCTCCAAAGGGTGAGGGTGACGATGGGCACGTCGTCGATCCCCTTGGGCTTGACGATGGGCTCACCGATCCCGATGTTCGGCGGCAACCAGTCGCGCTTGGAGAACAGTTTGTTGTACAAGCGCACGATGGCGTCCTCGCGGTCCTCGCCCACCTCGTACTGCACCGTGAGGACCGCCATGCCCGGGCGCGATGCGGAATACACGTGCTCGATGCCGACGATCTCGGCCAGCACCTGCTCGGCGGGGGTGGCCACCAGGTTCTCCACCTCCTCGGCGGTGGCGCCGGGGAAGGGGATGAACACATTGGCGAAGGTCACGTTGATCTGCGGGTCCTCCTCGCGCGGCGTGACCAGCACCGCGAAGGCCCCCAGCAGCAACCCCACCAGGGCCAGCAGCGGGGTGATGGCCGTGTCCTGAAAGCGCCGGGCGATGCTTCCGGACAGACCCAGTCTCGCCTCAGTGCCCATCATCGGCCCCCTTGGAGAGGTGCCGGCGCGCCTTGAACAAGGCCCCGGCCTTGATCGGATCGAGCGCCACCCGCTCGCCCGGCCTCAGGCCGGCCAGAATGACGATCTTGCCGTCCGGGGTGATCCGTCCCGGGCGCACGGCGCGGAAATGGATCCCGCCCTGCTCGTCCACCACGTACACGCCCCGCACCTCACTGCGATAGACCACCGCCCGCGCGGGGATCACCAGGCGCTTCTGCTCGCCGGTGACGAACGCCACCTTCACGAACATGCCCGGGAACAGGCCCTTGACGTTCTCGGGCAGTTCCACGCGCACGTCGAAGGTGTTGGTCTGGCCGTGGGCGTACGGAAAGAAGGTGAGCCGTTCGGCCGGGATGGAACGCGGCCTGCCCGCCTCGTCGGGCACCAGCACCCGCGCCTTGCGGTATTTACGGATGGCGTTGATCACCCGCTGGGGCACGGCCACCCGTACGCGCAGTCGTTCCAGCGACACCCCGCTCATGACCGGCGTGCCCGGCTGGACCACCTCGCCCACCTGTACGTGACGCTGGGTGACGATGCCGCTGTACGGGGCCCGGATGCGCGTGCGCTCCAGCTGCTCCTCGGCCGAATCCAACGCCGCCTCGGCGGCCTGCAGGCGCGCCTTGGCCGCGTCGCGCTCGGCGCGGGCCTGCTCGAACTTCGATTTGGAGACCAGCTTCTTCTGGTAGAGCTCGCGGACCCGGGCGAACTCGCTCCCGGCCTGCTGGAAGCGGGCCCGCGCCTCCTCCAACGCCGCCCGGGCCTTGTCCACCTGCGCCCGCTGTTCGGTGTCGCGCAGGCGCACGATCACCTCGCCCTTCTCCACGTAGTCGTCCACGTCATAGAGGACTTCCAGCACGCGCCCCGTGGTCTGGGCCGAGACGGTGGTCTGGTTGACGGCCTCCACCGTGCCGTCGAAAACCTGTTCGCGCGCCACGGTCTCCATCCGCGCGGGCGTGGTCTCCAGCGGCGGCTCCGCCCAGGCCGCCATGGACACCAGACACAGCAGGCCGACGATCCGCATTCGGATGTTCATGTTCATCGCTTCCCTTATCATCGGTGGTTTCTGCGCGCATCGACGCGCGACTGCGGCGGCATTGTAGCAAAGTATATTAGCATTTCCTAATATTTTCCCAGTAAGAACCGGGGATCTCTCCCCTCATCGGACGTTTCTGCGCACCGGCCTTCTCGGTTAGTCTAGGGCATGGACTACGTATGTGAGGGCCGTCCCCATGCGCACACACCAGGTGCTACTTCCCCTCCTGCTCGCGACCGCCGCTTCCCAGGCGGGCGTCTATCGATGGACCGACGCAGAGGGCACCGTGCATTTCTCTCAGAGCCCACCGCCCGATACACACGCCGAACCCGTCACGGTGAAACCGCCGCCGGCCGACTCCGGGCTGAGCGACCCGTCGCTGGGAAAGTCACTCGAGCAATTCGAACGACGGCGCGCCGACCGGAAGAAACAACAGGAGGAGACGGCCAAAAGGGCCGAGGCGGAAAAACGACGGCTGGCCAACTGCGAAAAGGCGCGCAAAAATTTAGCCACGGTGACCAGCCGGGGCCGCGTGCGGGTCATCCGGGCGAACGAATCCGTGGCGCTGACCGAGGAGGAACGCCAGGCGCTCATCCGGAAACTGGAAAAGCAGATCCAGAAATTCTGTGATCAATAGGGAGGTGGACCATGCCCCTGCTCAGCATCGAAACCAATGTTCCCGCGGATGCGGACACGCGCCGGGCCCTGCTCGTGTCGGCCTCGACCCTCACCGCAGAGGAGCTCGGCAAGTCCGAACGTTACGTGATGGTCCGGTTCACTCACAACCCAAACATGCTGTTCGCAGGTGACGACCGGCCGCTGGCCTACCTGGAACTCAAGAGCATCGGCCTGCCGGAGGAGGCCACCCCGAAGCTCTCGGCCGCGCTCTGCGCACTCGTCGAGGAGCGCCTGGGGGTGCCCGGAAACCGCATCTACATCGAATTCTCCGATGCGCCGAGGCGGATGTGGGGCTGGGACGGACACACGTTCTGACACCAGATCGCGCGGCGGCCGAAGGGCGCGCCCGGGCAAGAAACGCCCGGGGCCCCGCCTTCCCAACGAAGCAACCTCGTTCAGTCGTCCGGCATCTCCGGAATGGGGGGCGGGAAGTATTCCACCTCCTTGATGTCGGCTTCGGGATGGTGGCTCTTGATGAGCCCGATGATCTCGGCGGCGCGGTGCTTGGGGATGTCGATCATCATCAGGAGTTGGCCCGCTTCCACCGCCTGCTCGTAGCGGCGCAGCTCCTCGCTGGGGATGGACACGCCGATGAGCGAGGAGGCCCAAGCGCCGATGGCACTACCGGCCAGGGTGGTGGCGAGCAGCACCGCCCCGCCCGCCACCGCCACGCCGGGGAAGGCCAGCGCCGCCAGCCCGGCCAGCAGACCCGTCGCCCCGCCCAGCGCGGCGCCGCGTTTGAGCGCGGGCACCAAGTCGGTGCGTTCGGCCAGCCCCGCCTCGTGCAGATCCTCCATCGGGGTCCCTTCGCGCGCGATCACGTGAATGTCCTTCTCCGGGACCCGCTCACTCAGCAGTTCGTGGGTGATCTTGCGCGCGGTGTCCACGTCCGGCACCAGCATCACGATGCGTTTCATTAACGTTCCTCCCCTGGGATCTGGCCAACGGTCCGGCAGGCCGGTGAAAAAGCTCGCGCGGGCCCGCCTCGAGCATCACGCGTGTCTTCGGCGGTCCAGCGCGGGCGCCTTCCAGCACTTCGCTGGTCTGTGTTGGAAATATATCAAAACTGGGCGAGCCCCGGCGGCGGAATCCGCACCTCCACGCGCGCACCACCCAGGGGGCTGTCGAGGATGTGGATGCGCCCCCCTGCGCCCTCGACGATCTCCCGTACCACGGACAACCCGATGCCCTGCCCGGGCTGGCGTTGATCGAGCCGGCTGCCGCGCCGGAGCACTTCCCGCCGCTTCCCGGGCTCGATACCAGGCCCGTCGTCCTCCACCCACAAGAGCAGTCCGGGGCGGCGGCCGAGGCCCTGCGCGCGGGCCCCGGCCCGCACCCTCCCGCGGCCGTACTTGCAGGCGTTGTCGAGCAGGTTGCCCAGAATCTCCATGAGATCGCCCTCGTCGCCGAAAAACCCCACCCCAGACGGCACATCCAACGCGATATCCACCGGCCTGGCCGCGTGGATCCGCGCCAGCGAGCGCGCGATCCGCTCCATCACCGGCCTCACCTCCACCGCCCGCCCCAAGGTGGACTGTGGCGCGGCCGCCGCGCGGCGCAACTGATGCTGTACGATCTCGTCCATCCGCGCGACCTGCTCGAGAACCAACGGGCGCAGCCGCGCATCGTCGGATCCCGATTCGGCCGCGTTGCGCAGGATGGCCAGCGGCGTCTTCATGCTGTGGGCGAGATCGCCCAGGCGGTTGCGGTAGCGCTCGCGGCTGGCCCGACTGCTCGCGATCAGCGCATTGAGATTGCGGGTCAGCCCCTGGAGCTCGCGCGGGTAGTCGCCGGCCAGGGATTCCGCCGCGCCGGCCTCGATCCGTTCCAGGTCCCGCTCCACCCGCCGCAACGGCCCCAGACCCCAGCGCACGATCAGCCCCTGGACTACGAGCAGCGCCAAGGCCAGGCCGCCCAGCCAACGCCACAGGTTGCCCCGGAAGGCGGCCATCTCCGCGGCCACGGGTGTGAAATCCTGAGCGACCGCCAGGGTATACCGGATCGACTGGCCCGCGGCGTCCTCCCAGGCCACGCCGTAGTTCACCACGTAGAGCGGCTCGCCCGCCTCGCGAACCCGGAAATAGCGGCGCACCCCGGGCGGCTGTGGACGCAGGAAATCACCTCCGCGGCCCGCCAGCGATGGCGATCGCCAGCGGTAGCCGTCCTCGCCATCGACCCGTGCGTAGAGACCGGAGTCGGGCTTGGAGAAACGGGGGTCGGGCAGGGTCTGGGGCAGCACCATGCGCCCCCGGGAATCCTCGTCGGCCGCCGCCAGCAGCGCATAGACGTGCCCCATGAGCCGCTCGCGCAGCCCCGCCTCGGCGCTGCGCCGGAAGGCCTGGTCCAGGGCCACCCCCGCCACCCCCAGAAAGCCCGCGAGCACGAGCACGGAGGCCAGGAGGAGCCGCCCGTGTAGGGAGTGCAGCCCCCAGCCCCATACGGCCGCCAGCTTTCCGTTCACACCGGTTCGGCTCAACGGCCGCCATCGGCTTTCCGTCGTCTTCCGGCCACCGCCTCCGAACGCCCCCCGATGCCGCCCGAGATCCGGGGCGGCCGCATCGCCCGGCCGACGGCCCATTCAGGAGTCCGCCGGCCCGGCCGCGAGCGCAAACCGGTAGCCGCGGCCCCGCAGCGTTTCGATCGGTTGCAGACGCTGGTCCGGGTCGAGCTTGCGGCGCAGACGCCGGATGAAGACCTCCAGGACGTTGCTGTCGCGGTCGAAGTCCTGCTCGTAGAGATGCTCGGTGAGCTCGGTCTTGGAGACGACCTGGCCGGCATGCAACGCCAGGTATTCCAGCACGCGGTACTCATACCCGGTGAGCGCCACCCGCCGCCCCTCCACCCACACCTCCTGCGCGCGGGTGTCCACCGTCAGCGGACCGAACGTCAGCCGGGGGCGGCTCCAGCCGGCGGCGCGGCGCACCAAGGCGTTGATCCGGGCCAGCACCTCCTCCATGTGGAACGGCTTGACCACGTAGTCGTCGGCACCGGCCTCCAGCCCCTCGACCTTGTCACGCCAATCACCGCGCGCGGTGAGGATGAGGATGGGGAAATCGCGTCCCTCGGAACGGAGCCTTCGGATCAGCTCGATCCCGCTCAAACGGGGCAGGCCCAGATCCACGATGGCCACGTCCAGCGGGAACTCGCGACCGATGTAGAGCCCTTCTTCGCCATCGGCGGCCGTCTCCACCGCGAAGCCCGCATCCTTGAGATGCCGGGCGAGCTGTTCGAGGAGAAGCGTCTCGTCCTCGACCACCAGCACCCGCATCAGCGCCTCCGGCGATACGGGGCCGGACGGCGCGGCGCCGGCTCCCCGATCCCGGCTTCGTACCGGAACCGGCGCACACGCCCGCCCTCGGTGAGCACCCGCACGCGATGCACGCGGCGGCCTCCCTCGTCCACCGTATCCGCCGAGAGCACCTTGCCGCTGCGCCGCGCACGGCGCAGCGCCTCATCGAGCGAGACGGACGGCCCGGCCACCGGTTGCAGCCAGGACGCGAACCCTTCCGCGCGCGCCCATGCCGCCGCGGGCCCCAGAAACCCGGTCGCGGCGATTACCATGATGGCAACTCGACTCGCAACACGCGACATGGGAACCGTCTCAGAAATCCTCCACGGTGTAATCGTCCACCGGATCGACGTCCACCTCCACCCGGATCCACTTGCCCGGACGATGGTCGGTGATGGTCTCGAACAGGCGGCCCTTGTACCGATATTGTACCCGATAGCCTGTCAACCGCCGTTCGCTTCTGACCTCGTCCACCGTCTCGCAACGCCGTTCGTGGAACACCCGCCTGCGGTAGTGATGCCCGTAGTGCCGCTGGCCCACCTGGTGCCCCACGGCCAGGCCGATGGCCGTACCCATGGCCGTGGTGATCGCCTCCGAATCCCCGTCACCCAGCTTGTTCCCGAGATACCCCCCCAA
>JALSSO010000115.1 GCA_026984215.1 Gammaproteobacteria bacterium | reverse complement strand
CCTTGTACGCGGTGGAGGGCTGCATTTCCCACGCGGTACGCCGGGCTGGCGGCGACATGAACCAATGGGAGGCCCGTGAGCAAGCCCGCAAGCAGCTCTTGGAGCAGAACACCGCCGGCTTTCGCACGCTCAACCATCTGCGCAACGCCATGGCCCACGGGGTCTGCCCAAAGGACAAGAAAATTCTCCGCGCCATCGGCGAGGAGGCGAATCTGCGCAGCACCCTGAAAAGCCTCTTCACCCAATTGTTCGATTGACCGGCACGGGCCGAGGGACCGCTGAACCCGCAATCCCCCGCCCCTGGTGCGGACGCTGGCGCCGAGGTCCGCCGCGCGGCATGCTAGGACCATGCGTGATGCCCCGGCCGTTTCGCCCGTCCCTACCCGCACCGTCCTCCGCTGGCCTCTGGAGGATGGCTTTGCGCGGGCGCTCCCCGAGCTGTGCGTGCCCTGGCGCGGGGCGGCGGCGCCCGCGCCGCGCCGGGTGGTGTTCAATCACGCCCTGGCGCGGGAGCTGGGGCTTCCGGAAGGGCTCGACTCCCCCGCCGGCGCGGCGCTCCTATGCGGCGCGGCTTCCCCCGCCGACGCCCGGCCGGTGGCCATGGCCTATGCCGGCCACCAGTTCGGGCAGTTCGTGCCGCGGCTCGGCGATGGCCGCGCCCTGCTGCTCGGCGAGTTCACCGCCGCCGACGGCACCCGCCGGGATCTGCACCTGAAGGGCTCCGGTCCCACCCCTTTCGCCCGTGGCGGCGACGGCAAGGCCGCGCTCGGCCCCATGCTGCGCGAGTACCTGGTGAGCGAGGCCCTGCACGCGCTCGGGATTCCCACCACGCGGTCGCTTGCGGTGGTGGCCACCGGCGAGACCATCCACCGCGATACCCCACAACCCGGCGCGGTGCTGGCGCGCGTGGCGGCCAGCCACCTGCGGGTGGGCACGTTCGAATATCTCGCCGCCCGTGGCGATGTGGCCGGGCTGCGGCGACTGGCCGACTACGCCATCGAGCGCCACGACCCCGATCTGGCCGGACGCGAGGACCGCGTTCTGCGCCTGCTCGAACGGGTCATCGAGCGGCAGGCCGCGCTGGTGGCCCGCTGGATGGCGGTGGGTTTCGTGCACGGGGTCATGAACACCGACAACATGACGTTGTCGGGCGAGACCATCGACTACGGCCCCTGCGCCTTCATGGACGCCTACGACCCGGCCACCGTGTTCAGTTCCATCGACCGCCACGGGCGCTACGCCTACGGCAACCAGCCGCGCATCCTGCAATGGAACCTGGCGCGCCTGGCCGAGACGCTGATTCCGCTCCTCGACAGCGATACCGAACGCGCCCTGCGCCTGGCCACCGAGCGCATCGAGGCGGTGCCCGAACGCTACCGCCGGCACTGGCTCGCCCAGATGCGCGACAAGCTCGGACTGAGCGGCGAGGCCCCCGAGGATGCCGCGCTCATCGAGGACTGGCTGGATCTGCTGCACCGGCACCAGGTCGATTTCACCCTGGCGTTCCGGGCGCTCACCGAGGCCGCCGGCGGCGACGAGATCCGCCTGCGGCGCTTGTTCACGAGGGCCACCGAGGCGCTGGATGCCTGGCTCGCCCGCTGGCGGCGGCGCGCCGGCACCGACCCCCGCGCGGCCGCCGCGCGCATGGCCCGCGCCAACCCCGTCTACATCCCTCGCAACCACCGGGTGGAAGAAGCCCTGCAGGCCGCCGCCACCGAAGGCGACCTCCGGCCCTTCGAGCGCCTGCTGGACGCCCTGCGAACCCCCCATGCCCCCCGCCCGGGTCTGGAACGCTACGAAACCCCCGCGCC
>JALSSO010000114.1 GCA_026984215.1 Gammaproteobacteria bacterium | reverse complement strand
CCCATCACCTGCAGGGCCTCGTAGACCCGCTGCGCGGGCCCGGGCAGCTCCGCCACCTCGCCCTCCTGGATCCAGAGCCGCATCCGGCGCCGGTTGAGCACGGCGATGGGCGTCTGCTTGAGGGAAGCCGCGCGCTGTAGCTCACATGCACCCCTGCGTGCCCACACCCAGCGGCCCCGCTGCATCAGCACGTCCAGCCATTCACCGCGATAACCCGGCAAGCGCGCCGGCAGGATCTCCGCCTCCCACGCAGCGGCCGACGCCTGCCAACCCTCCAACCGCTCCAAAATGCCGGCCAGCGCCTCCGGACCCTCGGGCGGATCGAGCGCGCCCAAGCCATGCCATTCCAGCAGGAACGCCATGAAACGAGCCGGAGACACGGCCAGCGAGCGGCGCCGGCGCGCGCGCACCGATTCGCGCCGCAGCCGGTGAACGAGCCCGCGCGCGCACCACTGCTCGCCATCGGCGGCCGGATCGAATCGGCCACGCATCACCGATCCATCGGACTCCAGCCGGGCGAGCGCCGCCTCCACCGCGTCCACGGGGACGGCCAGATCCGCGGCCAGGCGTGCCGCCGCCACCGGGCCCAGGTGCTCCAGCCGGCCACGTACCAACTCGGCCAGGGCGACCTCTCTGGAGTCGGGGACCGGGGGCAGGGCCGGTATGGGCGGCTCCAACGCCAGGCCGGCATGAATCGCCTGGAGCAGCGCCAGGCGCTCGGCGCTCACCCACCAGGCGGCGGACGGCGACCGCGCCAGCGCCACCCGCCCCTCGGCCTGCAGCCGCTCCAGGGTCTGTGGTCCCGCCGCCTCGGCCAGCCCGCGGCCTTCGTCCAGGGTGGCCACCCCCAGGCCCAGCAGGGCGTCGTGCAATTCCTCGGCATCGCGCGGCCGCGGCCAGATGCGCCGACGCAGCGCGTGGAGCACCTCCGGGTCGATGCGCGCCAGAGTCTCGGCCTGCGCGGGGCTCGCGAATCGCACGCCGCGCGCCATCTGGGTGCGCCGCTCCTCGGCCGCGCCGTCATCCAGAAAGGCGTAGGGCCGCGCCGCCAGCACCTCTTGGGCCAGGGGCGAGGGCGCGGCCAGATCCCGCGCACTCACCCCAATCTGCCCGGACTCCAACCCAGTCAGCACGTGCTCCAGCCCCTCGGCGTCCATCACCTCGTGCAGGCAGTCCCACAGGGTCTGCTCCACCAGAGGGTGATCGGGGATCTCGCGGTCTCCCTGCAGGTTCTCGAAGCAGGCGATCTGATCCGGGAAGACCTGGGCCATCAGATCCTCGGCCTGCATGCGTTGCAGGGGCGGCGGCACGCGCCCGCCGGGGCGCTGGCGCGCGATGGCCAGGGCCGTGGTGCAGTTCCAGCGCCAGTGCGTCGGGAACATGGGGGCGGCCAACAGCGCCTGGATGAGCAGTCCACGCACGGTTGCGGCGCGCAGATAACGGGCCACCTCCTCCAGCGGAAAGCTGTGGGTGCTGCCCAGCGAGAGCACCAGGGTGTCCTCCAGGGCCGCGGCCTGGAGCTCGAAGTTGAACTTGCGGCAGAAACGCTTGCGCAGCGCCAGCCCCCACGCCCGGTTGATGCGCGAGCCGAAGGGGGCATGGATCACCAGGTGCTGGTCGCCCGCCTCGTCGAAGAAGCGCTCCAGCACGATGTGTTCCCGGGTCGGCACCCTACCCAGCGCCGCCCGCGCCTCGGCCAGGTAAGCGACGAGCTGGCGGGCGGCCTCGGCCCCGAAGCGGGTGGCCAGGGCCCGTTCGACAGCGCCGGGCCCCGCGTGCGATGCCTCGAGGCCCGCCTCCACTTCCGCGCGCAGCCGCGAGACCGCCGCGCTCAGGGCATCGCTGCGCCCCGGCGCCTCGCCGAACCAGAAGGGGATGTTGGGCGGCGCGCCGTGCGCGTCCTCCACGAACACCCGGCCCAACTCCACCTTGAGGATCCGGTAGCTCGCGTTGCCGAGCTGGAAGATGTCGCCGGGCAGGGACTCGAAGGCGAAATCCTCGTTGAGGGTGCCCACGAACAGCCCCTGGGGCTGGAGGATCACGTCGTAGTCGAACAGGTCCGGAATGACCCCCCCGTTGAGCACGGCCGCCAACCGGGCGCCCCGGCGCGGGCGCAAACGGTCATGGACCCGGTCCCAGTGGATCCAGGCCCCGCGCCGCCCGCGTTGGGTGGCGAAGCCGGCGGCCAGCATCTCCAGCACCGCATCGAACCGGGCCCGCGACAGCGTCCGATACGGCCAGGCGCGCTGGAAGGTCGCGTGCAGCGCCCCGGCCTCCCAGGGCCGGCAGGCCACCTCGGCCACGATCTGCTGGGCCAGCACGTCCAGCGCCCCCGGCGGCACGCGCAGGCGCTCCAGCTCACCGGCCTCCACGGCGTCCAGCAGGGCGGCGCATTCCACCAGTTCGTCACGAGTGGTGGGAAACAGCCGCCCCTTGGGCACTGCGCCCACCGCGTGTCCCGAGCGGCCCACCCGCTGCAGAAACACGTGGATGGCCCGCGGCGAGCCGATCTGGCAGACCAGATCCACCTCCCCGATGTCGATGCCGAGTTCCAGCGAGGCGGTGGCCACCAGGGCCCGCAGGCGGCCGTGCTTCAATCGTTGCTCGGCCTCCAAGCGGTGCTCGCGGGCCAGACTGCCGTGGTGGGCGGTGACCGCCTCCTCGCCCAAACGCTCGGCCAGCGCCTTGGCGATGCGCTCGGCGGCGCGGCGCGTGTTCACGAACACCAAGGTGGTGCGATGGGTGCGGATCAGGGCCTCGAGCCGGTCGTAGACCTCACCCCAGACCTCGGCCGACATGACCGCCTCCAGGGGCGCGTCAGGCAGCACGATCCCCAGGTCCCGCTCCCGATCGTGCCCGGCGTCCAGGATGCGGCGGAGACGATCCCGCGACCCGGTGAGGAACCGGGCCATGACCTCCAGGGGGCGTTGGGTGGCCGACAGCCCGATGCGCTGGATGGGGCGGCCGGTGAGCGCCGCCAGCCGCTCCAGGGACAGGGCCAGGTGGGCGCCGCGTTTGGTGGTGGCGAGCGCGTGGATCTCGTCCACGATCACCGTGCGCACGCCCCGCAGGAGTTCCCGCCCGCCGGCCGAGGTCAGCAGCAGGTACAGCGACTCCGGCGTGGTCACCAGGATGTGCGGCGGCTCGCGCAGCATCCGGCGCCGCTCGGCCGCGGGCGTGTCTCCGGTGCGCACCGCCGCGCGCAGGGGAAAGCGCCCGTGGCCCCCGCTTTCCAGGGCCTCGCCGATACCGGCCAGGGGCTCCTCCAGATTGCGCCGGATGTCGTTGGACAGGGCCTTGAGGGGGGAGACATAGAGCACGCGGGTCTCCTCGGGCAGGCGCCCTACCAGATCGCCGGCGCGTGCCTCGCTCACCAGGGCGTCGATCACGGCCAAAAACGCCGCCAGCGTCTTGCCCGAACCGGTGGGCGCGGCGATCAGGGTGTCGGCGCCCGCGGCGATGGCCGGCCAGGCCTCGGCCTGGATGGGGGTGGGGGTACCGAACCGACCGGCGAACCAGGCCGCCACGGCGGGGTGGAAACGGTGCAGCGCCATGCAGCCATTGTACCGGCCCGGACACCGCCCGGGGCCGCCGGACCACAGGGGGGGATCGAGCGACGGGCGACGCATCCGACGTGCTGTGTTGCGCTTACAATCCAGACATGCCCGTGCTCCCCCAGCGCACACGATCCAATCCCCGATCCAGCGGCGGCCCCGTGGTGGACGCCCGTGGGGAAGAGCGGCACCGGCTGATCCTGCTGCTCGGCATCATCGTGATCGCCGCCACCGCATTCTGGATCTGGGATCGCTATGGAAGCCAGCTGTTCGCCGAGCGGCCGGTGCGGCAGTCCGCGACACCGGGTGCGGGCGGCACCCGACCCGGGGCGGCCGCGCGCAACCCCCCGCGGGCCGCGGCACCTGAGCACACGGACAAGACGACTGCGGACGGAGCGTCTGCGATCCGGCGCCCTGCGGCGAAGCGAGAACCCATCCGCACGGCGG
>JALSSO010000113.1 GCA_026984215.1 Gammaproteobacteria bacterium | reverse complement strand
CGACCCGGGGCGGCCGCGCGCAACCCCCCGCGGGCCGCGGCACCTGAGCACACGGACAAGACGACTGCGGACGGAGCGTCTGCGATCCGGCGCCCTGCGGCGAAGCGAGAACCCATCCGCACGGCGGCTGTGCGCACCCCCCCGCAGACCGCGGCAGCTGAGCGCATGGACCAGACGGCCGCGGACGGAGCGTCTGCGAGCCGGCGCCCTGCGGTAAAGCGAGAACCCATCCGCACGGCGGATACCGCACCGCCCGCCAGCCCGGCACAGGCGGCCCGGCCAAAGCAGGCCGCTCCGGTCTGGACGGTCGAGAGGACGGTGGGCGGCCCTGCGCGGACCGTAACCTTGACCGGTCTCCTCGTTCGCTCCTGGAAGCTCGGCGCGGCCGAGCGCCGGATCCCCCTGTTCGAGCACCGGAGCGCATGCGCCCTGCCCAAGGGCGCCTATCCACCGCAGGAAGGGCCCGTGTGGTACGGACGGATCCAGCTGGCCGGGCGCAAGCATTGCGTGGCGGTCACCGGCTGGCCCGGGCCGCACCCCTGGTTGTGGTTCGACGCCGCTGGCGACGGTCTGGACAACGATGAGCCGGTCGAAAACCAAGGCAGCGGTAAGCTGGCAGCGCGGCTGCATCTGCCCATGCCCGATCCGATCGTGCGGGGTTTCCATCCCGCCAATCGCGAATACACGCTGTGGGCGTGGCTGCGCGAGCGGGGAGGCCGGCCGAGCCTGTACTACTATCCCACGGTGGAACTGGAAGGCACGGTCACCTTGGAGGGCGAAACACGCAAGGTGGTGATCGCCGAGCGGCACGACGCCACCGACGGCGATTTCACCGACGACGGTGTCTACGTGGATCTGGACGGCGACGGGAAGATCGACTCGGAGGAATACGTCCCCCCGGCCGGCCTGCTCCGTCTGCCCTCGGGTACCCGTTACCGATTCGTGATCGCCTCGGGCGGTGGGGCGCCCTGAGCGGCCTGTGGCGCTCAGGAAAACACCGGCCCGCGGGGCGTGGCGATCCGGATGTCGGCACCGGGGTGATGTTCGCGCACCATCCGGACCACCCGCTCCACCTGGTCCGCGGCCACCTCCACGATGAGGAGCAGCTTTCCCGTGAGAATCGCGCCCTCGTAGCGGCGCAGGCGGCGGTTGGGCATGTCCACCGCGATCAGAGCACTCACGAACGCACAGAACAGGGCCCCCACGGCGGTGCTGGCCCACAGGATCCACTTCCCGGGCTCCAGCCCCCCGGGGGGATGGGTGTAAACCAGCCAGCCGCCCAGGAATCCCCCCAAGGCCCCCACCACCGCGCCGCCCGCAAGCCCGCCCACCAAGTCGGTGGTCTCGGCCAGCGTGGCGGGATCGACGTCGCGGATCGAGGCCCCCTCCCCGCCCACCAGATGAATGTGGTGGCGCGCGATGCCGAACGCCTCCAGCTCGTGGACGATCGTCTGGGTGGTCTGCGCATCGGGCACCAGGAAGTACAGGCGGCGCATGGACGGGACCTCCGGACCCCAACACGGTCCAACGGGTTGGAATCGGACCCGCATGCCCCGCGCGGGCCCGCCCCTTCCATTGTACAGCGGCTCGGTGCCCGCGGCTCCCCCGGTTTGGGTGAGCGCGGCAGGGCGGTTATCCTTGGGGTTCGCCCCACCGCACCCCGCGAGGTCCCCCTCATGCGGTACCCCCGGTCCGACGCCTCCCGAACGGTTGCCTCGCCGGCGCCCGAGTCGGTGGTCGCGCTCTACCGACGGGTCCGCGCGCGCACCGAGGCGATCTGCGCGCCCCTGACGGTGGAGGACCACTGCATCCAGACCATGCCGGACGTCAGCCCGCCCAAGTGGCACTTGGCGCACACCACCTGGTTCTTCGAACAGTTCGTGCTGCTTCCGCACCTGCCGGGCTACCGCATCTTCCACCCCGCCTTCGATCACCTGTTCAACTCCTACTACCAGACCCACGGCACGCCCTTTCCGCGCCCGCAGCGGGGACTGCTGGCCCGGCCCACGGTGGAGACCGTGCATCGCTACCGTGCGCACGTGGACGGGGCGATGGGAGAGCTGCTCGCGGGCGACCCTTCCCCGGAGGTGATCCGCCGCACGGAGCTCGGCTGCCACCACGAGCAGCAGCACCAGGAGCTCCTGCTCACCGACATCCTGCACATCTTCGCCTTCAACCCCCTGCGGCCCGCCTATGCGGCGTGTGACACGCCCGAGGCCGCCGCGGCGCCGGAGCTGGCATGGGTCCACTTCGCAGGCGGCGTCCGGGAGATCGGCTTCGCGGGCCCGGGCTTCGCCTACGACAACGAAACCCCTCGCCACCAGATACTGGTGCGCGACTACGCCCTGGCCCAGAGGCCGGTGACCAACGGGGACTATCTGGCATTCATGGAGGATGGCGGCTACGAACGACCCGAACTGTGGCTCTCCGACGGGTGGGTCGCGGTACAACGCGAGGGCTGGCGGGCCCCCCTGTACTGGGAGCGCGCCGGCGGGGACTGGGCCGTCATGACCCTTTCGGGTCTGCGCCCGGTGGATCCGAACGCGGCCGTCTGCCATGTGAGCTTCTACGAGGCCGATGCCTACGCGCGCTGGGCCGGTGCGCGGCTGCCCACCGAGGCCGAGTGGGAGCTGGCCGCCGTGGACCAGCCCGTGTCGGGCGGCCTCGCCGAGCGCGGCCGCCTGACTCCAGGCGGCGCGGATGCGCAGCGCCCCCTCGCCCAGCTCTACGGTGACGTCTGGGAATGGACGGCGAGTCCTTACCTGCCCTATCCCGGTTTCCGCCCGCTGGAGGGCGCGCTCGGCGAATACAACGGCAAGTTCATGAACGCCCAGATGGTCCTGCGCGGCGGCTCCATCGCCACGCCTCCCGATCACATCCGTCCGAGCTACCGCAACTTCTTCTATCCGGGAGACCGCTGGCAGTTCAGCGGCATCCGCCTGGCCCGCGACGCATGAACGAACCCGCCCTGCGCTTCTACGACGAGCAGCCGACGCTGTCGAACCTACGCGAGGAGGTCCTCCGGGGGTTGGCGCGCCGCCCACGGTCGATTCCGCCCAAGTTCTTCTACGACGCCCGCGGCTCGGCCCTGTTCGACGCCATCTGCGAGCAGCCCGAGTACTATCCCACCCGCACCGAGATGGCCATCCTGGCTCGCCATGCGGCCGAGATCGCCGCAGCCATCGGGCCGGACGCCTGGCTGGTGGAGCTCGGCTGCGGAGCGAGCCGCAAGATCCGGCTCCTGCTGGAATCGCTGCGGCCCCGCGCTTGGCTGGGCGTGGACATCTCCCGCGAATTTCTGCGCGGCGCGGCGCGCGCGCTGGCCCTGGACTATCCGTGGCTGGAAGTCCATGCCCTGTGCACGGACTTCTCCGAGGCACTGCGCCTTCCGGTGCGTCCTCCCGACGGCCACTGCGTGGCCTTCTATCCCGGATCCAGTATCGGCAACTTCGACCCGCCTGCGGCCGAGCGCTTCCTGCGGTGCGTGGCCGGCGCCCTGGGCGCGGGCGGGCTGTTGCTCATCGGCGTGGACCTGCGCAAAGACCCCGCGGTGCTGGAGGCCGCCTACAACGACGCCGCCGGCGTCACCGCGCGCTTCAACCGCAACCTGCTGGTCCGCATACGCAACGAATTGGGGGCGGCCGTGGACCCGGAGGCCTTCGACCACCGGGCCTTTTACGACCCGGTGCCGGGCCGCGTGGAGATGCACCTGGTCAGTCGCCGGGCCCAGGTCATCGAGATCGACGGGCGGCGTTTTGCGTTCGAGGCGGGCGAGTCCCTGCACACCGAAAACTCCTACAAATACACCGTGCCGGGTTTCGCCGCCCTGGCCCGCCGCGCCGGCTATCGCAGCGAGCGGGTGTGGACCGACGAACGGCGCTGGTTCAGCGTGCACCTGCTGCGTGTGGACGACGGGGGCTGAACCGGCGCGGCTCCTCCCCATGCGGTGTGCTGCATGGCGGCCCTATGAACCTCGACCGTGGGGATCCTCCGGCTCGCCGCCTTCGGAGAGGATCCCTCCGCCGGAGCTGAGCACCTCCGGTGCCGGAATGGTTCGGGGAAACACCTCGGCCACCTCCCGGTAGACCCGCCATGGATCCCGCTCGTAGCGCCGCGAGAAATAAAAAGGCACGAGCCGCGCCACTGCGGCGGCCTTGGCGATCCGACCGCAGGCCCGGGCGGTGAGATGGCCGGTGCGGCGAGCCTGCTCGCGGTCGGCCTCGGCGAACGCCGCCTCGCAGAACAGGGTGTGCGCGCCGCCCGCCAGGCGCATCAGGCGCGCGCGGTTTTCGGGGGTGTCGGCCAGATCGGTGGCATAGACCAGCCGGCGCCCGGGGCGGACGAGCATCAGATCAGCGGCCAGTTCCCGCACCCTGCTCCGCCGGCCGCCGGGCAGGTCCAGAATCTCCTCTACGCGGCCGGCCTGGATGTGCCGTTTGAGCGTCCCGAGCCAGGGCCCGGGGGCCAGGCCCCGGGCCGCGAGCCGGTCCTTGCGCACGTGGA